>NZ_JBSFDZ010000042.1:17198-38010 GCF_053594175.1 Nocardia sp. NPDC001965
CCCGTTCGTGCGCCCGAGGGCAGAGCGCATGAACGGTCAGCGGCCGGAGGCGGTAGCGCAGCGTGACCACGCAGGGCGCCCGTTCGTGCGCCCGAGGGCAGAGCGCATGAACGGTCAGCGGCCGGAGGCGGTAGCGCAGCGTGACCACGCAGGGCGCCCGTTCGTGCGCCCGAAGGCAGAGCGCATGAACGGTCGGCCGGAGGCAGAGAACAGATGAGACGAGGTGCGACATTCGGGTTCCGGCTCTTGCCGGCGCTCGTCGCCCTGCTGTGTCTGGCCGCGTCGGCGTGCTCGACCGGTACCGACGCCGTGGCCACCGGAGGCACCTTCGAATTCGTCTCGCCGGGCGGGCAGACCGATATCTTCTACGATCCGCCGTCCGCGCGCGGCACGATCGGCAAGCTCGCCGGGCCGGACCTGATGTCCGACGACGGTGCGGACGTATCGGTGGACGATTTCCCGGGCCAGGTGGTCGTCATCAATCTGTGGGGGCAGTGGTGCGGGCCCTGCCGCGGCGAAGCCCCCGCGCTCGAACAGGTCTACGAGCAGACAAAAGATCTAGGGGTCGCTTTCCTCGGGATCAATGTCCGTGATTTCCAGCAGGACAAAGCACGAGATTTCATTATCGATAACCACGTCGGTTATCCGTCGATCTACGACCCGTCGATGCGCACGCTGCTGGCGCTCGGTGGAAATTTCCCGACCAGTGTCATTCCCACAACTCTGGTATTGGATCGGGACCACCGGGTAGCGGCGGTTTTCTTGCGCGCCCTACTCGCCGAAGATCTTTTACCGGTGGTGCAACGCATCGCCGCGGAGGGAGCATCATGAGAAGTCTTCGATCCCGAGGCGTACGCCGCTACGGGGCGACCCGGCCACCGCGCGGAGTCCGCGCCGAGGTGCTGGTCAAATCCTCGCTCGGTTCGTGGGAGCTACAGCCCGCGACCCAGCAGCCCGGCAGTGACCGGCGGGTGTCGAGTTCGCGCCCGTCGGGTGGCCGGGGTTCGACCGCGCCGGGCGGCCGCGGCGACGAGCGGCGCGCGAACAACGCCGAGGGCGAATCGGAGCGTAGTTCGCGTTGACGGTACTGGCAGGAGTGGGGGAATCGTTTCAGCAGACAGCGGCCACCGGGCCGTTGCTGCTTGCCCTCGGCGCCTGCCTGCTGGCCGGATTGGTGTCGTTCGCCTCGCCGTGTGTGGTGCCGTTGGTGCCGGGGTATCTGTCCTACCTGGCCGGTCTCGTCGGCGCACAGGCACCGCCGGCGACCGTGGACCAGGTTCGGCGCGGCCGGACCGCGACGACCACGAGCGGGAGCGCGACGACGGTGCTCACCGAGACTTCCGTCGCCGCGGATACCGTCCCGGCGCCTGCTCCCGATTCGGGACGCCTGCGCGTCGCCGGCGCGGCCGGACTGTTCGTCGCCGGTTTCACGGTGGTGTTCGTGCTGGCCACCGCCACTGTTTTCGGCCTCATCCAGACTTTGAACGTCAACCGGGATCTGTTGCAGCGCCTGGGTGGCGTGGTCACCATCGTGATGGGCCTGGCCTTCCTGGGCCTGATCCCGGCACTGCAGCGTGATACCCGGATGGAACCGCGGCGCCTCGCCGGAATCGCCGGAGCGCCGCTGCTCGGGGCCGTTTTCGCACTCGGCTGGACTCCGTGCCTGGGCCCCACGCTGTCCGGGGTGATGGCGGTGGCCGCCGGCACCGAGGGCACCACCGCGGTGCGCGGTGTGGCCTTGATCGTCGCCTACTGTCTCGGGCTCGGGCTGCCGTTCGTGATCTTGGCCTTCGGGTCGGCGAGCGCGCTGCGCGGGGTCGGCTGGTTGCGGCGTAATTCCCGCCGGATCCAGGTGATCGGCGGAATTCTGCTGGTCGCGGTGGGCGCGGCCTTGGTGACCGGGGCCTGGGATCAGTTCGTCGGCTGGGTGCGTGACGGATTCGTCGCCGAGGTGACGCTGCCGATATGACCGTGACAGATCGTCCCGAGGCGCCCCCGGTTCATCCGCCCCGGCAATCCCCGCTGGGCCGTGTGCTGGCACTGGTGCGCAACACCTGGCGTTCGCTCACCAGCATGCGGACCGCGCTGGTGCTGCTCTTCCTGCTGGCGCTGGCCGCCATCCCCGGTGCGCTGCTGCCGCAGCGCAGCCTGAACGAGCAGAAGGTCGCGACCTACATCGCGGACCGGCCGGTGCTCGGCGAGTGGATGGACCGGTTCGAACTGTTCGACGTGTTCTCCAGTTTCTGGTTCACGGCGATCTATGTGCTGCTGTTCATTTCACTGGTGGGCTGCATCCTGCCGCGCACCGTGGACCACTATCGGGCGTTGCGGACCCCGCCGGTGCGGGTGCCGCGCAATCTGACCCGGTTGCCGCACCATCACCGGGTGGTCCTCGACGGCACTCCGGACGAGATCGCCGCGCGGGCCCGTACTCGGTTGCGCGGCTGGCGGACCGAGATGCGGCCGGGCGAGCGCGACGGTGAGGTCACCCTGTCGGCCGAGAAGGGTTACACCCGCGAGCTGGGCAATCTGGTGTTCCACCTGGCGCTGGTCGGGTTGTTGATCGCCATCGCGGCCGGGAAGTTGTTCGGTTATGAGGGCAATGTCATCGTCATCGCGAACAACGGGCCGGGCTTCTGCACGACCTCGCCGGCGGTGTTCGATTCCTTCCGTGCGGGGAACGTGAACGACGGAACCGGCATGACCCCGATGTGTGTGAAGGTGAAGAACTTCCGGGCCGACTACCTCGACAACGGCCAGGCCGAGATGTTCACCTCCGATATCTCGTATCAGGAGGGCGCCGATCTGGAGTCCGGTACCTGGCGGGATACCACCATCAAGGTGAACCATCCCCTGCGGGTCGGCGGGGATCGGGTCTATCTGCAGGGGCACGGTTATGCGCCGACGTTCACCGTGACCTTCCCGAACGGCGAGACGCGCACCGAAACCGTGCAGTGGCAGCCCAACGATATGCAGACGTTCCTGTCCAGCGGCGTGCTGCGCATCGATCCGCCGGGCGGGATGTTCGCCACCGAAGAACAGCGCCGGCAGAACCAGATCGCGATCGAGGGCTTGTTCGCGCCTACCGCCAGTTTCCACGGGTCGCTGCTCACCTCGGTGTACCCGGAGCTGACCGATCCGGCGGTGGCGGTGGATATCTATCGCGGTGACACCGGTCTGGACACCGGCCGCCCGCAGTCGATCTTCGCGCTGGACCAGGAGATGGTGGCACAGGGCAGGCTCAGCAAGGAGGCCCGGGTGAACCTGCGGCCGGGTGAGACCACCGAACTGCCCGGCGGGACCCGGGTGCGTTTCGACGGTGCGGAAGAGTTCGTGAACCTGCAGGTTTCGCATGATCCGGCGCAGCAGTGGGTGCTGGTCAGCGCCCTGGTGATGATGGGCGGGCTGCTGGTCTCGCTGCTGGTTTCGCGGAGGCGGGTCTGGTTGCGGGTGACCCCGGAGGGTACCGTGGAGCAACGACGCGTCGTAGTAGAGATGGGTGGGCTGGCCCGTACCGATCAGGCCGGCTGGGGCGGCGAGTTCGATCGCCTGCGACACCGCCTGCTGGACGCGTCCGGCGACTGATCGCCGCCCCCAGGACCCGCGTGGGCGACCACGCACGGGCAGCAACTGCCCATCGAGCACCGCGGTACGAACACGGGAGATGCAACGATGCCGATCGACGACACGCTCGCCGGCTACAGCGACCTCGCCTACAAGACGGCGATCGTCGTATACGCGCTGGTGCTGGTGCTATTGATCGTGCAGTACGCCTCGGCGCGGGTGCGGCAGGTGAGCGAGCGGGAGATGGTCCCGGCCGGTGGCGTGGCCGCCGGCAGCGATACCCCGGGCCGGATCACCGAGGCGCCGGCCGTGCCGCTGTCCGAGCGGTTCGGCAATATCGCGTTCTCGGTGCTGTTCGTGGCGGTGGCCCTGCATGTGGGCTCGATCGTGCTGCGCGGTTTCTCGACCGGCCGTTTCCCGCTCGGCAATATGTACGAGTTCGTCGCCATGGCGACCGCGGCGGCCGGGGTGGTCGGTCTGGTGTTCATGCGCGACGCGCGCTATCGGTCCATGTGGGTCTTCCTGCTCGTCCCCATGCTGATCCTGATGTTCCTCGGTGGCACGGTGCTCTACACCGACGCGGCCCCGGTGGTGCCGGCGTTGCGGTCGTTCTGGTTGCCGTTGCACGTCACGATCGTGAGCCTCGGCAGCGGTGTGTTCCTCGTGTCGGGGGTGGCGAGTCTGCTGTTCCTGTACCGGTTGCGTCAGCCCGAGGGCGCGGAATCCACGAACATCCTGGGGGTGATCGCGCGTCGGCTGCCCGACGCCCGCACGCTCGACCGGCTGGCCTATCGCACCACCATCATCGGGTTCCCGCTCTTCGGTGCGGGTGTGATCCTGGGGGCGATCTGGGCCGAGGCGGCGTGGGGACGGTTCTGGGGATGGGATCCGAAGGAGACCTGTTCGTTCATCGCCTGGGTGCTCTATGCGGCGTACCTGCACGCGCGGGCGACCTCGGGTTGGCGGGACACCAAAGCCGCGTGGATCAATGTGGCCGGATTCGTGGCGATGCTGTTCAACCTCTTCATCATCAATCTGGTCGTTTCCGGGCTGCACAGCTACTCCGGGCTGACCTGATCGACCGGCTATTTCTCCGACCGTAATGATCGTTACTCTGCCGCAATGCTCGGTTGCTATTGTTCGGTCGAGTTATTTGCTGAAATATACAGGGCCCGGCCTGCGATTTATCGGGTTTGACCGGTCATTTCCCCTCCATAGCGCGGCGAGCAATGAGGAGAGCGGCAGTGGATTCGGAGAATTTCAGTTCGGATAACAGCGGCGATATCGATTACCGCGCAACCGTGGCCGCCGACAACGCGCTCATATGCGGTCTGGAGCCCGACTCCCTGCTCAGATTGGTGCGCACCGCCGTGGGGCTGCCCGCCGAGGCGCTCGAACGCCTGGCCGTCGTCGCGGATAAATTGCGCGCCGTGGAAGGGCTACCACAACTGGACAGCACCGGCGATTGAACCAGCCCGCCGAGCCGCGGGTGACAACCCGCGGCCGGGCATTGTGCGGGTGCGGCGATCAGTGTTCGGCAGATCCCGGATCGCCGTCCCGGTGTTTCTGCTGACGTGAGATCCGCCAGAGGAATTCGGGATCGTCATCCGGGCCGAGAACACGCTTTCGGGCCGGTCCCGGAGCGGGTGTGTCACGCCCGGGGCCGAATGCCTTCCAGCACAGCACCACGATCGCCACGATCGCGATGAGTGCCAACAGGTACATCACGTGGCTCACCTCCTCCAACGAGGTTAGCTCCCGGAGGCGCCGGTGGGTATGGGCGGCCGGGCGCCGGTGGTCCCGCTGCGCCGGGCCGAGCTCAGCCGCGCTGCGAAGAAGCGGCCGAGCTGCCCTGCGGGTGTGGTGCGACTCAGCTGCCGCGGACGGTCGCCTCGGTGGTGAGCGATTCGAGCAACCGCATCACTTCGGATTCGCGGAACCGGCGATGTCCACCCGGAGTGCGCAGCGAACCGAGCCGTCCCGCGTGCGCCCAGCGGGTGACGGTCTTGGGGTCTACGTGGAACAGGGCGGCAACCTGGCCCGGGGTCAACAGGTTCTCCTGCACCCCCACGGCGATCGCGGTCATGGCAAACCTTTCTGTTTCGTCACGTTTTCTCATCGGATTCCGACATAGTGGCACCGCGACCCCCGGGTGTTCGAACCACCTACTGTTGGTAAAGCGGAGGTAATGGACAAAACGGATACGCGGTGCGGGTGGGTTCAGGCCGTCGCTTACGCTGGTCAGGTGAGTGACGCGAACCCATCCGAGGAACCGACCGCCCCTGCGCCCGGTACGTCGCCGGGCCGCCGACTGGCACGCAACCTGGCGCTCTACACGCTGGCCAGGCTGGCGCTGGTCGCGATACTCACCGTCGTGATCATGGTGGGGGCGGCGGTGGTCACGGTGGAGATACCGCTGGTCGTCGCCATTCTCTTCGCGATCGTCATCGCGTTGCCGCTCTCGCTCACGCTGTTCAAGGGCCTGCGCGGGAAGGTGAACGCCGATATCGCGGCCGTGGACGAACGCCGCCGCCGGGACAAGGCACAACTGCGTGCCCGCCTACGCGGTGACGCCGTGGTCGAGGGTCCGGCGGACACCACCACCGCGGCAACCGAGTCCACGGCCGAACCCGCGCCGGACGCGGAATCGAAGCGGGGGGATTCGGGCAGCTCCGGCGGCCCGGCGTGAAAAGCTGTGCCCGCGGCAACCCGCGCGGTTGGGCGGACGAAGCCGTCCGACTCATCGACGCGGACGCCCAGCGCAGCGCCGATACGCATCTGCTGCGCTATCCGTTGCCGGTGGACTGGAATGTGCAGCTGTACCTGAAGGACGAGTCCACCCATATCACCGGCAGTCTGAAACACCGGCTGGCCCGTTCGCTGTTCCTCTACGCCCTGTGCAACGGCTGGATCACCGAGGGCACCACGATCGTGGAGGCGTCCTCGGGTTCGACCGCGGTGAGCGAGGCCTATTTCGCCCAGCTGCTCGGCCTGGAGTTCGTGGCGGTGGTCCCGGCCGGTACCTCGCCGCAGAAGATCGCGCTGATCGAAGCCCAGGGCGGGCGATGCCATTACGTACAGCGACCGCCCGATATGTACACCGAAGCGGCTCGCCTCGCCGCGGAGTGCGGTGGGCATTATCTGGACCAGTTCACCAACGCCGAACGTGCGACCGACTGGCGCGGGAACAACAATATCGCCGAGTCGATCTTCGATCAGCTCACCATGGAGACCCACCCCGTGCCCGAATGGATCGTGGTGGGCGCCGGAACCGGCGGTACGAGCGCGACCATCGGCCGCTATCTGCGCTACCGCCGGCATCCGACCCGGCTGGCCGTGGTCGATCCGGACAACTCCGCGTTCTACGGGGCCTATGAGACCGGATCGCGGGACTACACGACCGGTATGCCGTCGCGGATCGAAGGGATCGGCCGGCCCCGGATGGAGCCCTCGTTCGTGCCGGAGGTGGTGGACCGGATGATCCACGTCCCCGACCCGGCTTCCATCGCCGCGGCGAGATTCGCGAGCCGGGGGCTGGGTCGGCGGGTGGGCGGTTCGACCGGTACCAACTTCTGGGGCGCGTGCGGACTGATCGCGCAACTACTGGCCGAGGGGCGCAGCGGCAGCGTGGTGACGCTGCTGTGCGACGGCGGCGAACGGTACGCGGACAGCTATTTCAGCGATGACTGGGTCGCCGGCCAGGGCTGGGACCTGACCGCACCGACCGCGGTCCTGACGGAGTTCCTGGCCACCGGCCGGTGGCCCGCCTGACGCCGCGGCGCGGTGAAAACGACGCGCTCGCCGGGCCGGGCAGCGCTTACGATGACGTCGGTATGGTTCTCGATCCGGGCCGCTCGCACGGCCGTCCTCCCGTGATCCCGGCGCCCACGGACGAACCGCTCGTGGTGACGCTGCTGGGTCGTATCGCGCTGCGCCGCGACACCGAACTGGTGGTGCTGCCGGGGACCCGGGCCCGGTTGCTGCTGGTGGCACTGGCCCTGCGGCCGGGGCGCAGCCGTAGTGCGGCCGTGCTCATCGAAGAGGTCTGGGGCGGCGATCCGCCGCGCTCGCCGATGAACGCCCTGCACACCCAGATCTCCCGCCTGCGTGCTGCGCTGCCCGACGGCGTGCTGGAGGCCGGGCCGGCCGGTTACCGGGTCGTACTGCGCCCGGAGCAGCTGGATCTGACGGCTGTACAACAGCTGGCCCGACAAGCCGATACGGTGCTGGCCGCCGGCGATCCACCGGCGGCGCTGGCGATCGTGGGCCGGGCGCGCGCACTGTGGTCCGGTGAGCCGGGTACCGATCTGCCGCCGAGTGAACCGGCCACGGAACTCGCCGCTGTGGCGGCGGAAACCGCCGGGGGACTCGACGATATCGAGCGGGCGGCCCGGGAGGCAGTGGGTGATCTGGACGGGGCGGTCGCCATCGCACGCCGGCAGTCGCGGGAGCGGCCCGCGGACGAGGCCCGGGCCCGGAATCTCATGCGGCTGCTCGCCACCGCCGGCCGCGACAGCGAAGCACTGGATGTGTTCGCCGCCCTGCGCACGATGCTGGCCACCGAACTCGGCACCGACCCCGGTGCCGCGATCACCGAACTCAACACCGCGATCCTGCGCGGCGAATTCGCCCCCCGCACACCACCCCGCCGACCCGAACCGGAGGTCCCGGTACCGGTCTCGGCGGCCGTCGGGGTGCGGGCCGCGCCCAACGCACTGCTCGGCCGCGCGGACGATCTCGCCGAACTGAGCCGCCTGCTCGGAACTTCCCGGGTCACCACCGTGCTCGGTCCCGGCGGCGCCGGAAAGACCAGGGTCGCCAACGAACTCGCCACGCGATCGGCCGCCACCCAGCCGGTGGTGCTGGTGGAACTGGCCTCGGTGCGGCCGGACGGGACGAGCCGGGACGCGGCGGTGGATATCGAAACCGCCATCGCGGGGGCGGTGGGCCTGGGAGAGACCGTTCGCGATCGCGCCCTGCCGCAGGTGCGTCCGCCCGCCGACAGCAGTCGCCGGCTGCGCGACGCGCTCTCGGCCCGGCCGATGCTGCTGGTGCTGGACAACTGTGAGCACCTGATCGACGGTGCGGCTCTGGTAGTGGCCGATCTGGTGGGCAGCTGCCCCCAACTCACGGTGCTCACCACCAGCCGGTCGCCCTTGGCGATCACCGCGGAAACGGTCTATCCGCTGGCGCCCTTGGCAATCGACGCCGCCGGGTCACCGGCCACCGATCTGTTCGCCGCGCGCGCCCGCGCGGTCCGGCCGTCGGTGCGATTGGACGCGACGGTCGTGGCCCGGCTGTGTCACACCCTGGACGGGCTACCGCTGGCCATCGAACTCGCCGCGGCCCGGGTGCGCACCATGAGTGTGGAGGATATCGAGCGGCGGCTCGATCAGCGTTTCGCGCTGTTGCGCACCGGCGATCGCACTTCTCCGGAGCGGCACCGCACACTGCACGCCGTGATCGCCTGGAGCTGGAACCTGCTGGAGCCCACCCAGCAGATCGCGCTGCGCCGGATGTGCCGCTTCCCCGCGGGATTCACCCTGGACGCGGCCGAAGCGGTGGCGGGCGGGCCGGAGGTGGGTGATATCGCCACGGCGGTGGACGGGCTGGTCGGGCAATCGCTGCTGACGGTCGTGGAGGACGACGACAGCGAGACCGATCCCGCGCCGGGCGTGCGTTATCGGATGTTGGAGACGGTCCGCGAATTCGGCGAACAGCAGCTGGTCGCCGCGGACGGCGGGACCGGCGTGGAGATCGAACTCGTGGAGTCCCGGATGGCCGGCTGGGGCCGCGAATTCGCGGTGGCGGTCGCGCAGCGGTATCTGGCAGGTGACGAGCTCGGGCCGGCCCTGCTCATGCTCGCGGAACTCGACAACCTGGTGGCGGTGTTGCGCCGGGCCGAGGCGGCCGGGGACCGGCACACTGTGTACGCGGTCTTCCCGGCGGTCTCCATGCGATGGGTGGCCCAAGGCGCGCATCTGGAATTGATGGGGTGGATTCCGCGGCTGCTCGCGCTGCCACCGCCCGAGCGCGCGGCCGGGACCTACGCGGATCTGTACCTGCTGGGCCACGGGATGACCGCACTGCACCTGGCCTTCATGAGCCGCAATACGCGCGAGCTGGCGGTGGTCCGATTCCGCGTGCGGGCGCTGCTGCGGAACGCGACCGGGATGGACGCGACCCTGCGGTATCTCGGGCAGCTGCTGACATGTCCCGCGGATGTGACCCGGCTGGCCCGGCTGCTCGCCGACGGCGCGCGTTCGGACACCGCGCAGATCAGAGTGGTCGCCCTGGTGGCCCGGGCGAACATCTGGGAGAACATGGGCCGGATCTTCGCCTCCCGTCGCGACGCGCGTGCCGCGTGGGCGCTCACCTCCGAGCTGGAGGTGTGGAGCCGGGCGATGGTGGTCCAGCATCTGGGCGCGCTCGACGGGCAGACCGCGCACTACCGTGAATCGGTCACGTATTACGAGGAAGCCGCCGAACTGCTGCACCGGATCCGTGCCTACGACGAAAGCCTCGAGGTGCGTTCGTTCATGGCGGTGTGCCTGGCCGGTATCGGTGAGCCGGGGCGGGCGCGGCGGGAACTCGCCGCCGCGTTGGGTCTGTCCGGTTCCGGTGGGGCGGGACTGGAATTGATCGACGATCCGACCATCCGGCGTAACCACCGGCTGTCGACGATCGCCGCCGGGCTCGCCGAGGTCGAACTCGCCGAAGGCGATACCGAGGCCGGGCTGGCCCATTTCCGGCGTGCGCTGGATCTACTGGGCTGGCCCGGAAGGGAATTCACGCCCGGGCCGGGGGCATTGCTGATGTGTTCGACGGTCGTCGCCGCGCATGTACTGGCCGGGCGGATCGAGGCGGTCGCGCCGCTGGTGCCGGAGCTGGCCGTCACCGCACTGGACCGGCTCGGCACGGTTCCCGACCTGCCACAGCTCGGCGCGGTGGCCTGTGCGCTCGGGTCGGGTCTGCTGGCTCTGGACCCGGGGTCCGCGACCGGGGTCGAACTCATCGCGCTGGCGCCGGTGGCGAACGGCCGGCAGGACTATCCGGTCATGCGCTGGGAGCGGCATCACGAACTGTGGCGGGACCGGCTCGGCGAGCGCCGGGTCGGCGCGGCTGTCGACGCGGCCCAGCGGTTGCGCAGGACGGTGGCCGCCGAGCGGATCCTGGAATTGATCGATACGGTCGGCGCGTCGCCGGGCCCGCTCCACCGGTCGGCGACCGATTGAGCGGGCCCGGCGGCACATACCCGTCATGCGCGGCGCATATAGGCCCGTACCGTGAGCGGTGCGAACACCGCGATGATCGCGGCGGCGCCCACCAGTGACCACAGCACGTGCATCCCGATATGCCCGGTGTTCATCAGATCCCGGCAGGCCCACACCAGATGGGAGACCGGGTTGACGTCGATGAACGCCTGCAGCCAGCCCGGCATCGTCTCTTTGGGTACGAAAGCCGGCGAGGCGAAGGTCAACGGGAACATGACGAGCATCGAATAGCCCTGCACCGCCGAGGCCTTGTTGGCGATCACGCCGAAGAAGGCCCAGATCCAGCTGGTGGCGAAGGAGCAGGCCACGACCAGCAGTACCGCCAGCAGGACACCGGCCGGTTCGGGACGGTAGCCCATGATGAAGCCCATCACGACGGTGAGTACCGAGGCGATGCCGTAGCGCACCATATCGGCGGTGAGTGCGCCCGACAGGGCGGCGATCCGGGCTATCGGCAGGGATTTGAAGCGGTCGAAGACCCCCTTCTCCATATCCTCTTTGAGCTGCACACCGGTGACCACCGAGGTCATCACGACGGTCTGCACCAGGATGCCGGGAATGATGACCGGTAGATAGCTCTTCACGTCGCCGGAGATGGCCCCGCCGAAGATGTAGGTGAACATCAGCGTGAAGATCACCGGCTGGATCACCACGTCGAACAACTGCTCGGGATTGTGCTTGATCTTGAGCAGGCCGCGATAGGCCATGGTGAGGGTGTTCTCGAAGGTTTTTCGGAGCCCGATCCGGGCCGCCGGCTCCGGAATCCGCGCAACCGTCACGGGCGCGGGTTCGGTCAGTGTCGTGGTCATGCTGCGGTCCGTTCGGTGTCGGTGTCGGCCGGGCGGCCGGTGAGGGTCAGGAAGACTTCGTCGAGGCTGGGCTTGGACACGGTGATCTCCTCCACCGCGATACCGAAGTCGCGCAGCCTGATCAACAAATCGGTAGTGCTGTTCGGATCGGGCAGCGCGGCGGTGAGCCGACCGGCCTCCGGGGTGGCCTGCGCTTCGCTGCGCAGGACCTCGGTGATGATCCGGCGGGCGGTTTCGAGCTGCGAGCGGTCGGTGACGGTCAGGTGCAGTGACGAACCACCGATCGACGCCTTCAGCTCGTCGGCGGTGCCGTCGGCGATCACGCGGCCGTGGTCGATCACCGCGATCCGGTCGGCCAGCTGATCGGCCTCGTCCAGGTACTGGGTGGTGAGCAGGACCGTGGTGCCGCCCCGCACCAGCCTGCGGATGGTCTCCCACATCTGGGCCCGGGTACGCGGGTCGAGGCCGGTGGTGGGTTCGTCGAGGAACAGCAGCGGCGGGGTCGCGATGAGGCCCGCCGCCAGGTCCAGCCGGCGGCGCATACCGCCGGAGAAGTTCTTCAGCGATTTGTTCGCGGCATCGGTGAGCTCGAATTCTTCGAGTAGTTCCGCCGTCCGCGCTCTGGCCGCCGCCCGGCTCAAGCCCAGCAGCCGGGAGAAGACCATCAGGTTCTCGGTGGCGGTCAGATCCTCGTCGACCGAGGCGTACTGGCCGGTCACTCCGATGAGCGACCGCACCGCGCCCGGTTCGGCGACGACATCGCGGCCGAAGACCCGGGCGCTGCCGGCGTCTGGACGCAGCAGGGTGGCGAGCATACGGATGGTCGTGGTCTTCCCCGCCCCGTTCGGTCCGAGCACGCCGTAGACCGACCCCTGCGGGACGGCCAGACTCACTCCGTCGACGGCCCGCTGGGTGCCGAATACTTTGACCAGGTCGTTCGCTTCGATCGCGAATGTGGCCGCGGATGCGTGTTTCGTCATGCCGGTTACGTTCCTCTTCCCGTCTTGCACGGCTCTTGCGCCGCGATTGCGTGGACCTGTCGTCAATTTTTGTTGACATTTGTCGGAGTGTCAACAAAAATTGACGCATGACAGAAGCAGCCACGCTGGCCGCGGCGGCGGGCAGCCCGGACCCCGCGGTGGGGCTACGGGCGGTGCTGGCGCTGCGCAGACTCCTCGAACGGCTCGAGGCGATCCAGGTGAACAATGCCCGCGATCAGGGCTGGTCCTGGCAGGCCATCGCCGACGCGCTCGAGGTCAGCAAACAAGCGGTCCACCAGAAACACACCCGGAGAGGCAGGGGTCGATAGATGTTCGAGAGATTTGCCAGGAACGCCCGTATGGCGGTGGTCGCGGCACAGGAACAGGCGCGCGAACTGCATTCGCCGGAAATCCGCGTCGAGCACCTGCTGCTGGGACTGCTCGAACAGGGCGGACCACAGCTACAGGGGCTACTCGAGGGGAGCGGCCTGACGCTGGACAGTGTGCAGGGATCCCTCGGCGCCGTCGGCGCCGAGGAGCCGCTGGGGCCGGGCGACGCCGAAGCGCTGCGGTCCATCGGTATCGACCTGGACGCGGTACGGGAGAGTCTGGAAGCCAACTTCGGTGCCGACGCCCTGGACCGGGCCGTCCCCTCCGACGGATCCCGGGCTCCACGCGGTCGCCGCCGCGGCGGCCGGTTCGGGCATATCCCCTTCACCCCCGGCGCCAAAAAAGTACTGGAACTGTCACTGCGCGAAGCGCTGGCGCGCAAGGACAGGTCCATCGAGACCGGACATGTCCTGCTCGGGATTCTGCGCGCGCCCGGGCCGGTGGCCGCCGAACTGCTCGGCGGCGCCGCCGGAATCGCCGGCCTGCGTGCCGAGGTCCACACCTTGCTCGACAAGGCGGCGTGATCGCGGCGGTCCGGCCCCGCCACGGCGCGGAACAGTCGCACAGGGCGGTGCCGGATCCCGCCACCGAGCCGGGCCGCCGATACGGCTGTATCCGGCACGCGGCGAGCCGGTGTGCTTAGCATGAGCTATGCAGCTTGTGCTCCGCTTGATCGGTACCGCCTTCGCCATCTGGCTGGCCGCCCTCTGGGTCGGCGATATCGACATCGTCTCTCCGCCCGACCAGGGCAACGGCGCGAAGATCGTGGTCCTGCTCGCGGTCGCGGTCGTGTTCACGGTGGTGAACGCATTCGTCAAACCCCTCGTGAAACTGCTGTCGCTGCCGCTGGTCATCCTGACCCTCGGTCTGTTCCTGCTGGTGATCAACGCCCTGATGCTCTGGCTCACGGCATGGATCACCGAGGCCACCGAATACGGTCTGCGCATCGACGGTTTCTGGGCGGCGTTCCTGGGCGCCATCATCGTCACGATCGTCAACTGGGCCATCGGGATCCTGATCCCGGACAACGACTGAACCGCTGAACCGCTGCGCCGGGCGTGGGGTCCGGGGCCCAGCCGGTGCGTTCCGGCCGCGCGCACCCGGGCCGCCGGCCGGCCTGCTGCCGAACGAGGCTTCAGACGAATGGGTCGGTGGAGAAATCGATCCGGCGGCGAGCGTTCGACTGATCGTGGCCCGCTGGAACGGAGTGATCGGTTCACCGGCGATCAGCGCGGCAGGCTCTGCCAGGTGATCTTGCGGTCGGCGTTCCGGTTCGCCCCGAAATCGGCGGTCCAGTCGCGGTCACCGCTCTCGAAAAGTGGTGGTGATCCTCCGGCGCCGTACGCCCTCCGGCGGAACGGGCAGATCCTCGCCCGGACTCCACACTTCGCCCCGCGGTTCGGTGCCGGAGGCAGGGATACGGCAGATGCCCGGACTCGGTCGATGCCGTCCTGTACGAGCACGGTATCGGCGAGCGTGATCCGTGAACCGCGGCGGACCATACTGGTGCGCATATCGAACGACGCGTTGAGTCCGGCCGGTAGCGGTCCGCGGTGAACCGGGCCGGAACGAAGCCGTCGGGGCAGTCGCGTTCGAGTTCGCGGGCGAGCAGGCCGCACACTCCCGTCCCGCTCGGGTTCGCCGGCGGCCACGGGCTGATCGCCGGCTTCTCCGCGAGGAGCTGCCCGTCGCGGTTGCCGAACCCCGGACCCGCGCCATACGGCACCCAAACGCCGAGATTGCCGATCTGCCCGTCGTTCGAGGGGTCAGACGTGGAGGTTGGCGAGTTCGCGGATGGCGGACGCGAGCGGTTTCCACGCGTTCTCCGATAGTTCGTGTCCGACTTCCGGCAGGAGGAGCAGGCGAGCACCGGGAATGCGCGATGCGATGGCGTGGGCGGCGCTGGTCTTGATCAGCGGGTCGTCCTCGCCGTGCACGACGAGGGTGGGCCGGGTGATCTCGGTGATCGCCGGGCCGCTCCACTGGGCCCCGATCTGCCGGCTCTGTGCTTCTTGGTCGTGAATTCCGCTGTCCGGATTGTGTTCCAGCCGGGTGCGCACCGCATCCTCGTCGAATTCGCGTTTCGGGGAGGCCAGCAGTTTTGCCACCACCACACCCGCGTCGACCGCGCCCGCTCGGGTGTCGGGGAACTTCACCCGCGCGAATTTCGCGAGCGTGCCCAGCCGGATGTAGCGCAGTGTGCGCAGGCCGGTGACATCACCGGGCACGGCATCCGCGGAAATGAGGGAACGTACGCGGTCGGGATGGCGCAGGGCGATGCGTTGCGCGACCGCGCCGCCGAGGGAGACTCCCAGTAGATGTGCCGAACTCCACCCCAGTTCGTCGAGTACCGCCATCGCGTCGTCGGCCATGTCCTCGGCGGTGTAGGCAGCACCGCGCCGCGCCAGCAGTGCGGTGATCGGGTTGCGGACCGCGGTCGGTGGTAGGTGGGTGGATTCGCCGCCGTCGCGCTGGTCGTAGCGCGCCACCGCGAACCCGTGCTCGACCAGCTGTTCGCAGAACCCGTCGGGTAGCCAGTGTCGGTTGGCGCCCAAACCGGTGGCCACCAGCAGCGGTTCGCCACCGAGCTCCGGCCTGAACTCGTCGAACGCGAGGCGTACCGCCCCGTTCCGCGCCCAGCGCCGCGGTCCCCATGTGGTGCCCGGGGTCATCTCGAACCTCCATTAATAGTGATCAGTGAACGCAGTTTTAGACTATGGCACGACCGGCGCCGAACAGAAGGGTGTGGCGAGTGACACAGTCCGGGCGGACGAACTCGACGGTCTGGGAGCGTGCCGAAGGCAGACGCGGTCCGGCTCCCGCGCACAGCCGGGACGAACTCGCCGCGGTCGCGATCGAGCTGGCCGAGGACGGTGGACTGGCTGCGGTGTCCACCCGCCGGATCGCCGAGAAGCTGAGCGTCAGCCAGTCGGCTCTGTATCGCTACGTATCCAGTCGTGACGATGTGCTCGACCTCATGGTCGATGCCGCCGCCGGCGAGATAGCTCTCGACATACCGCCCAGTGGTGCGGTGATCGACGACCTCACCGCTCTGGCCGTCCGGGCGAAGAGCGTCTACCTGAAATATCCGTGGCTGCTCGATATACCGGTCGAGCCGCTACGGGTGGGACCACACGGAATCCGGTACCTCGAATACGCACTGCGGGCGATGGCTACCGTCGATCTGCCCGGGCCGATGAAACTTCAGGCGATCGCCGCGCTCAACGCCCTCGTCCAGCAGCTTGCTCGCGCCGCGGTGGTCGACCGGTCGGCCGACCGGTCGCGGCGCGAGCGCCAGGCGGCCTACCTCTCCAGGATCGCCGCGATGGGCGCCCATCCATATCTTGCGGCGGCCCTGGACAGCTCGCACCGCGATATCGCCGCACCGGCCGATATCTTCGAACTCGTGATACACCGGGCACTCGAGGGTCTGCTGACTCCGGACCGGCCGCCCGCATCGCGCAGGGAGCTCCGCTGAGCGCCGCTCAGGTACCGAGCCAGAGGGCTACCGCCGAAAGGACGGACCACGCGAGCAGGGCGAGGCCCGAATCGCGGAGGGCGGGGATCAACTCCAAGCCGTTCCGGTTCGCCCGGACGGGAGAATTTGCGCGCGCGGCCAGCGGGACCGCCAGCAGGCCGGCCAGCGCCCAGGGGGTGCGGGCCACGAGGGCCAGGGTCATCAGGAACGGGACCGCCAGCAGGATCAGATGTGCGGTGCGGGTCCGGGTATCGCCCAGTTTCACCGCCAGAGTGATCTTGCCGGTGTCGGTATCGGTCGGGATATCGCGCAGATTGTTGGCCACCAGTACCGCGCTGGAGAAAGCGCCGACCCCGACTGCCAGTGCGACCCCGGCCCAATCGATCCGGAGTGCCTGAACGTATTGCGTGCCCAATACCGCTACCAGGCCGAAGAACAGGAAAACAGCGACCTCGCCGAAACCGCTGTAACCGTACGGCTTGCTACCGCCGGTGTAGAACCAGGCGCCGGCCAGGCATGCCGCGCCGACCAGCAGCAGCCACGGGGCCGACAGCAGCGCCAGCACCAGCCCCAGTACCGCGCCGGTCGCGAGGCTCCCGATCGCGGCGCCCCGGACCGCCGCGGGGGAGGCCAGTCCGGAGCCGACGAGACGCAATGGGCCGACGCGGTCGTCGTCGGTGCCGCGGATACCGTCGGAATAGTCGTTGGCATAGTTGACACCGATGATCAGTGCCATCGAAACGCCCAGAGCGAGCAGCGCTTTCCACCACACCGCGCCGTCGATCGCGGCCGCCGCCCCGGTACCGGCCACGACCGGGGCGATCGCGTTCGGCAGTGTTCTGGGCCGGGCGCCCTCGATCCATTGTGCTGCGGTAGCCATCTCCGCAGCCTAATGCGCGCGGCCGGGGCAGGCGCATCACACCGACCGCGTACACGGGGCGGTGGCAGGCCCGCCCGCCGGTCGGTGGCATACGACACCCACCGGCAGCCCGCGCACCGCGAGCGCATGACACACGCCCGAGCCGGGCCGGGACAGGGCCGGGACAGGTCGGGAGGGCGGAGGGAGCCGGACGGTTTCTCGCGGCACCCGGGCCCGTGCGCGATCGGGGCAGGCGATGCGGTGACACGGGAAACGCTACTTGCCGAATCGGATCGCCAGGGGCATCCTCGACAGCGTTGGACTGATCTTCCTCTCGGTGGGTAGTCGCCCGCCGAGGCCTATACGGAGGAGAGGAGCCCACCATGGCCCAGCGCGACAAACTGCCACGGACCGAACCCGGCGCCTTCGACGCGGTGCCGGAAGCCGATCGTGCCGAACAGGCGGCCCCGGCCTATCCCGACGACGCCCCGTACACCGATATCGACCCCCGCTCGATTCCCGACGATATGCCGATTCCCGATGAACCGGTCCTGGTCGGCGGCGGGGACGAATGGTCCGCGAATCCGGCCGATATCGCCGAACAGGCTGTTCCCGTCCCGCTGGGCGACGACTACGACGACGAGTTCGGTGACGACGAACTCTGATCCGGTGAGCCCGGTCCGCGGCGACACCGTCGCGGACCGCTCGATCAGGACGGCGATCCGGCCAGATGCCTGCGCAGCGCGCCGCGATCGGGTTTACCCGGGCCCAGAAGCGGGATCTCCTCGACGAGGGTGAGTTCGCGCGGGACCGCCACCGCGTCCAGCTCGGCCGATATGTGCGCGCGGATATCGTCCAGGGTCGGCGCGGTTCCCGGTGCGGGCACCACCGCGACCGCGACCCGCTGCCCCAGCCGTTCGTCGGGCAAACCGAGCACCACGCATTCGGAAACAGCTGGATGAGTCGCCAGCACCGCCTCCACGACCTGCGGGATCACCAGCAGGCCGCCGGTGCTGATCGCCTCGTCCAGCCGGCCGAGTACCCGCAGCACGCCGTCGGAGAAAACACCCGCATCGTCGGTACGGAACCATCCCGGCTCGGCGAAAGCCGGATGATCGGGGATATTGCGGTAGCCGGCGGCGAGCATATCGCCGCCGAGCAGAATGCGATCGTCTTCGATCCGCACCCGCGCCCCGGTCAGCGGTACCCCGTCGTAGACGCAACCGCCGCAGGTCTCGCTCATCCCGTAGGTGCGCACGACATTGATGCCGGCATCCCGGGCCCGCTCGTGAACCGGGGCGGGAATCGCGGCGCCACCGATCAGCACCGCATCCAACTCGGCCAGCGCCGCTGTCGCGGCAGGAGCCTCCAAGACCTTGATCAGCTGGGTCGGGACCAGCGAGGTGTACCGGCGTTCACCGCCCATACCCGCGATCGCACCGGCCAGCGCCTCGGGCAGGAAACCGCCGGACACATCGACCACGGTGGGTTCGGTGCCCGCCAGCAACGACCGCAACAGCACCTGCAATCCGGCGATGTGATGGGTGGGCAGGGCGAGCAGCCAGCTCCCCGGGCCGCCGAGGCGTTCATGAGTGGCATCACCGCTGGCCCGCAACGCGGCCGCGGTCAGCATGGCACCCTTGGGCACCCCGGTGGTACCCGAGGTGGTGACCACCAGGGCGATATCGTCGCCGATCGGTTCGCCGGGAGCGAGCGCGTCACCCAACCGGCGGGCCTCGCGACGATCACTGGCCGGCACCGGCAACCAGGCCGCCGAACCACTGCCGTCGAGCACCTGCCGCAGATGCGGCAACACATCACTGACTCCGCTGCCGGTGGGTATCGGCAGGGTACGCAAGGTTCTGGTCACGGCCGCGCCCTCTCCCCGGCACGCCGGAAAGCCGTGATTCGCTCGCTGCGCTCGCACACGGCAGCGATGGTGTCATGTCCGCCGGAAAGCGGACAGCAGGGGTCGATGCTGCCGGTACAGGAGGCCGGAGCCGGCTGATCGAAAAGGGCTGGGCCAGGCATGAGACTGCGATTCACTCGTCGGACGGTACGAAAGCGGTCGCACCGGGCGTCGGTGATCGGGCGGCCATCCGATCGTATCGTCGCCCGGCGGGCCGGGGGTTGGCAACCCGGCAGAAAACCTCCCACCCGCACCGGCTCAGCGGTTGTCCCGCCGGATCGGATGGTCCTCCGGCACCTCCACCAGCACGATCGGCACCCCGTCCGGGTCCGTCAACCACATCTCCACCAGGCCCCACGGTTCGGTCACCGGAGCCCGGTCGATCGGGACGCCGTTGACCGTCAGCTCCACCGCCACCGCGGCCACATCACGCACCTGCAACCAGATCGCGCCGGCGAACCCGCGCGGATCCGACCGGTCCGCGCCGTGCCCCGCCACCTCGATCAACGACTGCCCCGCGAAGAAGACGGTCCCACCCGGATACTCGCGATAGATCGCCAGACCGAGGGAATCGCGGTAGAACGCGAGGGTGGTCGCGTAGTCCCGGGGGCGCAGGATGATGCGGCTGCTGAGGATGTCCATCGTCGGAAAGTCTAGGGGCGTGGCGGGCGGGGTGTGTCCGATTTGCGCCGAGGAGGGCGGCTGGGGTGGGAAATTTCGGAAGGGTGGGCCGGTGGAGGGGTATGACTCGGGCAGGCGGGATGGTGGACGGGCGGGTTGGGGAGTGGGGGCGGCAGGTGGGATGCGGGCTCGCTCCGGCGGGATGTGACTCGGCGGGCTCGCGCAAGCGGGGCGTGGATCCGGGGGAGGCGGGGCAGCGGACTCGCGCGAGCCGGACGTTTGCCCGGGCGGGACGTGGGCTCGCTCACGTAGGCGGGGTGTGGGCGAACGCAAGCGGCACGCGGACTCGCGTGGGCAGGACGTGGACTCACGCAAGCGGGACGTGGATCCACGCAAACGGGTGTGGACAAACGCGGGCGGGACGCGGACTGGCGTGAGCAGGATGCGGATTCACGCAGGAGACGGATTCGCGCGGGGCGGGCGGGATATGGACCCCGAGCGCAAGCGGGACGGGGACTCGGATGGGTGGGACGTGGGCATGCGCAGGCCGAAAGTGGATCGACGTAGGCGATGCGTGGAACAACGCAAGTGGGGCGCGGATCCACGCGGGCAGGATGTGGGATTTACGCAAGTGGGGCGCGGATTCGTGCAGGCAAGACGCGGGTTTGCGTGGACGGGTGGGACGGCGGGCGTTCTCGCGAAGGTGAGGGGGCGGGGGCGGGGTTGTTTGTGAAGGTGAGGGGTGGGGTGTTGTGAAGGTGAGGGGCGGGGTGTTTGTGAAGGTGGAGGGGTGGGCTTGCCTCGTGGAGGTGGGGATGTCGACCTGCTTGTGCAGGTGCTGTGTTTTCGGCGCGCTGGCGCGCGCGGGGTCGAGGCCCCCGAAGTCTCGCCGTTCAGGCCTCGAGACTCGAGCCTTCGGCTCATGCGC
>NZ_JBSFDZ010000043.1:0-37222 GCF_053594175.1 Nocardia sp. NPDC001965
CGGGCCTGACCCGCTCACGCTGTCTGACCGCGGCGCGAGCGGGGGCCCTGCGAGGTTCCGCTGCGCTGCCTTCTCCGGGCCTGACCCGCTCACGCTGTCTGACCGCGGCGCGAGCGGGGGCCCTGCGAGGTTCCGCTGCGCTGCCTTCTCCGGGCCTGACCCGCTCACGCCGGGACCACCGCGACCGGGCGGACCGGCGAGCCGGTGCCGCCGGTGATGCGCAGCGGCGCCATCACGAAGGTGAATTCGGTGAGGCCGCGCGCACTCGCATCTTCCAGATTCAGGTGTTCGATGATGTGGATCCCGTTCTCCACCAGCAGTACCCGGTGGACCGGCAGCACACTGTGGCCCTTACCCGGCGGAATATGTTCGAAGGCGGTGGTATCCGCGCCCGCGGCCACGATTCCGGCGGCGGCGAGCCACTGGGCCGCACCCACATCGGCGCCCGGGACTCCGTCCTGTTGGCCGAGGTAGCGCTGGGCATCACCGAAATGGCGGGCCCAGCCGGTACGGATCAGGACGACGTCGCCGCGCCGCGGCGTCACCCCGGCGGCGTCGGCGGCGTCGCGCAGATCCTGTTCGGTGACGGCCTGGCCCGCTTCGAGAGCGTCGACACCGCGAACTCGCGGCACATCGAGCAGCAGTCCGCGGCGCAGCATGAACGGGATGGTCTCCGCACCCAGTTCGGCGAACCGGCCGCCGCGCTGCGCCTCCTCGGCATCGATATCGCCGTGCAATTTGCCGCAGTGGCTCACATGCGAGAGAGCATCCACGTGGGTACCGACGTGTCCACCGGTCACGATGATCTCGTTGGCCGCCGACCCGCCGTCCGGGCGGACCATATCGCCGTGCCGGCGGATGAGAGTCATCCGGAATCCGGGATGGTTGGGCGAACAGGGCATCCCGGTCGTATAGGGGTGCCCGAGCTCGACGTAGTCGACATCGCTGCTCACCACCGCGTTCAACAGCGCGTCCGGCGCGGCGGTCAGGGTTTGTTCGGTCATGCTCTCACTCCTCGTACTGCGGTGGCCTCGGCCCGGTCGAGAATCACGCGGGCATTCGCCACGACGGCGGGATCGATGAATCCACCGTTCTCGTCGAGAACCGCGGATTCCCCCGCCGCCTGTGACGCGGCCGCGCATTCCACGATCCGCCGGGCCCGGCTCTGTTCTTCCGGTGACGGTGTATAGGCCTGGTTCACGATTCCGATCTGATCGGGATGGATGACCGAGCGCCCGAAGAACCCCTGGGCGCGGCCCGCGCGCGACGATTCCGCCAGACCGGCCGGATCGTCCACCGCGGTCCAGACGCTCTGGACCGGTGAGGCCAGTCCGGCGGCCCGCGCCGCGGTCACGATCCAGCCCCGGGCCCACGCCAGGCCTTCGGCCTCGGTACGCATATCGGCGGCCAGATCCGCTTCGCCCAGGGCGATTCCGGTGACCCGCGGATGGCATTTCGCGATCGCGGGCGCCGCGAGCAGGCCCGCGGCCGATTCGATGATGGTGTGGACCTGGCAGGTGAGCCGATCGGTCGTGGCCGCCACCGCTTCGGGTGTCTCGGCCTTCGGTAGGCGTACCCCGGCGGGCCCCACCTGCGCGGCGGCCAGTCCGGCGATTTCGTTGTCCAACCAGGAAGACCCGATAGCGTTGAGCCGCAACCAGATCCGCCGCTGTGGCGGGGCGGTGCGCAGAGCGGCGAGGGCGTTGGCCAACGCACGCTCCTTCGCATGGACCGGGACCGCGTCCTCCAGGTCGATCACCACGGCGTCGGCGGGGCTGTCGATCGCCTTGCCGATGCGGTCGTCGCGATGCCCGGGTACGTAGAGCCAGCTGCGCGGCGTCATCGCGTCACCGCCGCACCGTTTTCCGGCACCCGATGCCCCAGTGCGCGCGAAACCCGCTGCGCCGCTTCGACCAGTGCGCTCTCGTACCGATCGCAGGCTTCCTCGGTCATCCGGTAGCTCGGTCCGCACACCGATACCGATCCGATCACCGTGCCGTCGGACCCGAACACCGGGGCGGCGATCGATCCCGCCCCCTCCTGGCGTTCGCCGGTCGATCGGCACACGCCGCGCTCGCGCGCCGCGCGCAACGTCTCGCGCAGCGAATCGGGGTCGACGACGGTGGTGGAGGTGAGGCGGGGCAGCGGCCGCGACAGCAGATCCTCCTGTTCCTCCTCGGACAGATGCGCCAGGATGATGCGGCCCGACGAGCCGCTGTGCAGGTCGAACCGGCGACCCAGCTCGACGGTCATCTTGATTTCCTGAGTACTCTCGACCTGATCGAGGTAGACGCGACCCCCGGGCAGGCGCCCGGTGACGGTCGCCGTTTCGCCCGTGGCGCGCTGCAGGTCCACCAGGGCCTCGCGGGCCATCCGCCGCAGCGGAGATACGTCCAGTGCGCGTGCGCCGAGCGTCGCCGCCGCCGGTCCGAGCAGGTACCGGCGGGTCGAGGGCTCGTAGAGCAGCAGACCGCATTCGACGAAGGTCGTCAGGATGCGGTGGGCGACCGCCTTCGACATACCGGTCGAGCGGGCGATCTCCGAGACGCCGAGCGCGCTCGACCGGCGGCCGAACTCGAGCAGCACATCCGCTGCCCGCGCGGCAGACGTGGTGCCTCCACTGGAGGACTCCATCGTGGCTCCGTTTCTGCGGGGTTTTCGTTGTTCCGCCGGGCGACGCTACCGGGCGGGACCGAAGTACATCTGAACAAAGTTGTACCGCTTAGCGAAACGATTGTCCAGGCCGCTCGACCGGGTCATGTTCAAGTTTCTGCAGCGTTAATCGTTTCAACAGGCACTTGTGTCCGGATTGTCGAACGTGCATAGTGCAGGGGACCACATTCTTGCGTTCCGCTAAGCGGAACATGATAGGAGGAAGCGTGGACGGTCCGGATTTCGATCTCGTCGTCGCCGGTGCGGGCGGCGGCCTGGTCGCCGCACTACGCGCCGCCGAACTCGGCGCGAACGTGCTCGTGATCGATGCCGACGAGCACTTCCAGCGCGGAAACAACACCTCGATGTGCACCGCGATGATCCCGGCCGCCGGTACCCGCTGGCAGCAGGCCGCGGGCGTCGAGGACAACCCGGACCGCTTCCTCGCCGATATCGAACGCAAGACCGGCGGCACCGCCGATACCCGAATCGCCGGCGCGCTGGCCGAAGCGAGCGCATCGCTGGTCACCTGGCTGGCCGATGCGCAGGAACTCGACCTGGAGCTGGTCACCGACTTCCGCTACCCCGGCCACAGCGCCGACCGCTGCCACACCATCCCCGGACGGCACGGTTCCCGGCTGCTGCGCCACCTCGTCGACCGCGCCCGGGCCCACCCCCGGATCGAACTGATCGCCCCGATGAGCCTGCGGGAGGTGCTCACCACCGGCGGCCGGGTCACCGGGGTCGAGATCGCCACCCCCGACGGGAACACCGAACGCTTGACCACCCCCGCCGTCCTGCTCGCGACCAACGGCTTCGGCGCCGACAGCGACCTGGTCCGCCGTTGGATCCCCGAGATCGCCGACGCGCACTATCACGGCGGTCAGTTCAGCCGCGGCGACGCGCTGCGGATCGGCCGTGGCCTGGGCGCCGATACCGGCTACCTCGACGCCTACCAGGGTCACGCGGCGCTCTCCGCACGCAGCCAGACCCTTCTCGGCTGGGCCACAGTCGTCCACGGCGGCGTCATCGTGAACAGCGCGGGCCGCCGATTCGCGCCGGAGACCACGGGCTACTCGGAATTCGCGGCCATCCTCGCCGCGCAGCCCGGCGGTACCGGCTGGATCGTCATCGATGAGCACATCGAAGAGCTCTGCTCGGTGTTCGACGATTTCCGCACGGTCGCCGAGAGCGGATCGCTGGTCCGCGCCGCGACCGCCACCGAACTCGCGGAGCGGATCGGCGTACCGGCCGGAGCACTGGACGACGAACTCGTCGCCGCCGCTCGGGCGGCGACGGGCACGGAACCGGACCGGCAGGGCCGTACCGACGACCGCCACGCCCTGGCCGCGCCCTACGTCGCCATCGCCGTCACCCCCGCGCTGTTCCACACACAGGGCGGGCTGGTCGTCGACGAACACGCGCGAGTGCTGACCGGCGGTACACCGGTTCCCGGTCTCTACGCCTCGGGCGGCGCGGCCATCGGTATCTCCGGCCACGGCGCCGGGGGCTACCTCGCCGGCAACGGACTCATCACCGCGCTCGGGCTGGCCTATCTCGCCGCCGAACACGTGACCAGTCCGGTCGCCGTCTGACCACAGATTTTCACCTATCCGGATATTCGCCAGGAGAAGAAATGACCTCGTACCTGATCAAGAACGGCACCGTGGTGCGCACCGACAGCTCGGCCCCCGAAGAGGGTGAGTCGGCGGACATCCTGATCGTCGACGGCAAGATCGCCGCCATCGGCGCGAACCTGGAGTCCGCGGATGCCGAGATCGTCGACGCCACCGGCAAGCTGGTCTTCCCCGGTGTGGTGGACGCCCACCAGCACTGGGGCATCTACAACCCCCTGGCCGAGGACACGCAGACCGAATCCCGCGCGAGCGCTCAGGGCGGTGTCACCACCGCGCTGACCTATATGCGGACCGGGCAGTACTACCTGAACAAGGGCGGCTCCTACGCCGATTTCTTCCCGGAGGTCCTCGACGCCTCCGCGGGCCGTAGCTATATCGACTACGCGTTCCATCTGGCGCCGATGTCCAAGGAACATATCGGCGAGATCCCCGATCTGGCCTCGGACCAGGGCGTGACCTCGTTCAAGATCTTCATGTTCTACGGCAGCCACGGACTGCACGGGCGGTCCACCTCGCAGAGCGATTTCCTGATGATCCCCTCCGACGAGCGCTACGACATCGCGCACTTCGAGTTCGTGATGCGGGGCGTCCAGAAGGCCCGTGAGCAGTTCCCCGAACTCGCCGAGCACATCTCGCTGTCGCTGCACTGCGAGACCGCCGAGATCATGAGCGCCTACACCAAGATCGTCGAGCAGGAGGGGACGCTCAGCGGTCTCGCGGCCTACAGTGCCTCGCGCCCGCAGCATTCCGAGGGTCTGGCCGTGACCATCGCGTCCTTCCTGGCCGACGAGACCGGACTGCCGAATATCAACCTGCTGCACCTGAGTTCGGCCAAGGCGCTCAAGGCCGCCATGAAGATGGCCGAGGCGTTCCCGCACGTGAACTTCCGCCGCGAGGTCACCATCGGGCACCTGCTCACCGATATCGACAACGCGAACGGTCTGGGCGCCAAGGTGAACCCCCCGATCCGTCCCCGCGAGGATGTCGAGGCGCTGTGGGAGCACCTGCTCGCCGGCAATATCGACTGGGTCGTCTCCGACCACGCCTGCTGCAAGGACGAGGTGAAGTTCGGCGAGGACCGCGACGATGTATTCGCGGCCAAATCCGGTTTCGGCGGTACCGAATACCTGCTGCCCGGCCTGGTGACCGAGGGGCGCAAACGCGGTCTGTCGCTGCGGCGTATCGCCCAGCTCATCGCGTCGAACCCGGCCGACCGCTACGGCCTGCCCGGCAAGGGCCGCCTCGCCGAGGGTGTCGACGCCGATATCGCGATCGTCGACCCGAACCGCACCTGGACTGTGCGCGCCGCGGATTCCGAATCCACTCAGGAGTACACGCCGTTCGAGGGCTTCGAGCTGACCGCCGCGGTCACCGACACCTTCGTGCGCGGTAACCGGGTGCTGGCCGACGGCGTGGTCACCGGCGAGCCCGCGGGCCGCTACATCTCGCGCCCGTACTGAGGAGTCGGTAGTTGAACGACGAGAAGCAGCCGACCGGACCGCTCCGCGGCCTCAAGGTCCTCGATGCCTCCACCATCCTGGCCGGGCCGTTGACCGCGCAGATTCTGGGCGATTTCGGCGCCGAGGTCATCAAGATCGAACACCCGCAGAAACCGGACGGGATGCGCGGCCACGGTCTCGACAAGGACGGCGTACCCCTGTGGTGGAAGATGGTCGCCCGGAACAAGCAGACCGTCACCCTGAACCTGAGCACCCCCGACGGCCAGCAGATCTTCCGGGATCTGGCCACCGAAGCGGATGTGGTGATCGAGAACTTCCGGCCGGGGACCTTCGAACGCTGGGGACTGTCCTACGCGGAGCTGTCCGCCCGCAATCCGGGACTGATCATGCTGCGCGTCACCGGTTTCGGGCAGCACGGTCCCTACGCCAAACGCCCCGCGTTCGGCACGCTCGTCGAATCGATGAGCGGGTTCGCCCACCTGACCGGGCAGCCCGACGGGCCGCCGACACTGCCCGCATTCGGCCTCGCCGACTCCATCGCCGGTGTCGCCGGCTCCTCGGCGGTCTCGATGGCGCTGTTCGAACGCGAACGCAACGGCGGTACCGGGCAGGAGGTCGATCTCGACCTGCTCACCCCGATCATGACCGCGGTCGGCCCCGGAGTGATCTACGCCGACCAACTCGGTATCGACCAGGAGCGGACGGGTAACCGATCGCAGAACAACGCTCCGCGAAACCTGTACCGCACCAAGGACGACCACTGGGTCGCGATCTCCACCAGCGCTCAGGCCATCGCCGAACGAGTGCTGCGGCTGGTCGGGCATCCCGAGGTGATCGACGAGCCGTGGTTCGCGACCGGGCGCACCCGCGCCGAGCACGCGGACCTGCTCGACACATACGTCGGCGACTGGATCGCCGAACGAACTCGTGACGAGGTCACGAGTGTTTTCGAAGAAGCCGGCGCGGCCGTCGCACCGGTCTACCGTCCGAGCGACCTGCTCACCGATCCGCAGGTCGTCGCCACCGACATGGTCACCACCGTCGAGGACAGCGAGCTCGGCCCCATGCGCATGCAGAACGTCATGTGGCGCATGACCCGATCGCCCGGGGCGATCCGGCACACCGGGCGACCGGCCGGTGCCGACACCGACAAGGTCCTCACCCACCTCGGGCGCAGTCCCGAGGCCATCGACGACCTGCGGGCACGCGGGGTCATCTGACCCGCGGCAGCTTTATCCGAGGAGTTCGCTATGAAATCGCGTTGGTGGACAATCACCATCATTTTGGGCCTGGTGGTGGTGAATTATGTCGATCGCAGCGCCATCTCGTTCGCAGCAAGCCATCTGCGGGACGAGTTCGGTATCACGACCGGCCAGTACGGCATCATCAGTTCCGCATTCTCGATCGGCTATATGCTGTTCGCCCTGCTCTCGGGGCCGCTGGTCGACCGGTTCGGGTCGCGCCGCGTCCTCATCGCGGGGATGTTCATCTGGGCCGCGGCCACGGCACTGACCCCGTTCGCGGGCGGGTTCATCGGTCTCATCCTGCTGCGGATCATCCTCGGAGCCGGTGAAGCGCCCTGCTTCCCGGCCGCGACGCGGATCGCCAGCCGGTGGCTGCCGGTACAGGAACGCGGTAAGGCGCTCGCTCTCATCGGCGGCGTCGCGGTATCCGGCAGCCTGCTGGTCGGCGGGCCGATCCTCACCCAGTTGATCGAGCTGGTCACCTGGAAGGGCATGTTCTGGGTGCTCGCGGTCGCCGGAATCGTCTGGGTGATCGTGGCCTATCCGTTCCTGAAGAACTCCCCGAGCGAAGCCTCCTTCGTCTCGAAGGAGGAGCTGGACTACATCAAATCGGGCCAGGCCGACGGTGAGGACAGCGGGCACGAGTCGAAGGTCGACTGGGGCGAGATCCTGCGCAACCGCAATCTGTGGCTCGTCGGACTCGGCTACTTCGCCTGGGGATTCATGTTCTGGGCCTTCATGTACTGGCTTCCCCAGTACCTGGAACACGAATTCGGGCTCTCCATCAAGGAGGTCGGCGGCTTCTCGGTGGCACCGTGGGCGGCCGGTGTGGTCGGCGCGCTCGCCGGCGGCATCCTGGTGGACCGCGTGTACAAACGCACCGAGAGCATCCGGTCGCGATTCCTCATCATCGGTGTCGCGCTCCTGCTCGCCGGTGCCTCGATCGCCCCGATCCTGTTCTTCCCCGGCAACCTCACTGTCGCCCTGATCTGTATCTCCGCCGGCGTCGGCTTCGGCTTCATCACCGGCGGGATCTGGTGGGTGGCCTCGATCGACGCCGCCCCGACCCAGCCCGGTACGGCAGCCGGTTTCGCCGACGCCTGCTTCGCCCTCTCCGGGATCGTGGCGCCGTCGGTCATGGGCTTCATCGTTTCCGAGACCGGGTCCTACAACGGCGGTTTCATCGTCATGACCGTGCTGTGCCTGATCGGTGCGGCAGCGATGCTGTTCTTCACCGTGGAACCCGAACGCAATTCGGCGGTCCGGCGTCCGGGCGAGCCGGAAAGCGAGTTCGCCCCGGCGAAATGATCCGTATCCGGTGTGTCGATCACATACCGGCCGATCCGGTCAGCGCAACCGATGAGGGGTCGCGCGGCCATCCGACTCCGGCGTCGCTCCTGCCCAACCCCGGCAGAGAGCGGCGCCGGACTCTCGCTACTCCCGTTACTTTCGCTACCTCCCGCTTCCACGGCCCGGTCGACTGTTCGCGCCCTCGAATCCCTATCGCAGCCCGTGCCGATCCGCCCAGTCGGAAACGGCGGCGGCGATCTCGCCGGGGCGGTCCTCCGGCGTGTGGTGCCCGGCCACGAGGTCATAGCGCTGAACCCGGAGCGCGGCGATATTGTCCACACACCAGGCGAGCAGGGCGGGGCCCATCATGGCACCGGGCCCGGGCGCGAATTCGACGAGCAGTTTCGGAACGTCCTCGCTCGTGGCCAACCACCTGCCGTAGGCCTCGACGCGAGCCACGATCTCGGCGGGCTCACCTCCCAGGGGCATGGCGCGCGGCCATTGCAGCAACGGCCGCCGACTTCTCCTCGTCGGGTACGGCCGTAGGTATTCCGCCAGGTCGGCCGGGTCCAGAGCGCCCGCGACGGTCCCGGGAAGCCCCTCCACGATCATGAGGTTGTCGTCGAGGATCATCGACTCGCCGACTCCCTCGGTCTTGATCGCCCGGAACAGATCGCGACCGCCCGCCGGAAACTCCGCCCAGCTCATCGGTTTGACGATGGTCTCGGTGAAGGCGATACCGCGGACCCGGCCGGGATGCCGGGCCGCGAAGTCGAAGGCGAGCGCACCACCCCAGTCGTGACCGACCAGGACCACGCGGTCGAGTCCGAGCGCGGCGAACCAGGCATCCAGATACCGGGCGTGATCGTCGAAGGTGTAGGCGATATCGGGTTTCCCGGAATCTCCCATACCGATGAGATCCGGAGCGAGCAGCCGGCCCCGGCCGACCGCCGGGAGGACCTCGCGCCACAGGTGCGACGAGGTGGGGTTGCCGTGCAGGAAGACGATCGGGGCACCGGAGCCACGTTCGCGGTGCGCGATCGTCGAATCGAGAACAGAGGTGACAGGCACAGGAGATCTCCGAAGGAGTCGGTGCGGGCGGGGTGCCCAGCGGATCAGCGGAACGCGTCGGCGTTGCGGGTGGCCCAATCCGCGAACGGACGTGGCGCACGGCCCAGCACCCGTTCGATATCGGGGCTCACCCGGCGCTCGGCGGGCATCGGATCGCCGAGAATCGCGAGCGTGCCCTCCACCACCGGCTCGGGCATGAACGTGAGCATCTGCGCACGGGCCTGCTCCCGCGTCTGTTCGAGGAATCGGACCGGTTCGCCGATCGCGTCGCCGATCGCCGCGGCCCGCTCGCGCGGGGTGGTCGCAACAGGACCGGTCAATTCGTAGACAGCGCCCGCGTGGCCGGGCCGGGTGAGCGCGGCGGCGGCGACCTCGGCGATATCCGCGGGATCGACGGTCGGCAGGCCGATAGCGCCGAAGGGAGCGGCGACCACCCGATCGGTACGGATCTGCTCGACCCAGGCGAAGGCGTTGGAATCCAGTCCGCCGCAACGCAGCACAGTCCAGTCCAGCCCCGATTCGCGCAGCGCGTCTTCGAAAACAGCGGGATGCCGGTATGCGTCGGGGCGGGTCGCGACACCGAGCGAGGAGATCAGGACGACGCGCCGGACCCCGCCCGCCTTCGCGGCATCCAGAATGCCCTGCGGATCCTCGCCCGCTACGAGCAGCAGCAACGCGTCGGCGCCGTCGAGCACGGGGCGCAGGCTGTCGGGCTCGGCGAGGTCGGCCGGTATATGCCGCACCGTGGCGGGCAGGCCGGCGGGCAGGCCGCGCGAGACGGCGCGCACTTCTTCGCCGGCGTCGGCGAGGATGCGGACCAGTTCCTTGCCGACATTTCCGGTGGCACCGGTGACTACGATCACGAGAACTCCAGTGAGTTAGTTGGCTGACTTAATTCGAGAGGAACGTAGCACGGGCCGACGCCATCCGTCTATAGTCAGTCAGGTGACTGACTCAGGGCAGCGGGAGCGGCGAAACCGCGGGAAACGGGAGCGGCTGGCCGCCGCCGCGGCCACGGTTCTGCACGAACAGGGAGTCGAGAAAACGACGCTGGCGGATATCGCGCGCGCGGCCGAGGTGCCCGTGGGAAATGTGTACTACTACTTCAAGACCAAGAACGAGCTGGTCGAAGCCGCCATCGAAACCCATACACAGGGCTTGTCGGAGCTGATCGAAGCGCTCGACGCACTACCGACACCCGGCGCGCGATTGAAGGCACTCATCGCCGGGTGGGTCGAACAGCGCGATACCGCCGTGCGATTCGGTTGCCCCACCGGAACCCTCGCCTCCGAACTGGACAAGCGCGGCGACGGCCTCGACGCACCGGTCGCCGCGCTGATGCGCGCGCTCATCGACTGGGCAGAAGAACAGTTCACCGAACTGGGCCGTGCCGACGCCCGCGAATCGGCGGTCGCGTTGATCGCGGCCTATCAGGGCATCTCGCTGCTGACCAACACCCTGCGCGATCCGGAACTGATGGCGGCCGAGGGTCGCCGCCTGGAGCGCTGGATCGATTCGATGACCTGACCGCGGGCGCTACGCGGCGGGCCCCCGCGTCAGAGGGCTCGCGCGTACCGAACCGATTCCGCGACCTCCGCCATATCGACGATCCCGTCCGGATTCCCACCGAGCGCCTCGTCGATCTCGCGGAGCGCGTCGTCGACGGAGCCACGGCGGGCCACGGCGTTCAATTCCGACCGCACATAGGCGCGCAGCGGAAGTCCCGCGGCGGCGGCCCGGCCGGTGAGCACACCCCATACGCCGGCCGGGAGGTTGTCGGCATGGATCAGCGCCATCGTCCCGGTATCGATCTCGGCCTCCCGATACTCCGGCCGTTCGGCACGCAGGAATTCGACCACGTCGTCGAGCGGGGACCGCCGCTGCGCCGTCGCGATCACCTCCCGCCGCACCTGCTCCCGCACCGATATCCCGGCCACGCGGGCTCGCCGGCGCAGCACGCCGATGGTCGGCGCGGGCAGGTCGTCGATCTCGATCAGGGCCATACCGCCACCGTATGCAGCACCGGACAGCCCGGCAAGCGCGTACCGGGCACTCCCGCAGCGCGCCGCCGAGCACCACGGCGGCAATGCTGCGGATATCATCCGGACCCGACTCGTCGCACCCGAGTCGTCTCGGCGCCCAGCAGCTCACCGGCCCGGTTACGCGGGGTCAGTTCCGCGAGTTCGGCGCCGGCGAGGTCGGTGAGTGTCGAATGGGCCTCGCCGGTGGTGAAGGCGTGCCGTTCGCCCCATTGCCGCAGCGCGACGACGGTCGTGAACAGGTCCTTACCCGCGGCGGTCAGTTCGTAGACCTGCCGTTTGCCGCTGGGAGCCGCACTGGTGGTGAGGATTCCGTGCTCGACGAGACGGCGCAGCCGGTCGGCGAGGATATTGCGCGCGATTCCGAGCCGCTGCCGGAACTCCGTGAACGCCGCCGCGCCGTCCATGGCGTCACGCACAATGAGCAGGCTCCACCGGTCCCCGACCAGGTCGATCGTCCGGGCCACGGGACAGGTGGGATCGGTCCAGTCGCGGTCGGCGCCGAGCCCGGGTGCCATCGATTCCCCTTCACGATCAGTTGCAATTCGAAACCATTCTGCCATACGCTCGATTGGTTTCGATTTACTACTAATTGGAGGTGGGTATGGAAGTCGCGGGGTCACAGCGGCTCGTCCTCGCCACGGTGTGCGCCGTTGCGGTTTCCACGATCTATGCCATCCAGCCGGTCCTCGAGGAGACCGGATCCGACCTCGGACTCGCGCCGGAGTCGCTGGGATGGCTGGTCGCGGCCGGGCAGATCGGGTACTTCGCGGGGCTGGTCCTGCTGGTACCGCTCGGCGACATCCTGGACCGGCGCCGTCTGATCGCCGGTCACCTACTGCTCACCGCGGTGGGTGCAACGATCGCGGCCGTCGCGCCGAACGCGGCAGTCGCGGTGGTGGGGCTGGCGGTGGCCGGTTTGTTCGCGGTCGTCGTACAGGTCACTGTGGCCTATGTCGCGGCCCTGTCTCCACCGCGGGACCGGGGCCGCAATATCGGTGCGGTCACCTCGGGAGTGGTGATCGGCATCCTCGGTATCCGAGTCCTGGCCGGCATTCTGGGTGACACCGTCGGCTGGCGCGCCGTCTACGCCCTGCTCGCAGTTGCCTGCGTCGCACTCGCGGTGACGGTCCGGATGGGGCTTCGACCCGACCCCAGAACCTCCGGCGGCCGATATACGCGGGTGCTGGCGTCGATGGGGCGACTCGCACAGGACCGGCTGTTCCGCAGCCGCGGCGTGATCACCTTTTTCCTCTTCGCTTCCTTCGGAACCCTCTGGAGCGGCCTGGCACTACCGCTCGGTGCGCAACCCTGGGCATTCGGCACGACGGAGATCGGGCTCTTCGGTCTGGCCGGGCTCGCCGGAGCCCTCGGCGCCACCCGGGCGGGCCGATGGGCCGATACCGGTCGCGCACAGTCGATCACCGGCCGGTCGCTCGCGCTACTGGCGGTCTCGTGGTTCCTGATCGCCCGGACCGAGCCGACCCTGTGGCTGCTCGTGCTGGGGATCGTCGCGCTCGACTTCGCTGTCCAGGCAGTACATGTCAGCAGTCAGCATCTCCTGACCACCGCGTATCCGGACCGATCCGGCAGCGTCATCGGCGCCTATATGGCCTTCTACTCGCTCGGCTCGGCGCTCGGCGCGATCACGACGACCTGGGCGTACACGCGGTGGGGCTGGTGGGCCTCCTGCCTGGGCGGGGCGCTGTACGCTCTCGCCGGTTTCGCCGCCTGGGCACTCGCCCGATCCGCGACGGAGGCACATGTGGAGATCCGGCCGGACGATCCCGGCCGGATTCCTCCCCTCACGCCGCGTCGATAGCCGCGGTGATCTTGCGGGTCATCTCGACCAGCGTCGGGCTCGGCGCGCCCTGGCCGGGCCGGGCGGCCGCTTCGACGGCGACGAGCACGGTGCTGCGGAAGTTGGCGGCCTCGGCCGCATCCTGCTCCTTCAGCAGGCTCATGGCCGCGGTCAAGGCCGGCAGCACCCGGTCCGCGAGCTGGGCGACGGTCCGGCCCTTCAACTCGATATCCTTGGATTTCGCGGCGAGTACGTGGCCGATCGGGCCGGTCGCCGACCACAGGGCGAGGGAACCCTGGGTGGCGGCCTTGTGCGGCGAACCGGAGGCATCAGCAGCCGACATCAGCGATACGGCACCGTAGGCGGCGGTCCGAACGGTGGCTTTGTCCTGGTCGGTGAGGGTGATGGACATGGTGATGTACTCCTTCGAAGCTGTGGTGCGAATGGACGAACGGCCGAAAGGTCCCGGGCCGCACCCGGGTATCCGATCGCTCAGAGCGGGCCGCCGTGGTCCGGAAGGCTCACTGGCTGTGCTCATGTGAATACTGTCGCGGGCACGCCTGACACCGGGCTGACAGCGGCCTGATACTCCCGCTGACACGATATTCGACCTGCTCACGGGCAAAATCGGGACGGTGGAGCAGATCTCGTGCCTCACCGTCGCGGCGCGAGAACGGCGTCCCGGCAGGTGAGTTCGGCAGCGGGCGACCTCGCCTCATCGTGAGTGCTCACCTCGGACGGTGTCAGCCGATGAAATCGCGGACGAGTTTCACGAACTCCCCCGGCCGCTCGGCCATCACAATGTGCCCGCAATCCAATTCCTCATACCCGGCGTCCGGAATCGCGGCGGCCAGTTCACGCGAATTCGCCACCGGAGCCATCGTGTCCCGGGCGCATCCGATCACCAGCGTGGGCGCCTGCACTCTCGGTAGCAGATGGCGGACGTCGAGTCGCAGGTCGAAATCGATCTGCCGGAGCCGGCCGGGTTCCGGCCGATAGGCCGCGGCGAGTTCCGCCACGGCCGCCGGGTCGAGTGACGCCAGATGCTCGGGACTGAAGGCGTGCAACATCGCGAAACGCGCGAAAGTGGCCGCGTCCCCGGCGAGATCGCGCATGACGGTCAGCGCGTGGCGGAAGTATTCGTCGCCGGGTCCGGCGAAACCCGCGACCAGTACGAGGCTGCGCACCGATTCGGGCCGCGCGGCGGCGAGCGCGGCGACCACCGGAGCCCCCATCGAATGCCCCACCACATCGGCCGGCCCCGCCCCGACGTCGGAGATCACCGCGGCGATCTGCTCGACCAGCAGATCGACCGTGATTCGGCCCCCGTCGTCGCGTGCCGTATCGCTACCCGAGAGGCTCGGCAGCACCACTGTGCTCGAGTCGCCGAATGCCGCAGCCACCCCGTCCCAGGATTTCGCACCCGAATTGGTCCCGTGTACCAGTACGAGCGGTCGTCCGCGGCCCGTGATCCGGTACGGCACGTAGGTGGCTCCCACTTCGATCTCTTTCACGGCTCTTCCCTCTCCTCGTTGTCGCCACCGACAGTGCCTGCGACCCGCGGCGATGTGGAGAGGAGCGCATTCCCTAGGATCGGCGCTCCCAGCGTCCGCGATACCGGCTGCCGAACGCGGCACCCAGAATGGAAGATATGAAGATGGACCGCGCCGGCCTGGCGGATTTCCTGCGGCGCTCCCGGGAACGACTCCGGCCGCAGGAGGCCGGCCTGATCGCCGGGCCGCGGCGGCGGACGCCCGGGCTGCGCCGCGAAGAGGTGGCCCAGCTGGCCGGGGTATCGGCCGACTACGTGATGCGACTCGAACAGGCACGCAGCTCACAGCCGTCGGTACAACTCCTGGCCGCACTCGCCCGGGCATTGCGGTTGACCGAGGACGAAAGAGATCACCTCTACCTGCTGGCGGGCCACCATCCGCCCGCAGGTGCCCGCGCCGGACACGCCGTCCGGCCGGCCCTGCGTTACCTCCTCGACCGGCTGGGTGACACCCCGGCTCAGCTCCTCACCGATCTGGGCGATCTGCTCGCGCAGAACGACCTGGCCGAGGCCCTGTTCGGATGTGTGTGCACGATCGAGGAACCGGACCGCAACATCGTGTGGCGTTGGTTCACCGACCCCGCCGTACGCGCCGCGTATCCGGCCGGAGACCACGACCGCCTCGGCCGCGCACACGTCGCGGATCTGCGTGCCGCCGCTACCCGTCGTGGCCTCGATCAGCTCTCGGGTTCGCTGATCGAGCGGCTGGAGACGGCGAGTGCGGAATTCGCCGAGCTCTGGCAGCGGCACGAGGTCGCCGTTCGCCACAACAGCCGGTTCCGGGTGCGGCATCCGACCGTCGGAGCCATCGAATTCGACTTCGAGGTGTTGCAGACCCAGGCCGCGGATCAGCGCATCCGCCTCTTCACGCCGCCACCGGGCTCCGCGAGTGTCGCGGCGCTCGAACGCCTGCGCCTCGCCGGCCCGGAGACCGCCCACCGCAGTCATCGCTGAGCGGTCCGGGCCACACCGGTGCAGCCACGAACCGCGCGGGTCGGTTCCCGTCCGGGTTCGGCTATTTCGCGTCCTCGAGCAGCTGGTTGACCCGGACCAGGACGTCGAGCTGGGCCGGGTTGTAGAGATCGCGCAGCGCTTTGCCGACCGTTTCCGCCGCGCGTCTCGCGCCCACCGGCGAATCGGTCGCGGGAGCGACGATCTCGGGATACGCGGCGGTCAGCTCGCCGACATGCGGGGCCAATCGTTGCGCCAGATCGCTGCGGGTGGTCTCGTCGGCCTCGGCGGGCAGATCGTCGAATTCCGACATCGCGGGCACCGTGCGCTGTTCGTTCAGCAGTCCGCGCAGCGCACCCAGCCCGGAGGGACCCAGCACCCGGGTGAGGATGACGGTGAAGTCGCGATCGGCGTCGGTGAGTACGGCGTTGACCGGACCCAAACCGGGCGGGAGATCGGTGGAGGCGCCCTGGCGCAGGATCAGGGCGAGTTCCACCCGGATGCGCTGGAGCCGATCGATGGTGCCCGCCAGTTCGGCGTCCAGGGTCTGCAACGCATCGCGGGGGAAATCGTCGCCTTCACCCATCTCGGCGATCTGTGCCAGCGGTATCCCGAGATCGGAGAGTCGTTTGATCCGCAGCACACGCAGCAGGTGCGCCACCCCGTACCGTTTGTAGCCGTTGGAGGACCGCTCGGGCTCTTCGAGCAGGCCGATGTCGTGGTAGTGGCGCACGGCGCGCACGCTCGTGCCCGCGAGTTCCGCGAGCTGACGGGTACTCCACGTCATGACGCTCCTCCGCTCCGGTTTCCGCCGCCGCGAACGCGCCGGCTCGATACCAGCCTGAACTGTGCCGCAGCGGCACAGTCAAGCATGCGTATCCCGGCGCCCGAATTCCCGTCGGCCGACGAAGCGAACCGTCCCTTGGATATGACCTGCATCTCTCCATATCGCCGTCGACTGTGCCGTTGCGGCCGGGAGTCTCCTGGCGTAGGTCATCGAACACCGCGGCCGCGGTAAGTGGGGCACCACAGTGGCGCCACCACCGGTCGCGGTCGTCTGCCCACGAGAGTCGGAAGGAGCGATATGGCACGGCCGAAATTCGTCACCGTGGAGGACTTCTTCGGGCCACCCGTCTGTACGGCCGCCTCCATCTTCGCCGGACGGGACCCGGATCGCTTATCTGGCATCGTGGCTCGATATCGCCGACACCATGACCGCCCGGGGTATCGTCGCGGCGGTCTCGGCGTCGCGATACTCCCGCATTCCGATCAGCACGTGGCGGTGGGACGGGGCTGCCGGGAGATCCCGATATCGGGAGCCCAGGCCGAGCGGCACTCGTTATCGCATGGCTGACCGAGCCGCATATCACAAAGGCATCGGATGCTTTCCGCAACTTCGTGCTGGATACGTTCGCGGTGGTCACCGACCGGACGGAATCAGTGACGGAGAACTACACTCGCGTCCGGATTCGGAACTCACAGGTCGATTCCCGATAGAGTTGGCAGCGGTCGGCCCGCAGTCGCGTAGAGGCAGGTCACGAATGTGCGGAGCAGGGTATTGGTGCCCTGCCGTGGCCAGATGGCCGCGAATCTGATCGGCAGGTCCTCTTCGAGAGGTATCCAGGTGACACCGGGGATGCCGACGTGCGATTCGGCGCTGGCGCAGGCCATGGATACCCCGGCGCCTTCGGCGATCAGGAACGGGATTTCCTGCCAGGAGATGGCGGCGTGGCCGTGGGAGATCGGGCGTCCGGACGGGGTATAGCGCGGAAAGTGGTAGTCCAGCCAGTGCTGAGGGGCCACACCGCCGATGGTCAGCAGGGTGGTGTACGCGAGATCTTCCAGTGATACCGAGGCGCGGTGGGCGAGCGCGTGGTCACTGGGTACCAGGAGGGCGCGGTCGGCTGTGAACAGCTCAGGGCCGACAGTGAAATCGGGTTCGTCCACGGGTAGCTCGGTAACCTGGATATGGACCTGGTTACCGCGCAGCGGGCCGTAGGGATCAGAGGGCTGGATCTCTTGAATACTGACTGCGCAGTCGGGGTGGGTGGTTCGGAGAGCTTCCTTGGCCGCGAGTACCAGGTGGACGGCCTGGGGGCTGGAGTAGCCGATGCGGAGCTCGCCGCTGACACCGCGGCCGGCGGAAACCGCTCGGGCGAACGCGCTTTCGATCATCCGATGTGCGGGTCGTAGGTCCTCGCACAGCCGCGCCCCGATCGGGGTCAGGACCACGCGGCGGCTGGTTCGTTCGACGAGTGGAGCGCCGACGCGTCGTTCCAGTTTCTGGATGATCTGGGTGACCCGGCTCGGTGAGACCCCCAGCCGGGTTGCGGTGCGGCCGAAGTGTAGTTCCTCGGCCAGAGTCAGTAGGGCCTCCAGCTCCTGGCGCTCCATGGTGTCCTCCAACGTTCAGCAAAGCTGCACGATACTTCAGCAGATAGCTGTTGTTCGAGCTCAGAGCGGTCGCGAGAGTTGGTTCAGTTCCATTCGAACCGATCCAGGAGACGCGCACACCATGCACTCACTCACCTTCCGTCGGGCCGCCGCTGCCGCTGCTGTTTTCGTCGTCACCGTGACGGCTGCCGCATGTGGCTCGGCCGGCCCGCAACCCGTCGATATGCACACGCAGTGGAGTGCCGCGTGGACCGCCGCCCCGCAACGCCCGAGCAACAGTTTCCAGAAGAACTGGAGCGAGGAAGGGTTTCAGGACCACACGCTCCGGCAGGTGATCCGGGTCAGCGCGCCCGGCGACGAGGTCCGTATCCGGCTGTCCAATCGGTACGGATCATCCCCGCTGCGCGTGACCGGCGCCACGATCGCCCTGGCCGACGCCGAAGGCGGCCAGGTGCCGGGGACCGCACGCACGCTGACATTCGACGGCGACCGGTCTGCGGTCATCGGCGTGGGTGACGCACGCGCGAGCGACTCGGTAGGCCTGGACGTGGATCGGCTCCAGAAGCTGACCGTCACCCTCTACTTGCAGCAACGCACCGGTTCGGCCACCTTCCACGACCAGGCCTATGCCACCAGCTACCGCGCCGGCGGTGACCATTTGTCCGACGACAGTGGTAGGGCGTTCACCGAGACCACCGAATCGCTGTACTACCTCACCGACGTCGAGGTCCGCGGACGCGGCACGACACCGGATCGCAACGAGGGCATCGTTGCCTTCGGTGACTCCATCACCGACGGCTTCGGCTCCACCGTCGACGCCGACAACCGCTGGCCGGACGAGCTGGCCGAACACCTGGTGGATGTGGGTAGACCGCGCCCGGTGCTCGACTCCGGTATCGGCGGAAATCTCCTGTTGCACGATTCGTCCTGGTTCGGCGACAGTGCCTGGTCCCGCATCGGCAGAGATGTGCTGGACAAGCCGGGCGTAGGCACCATGGTGCTCTTGGAGGGCTTGAACGATATCGGTTTCAGCGAAGTCGACGTGACCTCCTACAAACCGAATCCGAAGGTGTCTGCGGCCACGCTCATCGATGCCCAGCGAGCCTTGATCCGGCAAGCACACGACAGAGGAATCGCGGTCATCGGCGCCACTCTGCTGCCGATGAAGGGCGCAGAGTATTACACCCCCGAATCCGCTGCCAAGATCCGTGAACTCAACCACTGGATCCGCACGTCCGGCGAGTTCGACGCCGTCGTCGACTTCAATCGCGCGCTCGCAGCCCCCGGAGACCCCGAACGACTCGACCCCGCATACGACAGCGGAGACCACAAGCATCCCAACGACGCCGGCTACCGGGCGATGGCCCAGGCGCTGTTACCGCTGATCTGACCAGCGTCCCGCAACGAGAAAGCGAACTACAGCTATGGATTTGACCCTTGACGGCAGAGTCTTCCTCGTCACCGGCGCTTCCGCCGGTATCGGAGCCGCCACCGCCCGACTGCTCGCCGCCGAAGGGGCAGCCGTCGTCGGTGTGGCGCGCAACGCCGATCCGATCAGTGACCTCGGTTCCGGCATTCATGCCATCGCGGCCGACGTAACGGATCCCGATGCCCCCGCTCGTATCGTCGACACCCTGCTGCGGCGCCACGGCAGGCTCGACGGCCTGGTGAACAATGTCGGCGGATTGACCTCGCGCGGAGGGTTTCTCGACGTGACCGGGGAGCAATGGCGGCGCGGCTTCGAGCTGAACTTCCACTCGGCCGTCCGAATGACCAAGGCGGCGCTACCGGCATTACTCGAAATCGGCGCGGGAAGCATCGTGCACATCGCCAGCGAGGCGGCACGACTCCCGGACCCACCGATCGTCGACTACGCCGCCGCGAAAACCGCGTTGCTGTCGGTCTCCAAGGCATTGGCCGCGGAATTCGGCCCGCAAGGAGTGCGCTCCAACGTCGTCTCACCCGGCCCGACCCGAACGGCTCTGTTCGACGCGCCGGGAGGTTTCGCCGAGCAGCTCGGCGAACGGTTCGGGTTGCCCGCCGACGATGCTGTCGACCATTTCGTCCGCAATGTGCGCAGGCTCCCCAGCGGTCGCATCGGTGCCGCCGACGACGTGGCGCCCGTCGTCGCCTACCTCCTGTCACCGCTCGCTCGGCAAGTCACCGGTGCCGAATGGGCGGTCGACGGAGGGGCACTACGCCAGCTCTGACCGGGCACGCCGGACGGGCTCGCCGGGGATTCGGGATTCCGATAGCCGAGGTCACCATGGGAGGTACGCGAGGGGACTTGAACCTCTGCGGCCCGGTCGCCGATCAACCATATCGACCGAATCCGCACGCCACTGCTGGTGATCCAGGGCGCGAACGATGCGCGGGTGGTGCGCGCGGAATCCGACAACTCGGTGGCGGGGCTGCAGGCTTCCTCGCCCGGCACCTCGGCTCCGGCGCGGACGCCCTGGCGCCGACAGCCTGACCGCACCGGCTCGGCCGCGGCGGGCGGGACGTACGCGAGGTGCGCCTCGCGGCCGCCGCCGAGTGGTCGGGCGCAGCCGGGCCGGGCGCCCGCCACAGCACCGGCCCGCCCGGCGACCGTCCTCGCTTCCCGGCGGCCCGGCCACCGGGAGTCGCCCACGATCCGCGCGACCCACACCTACCGGGCCCCGCGGGGCGCGCAGGGCGCCGACGGGGGTGGACAGTGGATGCGTTCGCTGGCACGATACGCACCGAAAACGTACAGACCATGCGGAGCCCGAGAACACCAGCGGTAGCCTCTGACGCCATGACCACGCACATGTTGCGAATTCGCTCCACTTCGCGTGTTCCGACCGGTGAAGGGAAGTGAACAAGCCGTGGCCACGGTGACCTTCGATCACGCCACCCGGCAGTACCCGGGAGCCAAGACGCCCGCAGTCGACCAGTTGCAGCTCGAAATCGCCGACGGCGAGTTCCTGGTGCTGGTGGGTCCCTCGGGATGCGGGAAGTCTACTTCGCTGCGGATGCTCGCCGGGCTCGAGGAAGTATCGGACGGTCGCATTCTGATCGGTGACCGCGATGTCACGCACTCCGATCCCAAGAACCGCGATATCGCGATGGTCTTCCAGAACTATGCGCTCTACCCGCATATGACGGTCGCCGAGAACATGGGTTTCGCGCTCAAACTGGCCAAGGTGGGCAAGGACGAGTCCCAGCGCCGGGTGCGCGAGGCGGCCCGCCTGCTCGATCTCGAACCGCTGCTGGATCGTCTGCCCAAGGCGCTCTCCGGTGGTCAGCGCCAGCGGGTGGCGATGGGCCGGGCCATCGTGCGCGACCCGCAGGTGTTCCTGATGGACGAACCGCTGTCCAACCTGGACGCCAAACTGCGGGTGCAGACCCGCACGCAGATCGCCCAGTTGCAGCGCCGGCTGGCCACGACGACGGTGTACGTCACCCACGACCAGGTGGAGGCCATGACCATGGGCGACCGGGTCGCGGTGATGCGCGACGGTCTGCTCCAGCAGTGCGCCGCCCCGCGCGATCTCTACCGCGACCCGGCGAATGTGTTCGTCGCCGGGTTCATGGGCTCGCCTGCCATGAACCTGTTCACGCTGCCGATCATCGACGGCGCCGTGCGGATCGGTGGATTCGCGCTGCCGCTGCCCCGGTCGGTGGCCGACGCCGCGGGCACCTCGGTGACCGTGGGGATCCGCCCCGAGCATCTGGACACCGGCGATTCGGGTATCGAGATCGAGGTGGATGTGGTGGAGGAACTGGGTTCCGACGCTTTCATCTACGGCCGCCCCACCGAGGACACCCAGGGCGCGGACACGATCGTGGCGCGCACCGATTGGCGCAATCCGCCCGCGAAGGGCAGCCGGGTACGGCTGGCCACCGACCCCGAGCATGTCTATTTCTTCGCGCCCGACGACGGCCGCCGCCTGAGCTGATGCCCACCGCCCCGCCGGACCTGTACCGGCGGGCGCTGTATGGCCGTCGGCCGTACGAGAAGTCTCGGTCGCCTACGGGTGGCCGGCGGTCCGTGCCGCACCGGATGTTCGCCGCCGCCGGTCGGCACGCCACCGCTCGTTGAGCCGGACCCCGAGATCGTCCACACCGATCTCACGCCCGGACGCACTGCGCACCTGTACCCGGACCGGATCGCCGGTGGCCGCTTCCACCAGGTCCAGCGGCGGCGGGCCGGGTTGCAGGTGGGTGTTCCCCCATTGCATGAGCGCGAGCACCACGGGTAGCAGATCGCGCCCTTTCGGGGTGAGCACGTATTCGTGGCGGGTGCGTTTCCCCTCTTCCCGATACGGCTGCCTGGTGAACAATCCGGCCTGCGTGAGTTTGCGCAACTGGCCGGCGACGGCGGCGTCGGTGATCCCTACCCGGGACGCGAAACCGTCGAACCGGGTCGTGCCGTAGTACGCCTCCCGCAGTATCAGGATCGCCGACCGGGTCCCGACCACCTCGAGCGCCATCGCGATCGAACAGTGATCGGGTTTCCACGAGTCGAGATCGGCCAAGGGGCCTTCCATCACCGCTGCCATTCGCCCATCATATCGGCGCTGACTTGCCTGCACTAATGCCAGCGTCTAATCTGGCTTTAGAAAACTTGAGCCAGGGTTCGCCCCGGCGACGGAAGGAATCCCCATGCGAGACGCGGTCATCGTCGATGCGGTACGGACCCCCATCGGGCGCGGCAAGCCGAGTGGCGCACTCCACGGCATCCACCCCGTGGACCTCATGGCCCACAGCCTCGAAGCTCTCGTCACCCGTACCGGTATCGACCCGGCACTGATCGACGATGTGATCGGCGGAGTCGTCAGCCAGGTCGGCGAACAGGGTGTGAACATCACCCGGCGAGCGGCGCTCGCCGCCGGGTTCCCCGAATCGGTCCCGGCGACCACGGTCGACCGCCAATGCGGCAGCAGTCAGCAGGCCGTCCACTTCGCCGCGCAGGGCGTGCTGGCCGGCGCCTACGACGTGGTGGTGGCCACCGGCGTCGAATCCATGAGCCGGGTACCGATGGGTGCGAGCGCACAGGGGGCCGACGACATCTCGGGCGCGGGCTTCGCCCGGCGATACCCCGACGGCCTGGTCCCCCAGGGCATCAGCGCCGAACTCATCGCGGCGAAATGGGGGCTGTCCCGGGCCCGGCTCGACGAATTCGCCCTCGCCAGCCACGAGAAAGCCGCGCGGGCCACGAAGAACGGGCAGTTCGCCGCGGAGCTCGCACCGCTGGCGGGCCTGGACGCCGACGAAGGTATCCGCACCGGATCGACCCTCGACACCCTGTCCGCACTGAAACCCGCCTACTACGACCCCGCCATGGCCGAACGCTTCCCGGAGATCGGCTGGAACATCACCGCGGCGACCGCGAGCCAGATCAGCGACGGGAGCGCCGCGGTGCTCATCACCACCAGCGAACGGGCCCGCGAACTGGGCCTGCGCCCACTGGCCCGGCTACACAGTTTCGCGGTCGCCGGCGACGATCCGCTGCTCATGCTCACCGCGGTCGTCCCGGCCACCCGCAAGGTCCTGGCCCGGGCCGGATTGACCCTCGCCGATATCGATCTGGTCGAGATCAACGAGGCGTTCGCCTCCGTGGTCGCGGCCTGGGAACACGACACCGGCGCCGACCCGGATCGAGTGAACGTCAACGGCGGCGCGATCGCGCTCGGCCATCCGCTCGGCGCTTCCGGCGCCCGGCTGATGACCACCCTCGTCCACGCCATGCACGACCGCGGCGCCCGCTACGGCCTCCAGACCATGTGCGAGGCGGGCGGCCTGGCCAACGCCACCGTTCTCGAACGGCTCTGAACCCACCGGCGCGATACCGGTCCGCCGGGTACGGGCCGGTATCGCGCCGGGCACGCCGGTGTCGACCGGGATCGGCCGTCCCGCCTGGCCTAGTGTGGTTCCGGTGAGCGAGCTGCCCCGGATCGGCGAGATGCATGTCTACGCGATCCCGCTGCGGTCGAAATTCCGTGGCATCACCGTGCGCGAAGGGGTGCTGCTACGAGGTCCGCGCGGCTGGGGCGAATTCTGCCCGTTCGCCGAATACGACGACCGCGAAGCCGCCCACTGGCTGGATACCGCCCTCGAACAGATAGCCGGCGACTGGCCCGAACCGGTGCGGGACCGGATCCCGGTGAACTGCACGGTTCCCGCTGTTTCTCCCGAACGCGCGCACGACATCGTCGCCGGATCGGGCTGCGGAACGGCGAAAGTGAAGATCGCCGATCACCCCGGCTCACTACCGGAAGACCTGGCCCGGGTGGAAGCCGTGCGGTCGGCACTGGGCCCCGCCGGGGCGATCCGGGTCGACGCCAATGCCGTATGGGACGTCGAGACCGCAGTCCGGAGCATCCGCGAGATCGACCGGGCGGCAGGCGGACTGGAATACGTGGAACAGCCGTGCCGCACCGTCGAGGAACTCGCCGCCGTCCGCCGCCGTGTCGAGGTACCGATCGCCGCCGACGAATCCATCCGTCGCGCCGAGGATCCGCTGCGGGTCGCGGTGGCCGGAGCCGCGGATATCGCGGTACTCAAATGCACTCCCCTCGGTGGTGTCCGGCGCGCCCTGGCGGTCGCCGAAGCGGCCGGACTACCGTGCGTGATCTCCTCCGCGCTGGAAACCAGCGTCGGGCTCGCCGCGCAACTGGCCCTGGCGGGCGCGCTCCCCGAACTCGGTCACGCCTGCGGTCTCGGCACGGTGAACCTGTTCCAAGGCGATGTGGTCGCCGAATCCCTGCGGCCCGTGGACGGTTTTCTCCCGGTACCCCGGACCGCACCCGAACCCGACCCCGCGCTGCTGGAGAAGTACCGCCACCCGGATCCGGAGCGCACCCGATGGTGGATCGAACGTACGGAGCGCGTACTGAACGGACGGGCAGCGCAGGCCTGAGGGCCGAGTCCTCCCGGGAACGCCACAGCGCCTGCGGTTCCGGCACGGCGACCCGCTCTCGAAGACCGACTCCGTCCGTACCGAAGTCCCGTGAACAGGACCGAGGAGTTGTGACACGGTCGCAACCCCCTGATCACCCGACCCGCACCCCACAGTCGTGGAAGGTCATCCGCAGCAGCAACCCCGCTTCCGGCCCGATCACACCTTGCGCCAGATCCACATAACGACCGCAGAATTCGGGCCCGTGCGCCGCGACCCGCCCCGGTCCCGGTTCGAGGTGGTGGGCCAGTTCGTGCAACACCACCAGTTCCCGCAGAGCCCACGCCGTCCGGCCGCGCCCCGAGCGCTCCGCCGCGACCGGCACGGCCAGCACCGCGGTATCGGATTCGTAATGGGCGGCGACCGTTCCGGCCCGCTCCCGCACCCAGATCGGTGCCCCGGCCCGCTCCCACCCGGCCGCGACCCAGCCCAGCGCGAGTACCCGATCGCAGTACTGCTGCACCGAATCCACCGAAGCGAATTTCCGCTCCACCGGCAGCGTCAACCGGGACCCGTGCACCTCGACGGTTCGCTGCCCGAATTCCGCGGCCCGGTCGAATATCGAACGCACCAATTGTTCCGCGTCGTACACCCTGGCCCGCTGGGTATCCCGGACTCCGCTCGTCATCCGGCCGGGAGTTGCCCGCGGGCGCCGTCCAGCTCCCGGGCCGGTCCGAGCCGGGCCGACTGCCCGGCCCGGTCGCCGGCCCGGCGGGCGGCCGGGGCGTAGCCGGTGGAGGTATGCGGTCCGCGCCAGGTGCCGCGAGCTTCGGAGGTGCGGGTGTAGAAGTCGGTCAGTTCGATCTCCTTGCCCCGCAGCGCGAGCGCTGTATCCGCCGCACGCTGCGGCGTCAGCGGTGCGGCGGCACCGGCGGCGCGGGTGGTCGCGGCCTGCTCCACTTCCTGCTTGGCCTCGGCCAGCCGGATCCCGACCCGTTCGGCGAACGCCAGCTGGAAGTTCAGCCGGGCGGTCACTCCCGCAACCGGAACCCGGACCACCCGGCGCACCCGCCGCCCGGCACGGCGTTCGGAGACCACTTTCTCCATGGTCGCCGAACGGTACTCTCCGGATTTGATGTACCGGTCCGAGGCTCGCACCATCTGCACCAGCAGGCTCGAGTAGAGGGCTTCGCAGACCGCGATATCGGCGGCGAACCCGTATGCGTAGACCTGGGTGGAGGTACGGGCGACATCGCAGCGCACATCGTTGGCCGCGGCGATGGCCACGAACAGTTGCACATAGGTGCGCAACCCCTTGCGACCCGGTTCGCCGATCGGGATCATCCGCTGGATCAGCGCGTCGGGCCGTTCCCGGTCTCGCGTGTGCGCCCGCGCGACCGCCAGATCGATCGAAGACCGGGTCGCCAACCGCTGGGCAGCGGCGAGGAAGGCTTCGGCTTCGTGTCCGTTATCGGTGGATTCGGCTTGGCGCAGCAGTCCGCCGATCCTGGTGAGCAGACGATCGGATACTGCGTTCGCGGAAGACATCGGGCACCAGCCTAACGGTCGCGGCGGCCGAACCACGGGCACGGGGCACCCCGCCGACCCCGCCACCAGTAGTTATGCGCATCGCCACCCGAACCGGCCGATCCCGCGGGCCGTCACGGGCGGGACCGGGCGGCCGGTGCTCCGGTCGGTTCGATCCAGGAGTATCCGACACCGACGGTGCACACCATGTATGTTGCCTTGTGCTGCCGCTCACGTGTCGACCCTGGAGTTCCGCGATGGCTTTCAAGAAGGTGCCGTCTCTACGTGCCGCGCTCGTCCTATGGCCGATCGCGCTGCTGACCGTGACCTTTGCCACCGCCTGCAACACCAGTGACACCGATGAACAGCTCGGCATGAACCAGGACGGCCGCGGCCCGATCACCTACGTCGAAGGTAAGGACACCACCGAGACCGGTGCGGTCAAACAGGTGATCGACAACTGGAACGCCACCCATCCGGACGAGCAGGTCACCTACAAGGAACAGTCCAACGACGCCTCGGCGCAGTACGACGATCTCGTCGAGCACATGCGCGCGAAATCGACGGACTACGACGTGGTCGCCCTCGACGTGCCGTGGACCGCGGAGTTCGCGGCCAAGGGCTGGATCCAGCCGCTGGAAGACCAGTTCGCCATCGATACGTCCCCGCTGCTGTCGCCGCCGGTGGCCAGCGCCACCTACAACGGCACTCTCTACGCCGCGCCCCGCAACACCAACGGTGGCCTGCTGTTCTACCGCAAGGACCTGGTGCCCGACGCTCCGCGCACCTGGGCCGAGATGCGCGCGAGCTGCCCACTGGCCCGGGACAACCAGATCGGCTGCTATGCGGGCCAGTTCGCCCCCTACGAAGGCCTCACGGTCAACACCGCCGAGGTGATCAACGCGTTCGGCGGAACCTTCGTCGGCACCGACGGCCGCACCCCCACCGTGAACAGCCCGCAGTCGCGGGCCGGCCTCGAGCAGCTGGTCGATTCCTTCCGGGTCGGTGATATCCCCCGCGAGGCCATCACCTTCCAGGAACCGACGAGCGGCGCCGCCTTCACCCAGGGCAAGCTCATGTTCCTGCGCAGCTGGCCCTCCACCTATGGTGACGCCTCGTCGGAGGCCTCGGCGGTCAAGGACAAGTTCGGGGTCGCCCCACTGCCCGGCGACACCGGGATCGGCGCCTCCACGCTCGGTGGCTACAACGCCGCGATCAGCGCCTATTCGAAGAACAAGGCCACGGCACTGGATTTCCTGAAATACCTGATCAGCGAGGAAGCCCAGCACATCATCGCCTCCGGCGCACTGCCGTCGGTGCGGGCCTCGATCTACGACGATCCGGCGCTCATCGCCAAGATGCCGTACCTGCCCGCCTTGAAGGATTCCATCGCCAGCGCGGTGCCCCGACCGGTCACACCGTTCTATCCGGCGGTGTCCAAAGCCATTCAGGACAACGCATATGCTGCCCTGACCGGAACCAAGTCCGTGAACGACGCGATCATCGGCATGCAGAAGGGCATCGAGACGGCCGGATCGTAGAGGTTCAACCGGACCCGGCGAGCCCGTAGGAGAGAGTAACGGTGTCGGATCCTTCCGGAACGGACGCGCAGGCGTCGGTCCGTACAGAAAAGCCCGCGAACGCGAATAGTGATCGTGGGACGGCCAGCAGGCTTCGCGACGAAGTCCGCCTGTCGGGCCGGGCGTGGTTGTTCGTCGCGCCGGTGCTGATAGCGCTCACCGTGGTGATCGGTTATCCGGTACTGCGGGCGTTGTGGATGTCGTTCACCTACGACGATCAGCTGGACGAGACCACCGGCCGGTTCGTCGACAGCGGCCAGGGCACCTTCTACAACTACCTGCACTGGCTCGTCGGCCAGTGCCAGGTGATCACCGGCGGCGTCACCGAATGCCCGACCGGCAATCTGGGCTCCGAGTTCTGGGGTGCCGTCGGCGTCACGCTGTTCTTCGCGGTCGTCACGGTGACACTGGAAGTGGCGATCGGGCTGGGTATGGCGATCGTCATGGGCAAAACCTTCAAGGGCCGGGCTCTGCTGCGGGCGGCGGTCCTGATCCCGTGGGCGATCCCGACCGCGGTCACCGCCCGGCTCTGGGAGTTCATGTTCCAGTACGACGGTGTGGTCAACACCGTGTTCGGTACCGAGATCCTGTGGACCTCCGAGGCCTGGCCGGCCCGTTTCGCGGTGATCGCCGCCGATGTGTGGAAGACGGCGCCCTTCGTGGCGCTGCTGCTGCTGGCCGGTCTGCAGATCATCCCCGACGACGTCTACGAGGCGGCCCGGGTGGACGGCGCCTCGGCCTGGCAGCGGTTCACGCAGATCACCATGCCGCTGCTCAAACCGGCGCTACTGGTCGCGGTCCTGTTCCGCACCATGGACGCGCTGCGCATGTACGACCTGCCCGCCATCATGACCGACAATCTGCCGGCCACCCGGACGCTGTCGGTGCTGGTGGTCGAACAGACGCGGCAGGGACCCAACAGTGCTGCGGCGCTGTCGACGATCACCTTCCTGTTGATCTTCGCGGCGGCCTTCCTGCTGGTGAAGGTATTGGGTGCGAACGCGGTGCGGACGCAGGAAGAGCAGCGGAAGGCGTGATGGCCGCGGTGACAACACAGCAAATCGAGACCGCCCCGCCGGCGGCGGCGAACGCCCGACCGGCGGGGGCGTGGCGGCGCAGGCTCGGCTCGGCCCGCATCTACGTGGGGGCCCTGATCGTGCTCCTGTGGGGTTTGGGCCCGTTCTACTGGATGGCGGTGACCGCGTTCCGCGACCCCGCATACACCTTCGATCCCACGCCCTGGCCCACCCACGTCACCCTGGACAACTTCCGCGACGCCTTCGATACCAGCCGAGGTAACGATTTCGGCCGGGCCCTGCTCAACAGCGTGATCATCGGCGCGGCCAGCACCGCCATCGCGCTGGTCATCGGAATCATGGCGGCCTACGCGCTGGCCCGGCTCACCTTCAAGGGCCGGTACCTGGTGTCCGGGCTGATCTTGAGCGCGTCGATGTTCCCGGTCGTGGTGTTGGTGACCCCGCTGTTCCAGCTGTTCACCGATATCGGCTGGATCGGGAAGTATCAGGCGCTGATCCTGCCGAACATCTCGTTCGTGCTGCCGCTGACCGTGTACATCCTGGCCTCGTTCTTCGCCGAACTGCCGTGGGAGCTCGAGGAAGCGGCCCGGATCGACGGTGCCACCAAGGTGCAGGCATTCCGGTTGGTGATGCTGCCGCTGGCCGCGCCCGCGGTGTTCACCACCGCGATCCTGGCGTTCATCGCCGCGGTCAACGAGTATCTACTCGCCCGTGTCCTGTCCGGTAGCAAAACGGAACCGGTGACCGTGGCAATCGCCCGGTTCTCCGGGAACAATCCACTGGTGGAACCGTATGCGGCGATCATGGCCGCGGGCACGCTTGTGACCGTACCGCTGGTGATCCTGGTGCTCATCTTCCAGCGGCGGATCATTTCCGGGCTCACCGCGGGCGGCGTCAAAAGCTGATCACTGGGTATCCTGGGGACCGGCGGTGGCACGCCTGAGTTTTTCCGGCGCTCCGAGAGGAGATGATCGTGAGCTCGTCCCGCTCCAGACGTGGCCGCAATACTCCCCAGCCACCCCAGTACCCCTCCGTAGCCGGTTGGAAGCAACTCGACGAATCCGGGCCGAATCCCCGGCCACCGACCTATATCCGTCCACACCGGACCCGCGGCCAGCGCATCCGCCACCTGCTGCTCTGGTTGTTCACCATTCTGGTGGCCATTCCCGCCTTGCTGGTCGCGCTGGTCTACTGGAGTGCCGAGATCCCGGCCGCCGGGACCGTGCCCGTCGCCCAGACCGCGACCATCACGGCCTCCGACGGTACGACAGTGCTGGCGAAGGTCGTGCCGCCCGAGGGCAACCGCACCCCGGTGCCACTGTCGGATGTGCCCGAACACGTTCGTGAGGCGGTGCTGTCCGCAGAGGACCGCAACTTCTACGACAACCCGGGTTTCTCCACCTCGGGTCTGCTGCGCGCGGTCCGCGACAACGTACTGGGCCGGGCGAACGCCGGTGGCGGTTCCACCATCACCCAGCAGTACGTGAAGAACGCTTTCCTCGGCTCCGAGCGCACGGTCAGCCGCAAGGCCCACGAACTGATCATCTCCTCGAAGATGTCGAAGGAGTGGAGCAAGGACGATATTCTCGGCGCCTATCTGAACACCATCTATTTCGGTCGCGGTGCCTACGGGGTCGCCGCCGCCGCCCAGGCCTATTTCGGGAAGCCGGTGCAGGAGCTGACCGTGGCCGAGGGCGCCGTTCTCGCCGCCCTCATCCGCTCCCCTTCGGGGCTGGATCCACAGGCCCGGCTCCCGCAGCTGCTGCAGCGCTGGAACTACGTGCTCAACGGCATGGTCGAGATGAACGCCCTCGCTCCGGGTGAACGCGACGCGATCGTGTTCCCGCCGACGATCCCGCCACCGGCCCCCGAGGACGCGAACACCAGCCGCGGCCCGGAAGGCCATATCAGGGCCCAGGTGCTGCGCGAACTGTCCGACGCCGGTATCTCCGATCAGGAACTGAGCACCGGCGCGCTGCAGATCACCACCACCATCGATGCGAAAGCCCAGCAGGCCGCCATCGCGGCCGCGACCGGCGGGTTGGACGGACAGCCGCCGGAACTGCGTACCGCGGTGACCTCGATCGACCCGCGATCCGGGGCGGTGCGCGCCTACTACGGCGGTGCCGACGGTATCGGTTTCGACTTCGCGCAGGCACCGGTCCAGACGGGATCGGCATTCAAGACCTTCGCGGTACTCGCGGCATTACAGCAGGGCATCCCGCTCTCCCGGGCCTTCGACAGCGCCCCCGTGGACGTCAACGGTGTGCTGGTGCGCAATGTCGAGAACGAATCCTGCGGCGTGTGCAGTCTCGGCGAGGCCTACAAACGCTCCCTCAACACCAGCTTCTACCGGCTCACTCTCGCCATGAACAACGGTCCCCAGGCCATTGCCGACGCCGCTCATCAGGCCGGTATTCCGCAGGACATCCCCGGTGTCCCGGGACAGTCTCTCACCGAGATGGGCTCGGCACCGATGCCCTCGATCGTGCTCGGCACCTACCTGGTGCGACCCATCGACATGGCATCGGCGTACGCCACCATCGCCGACAACGGCCGCTATCACCAGCCCTACTTCGTGCAGCGCGTAGTGCGCGGTGACGGCCGTGTCCTGCTGGACCGCGGCGGCGAACCGGAGCAGCGGACCGGCGCGCAACCGCCACCCGCCGAACAGCGGATACCGCAGACCATCGCCGCGCAGGCCGCCGCGGCCATGCTCCCCATCGCGTCGTATTCCAACGGTCACGCGCTCAACGGCCGGCCCTCCTCGGCCAAGACCGGGACCACCCAGCTCGGTGACACCGGACAGAACAAGGACGCCTGGATGGTCGGCTTCACCCCGTCGCTGTCCACCGCGGTCTGGGTGGGCACCGAGCTGAACCTCCCGATCGTCACCGCCGGCGGCGGCCGGATCTACGGGTCCGGACTGCCCTCCGATATCTGGAAGCAGACCATGGACGGCGCCTTGGTCGACACACCCGCCGAACAGATCGGCGCCCCGGCCCCGAATCCCGCCCCGGTCGTCCCGGCCGCGCCCCAGCAGCCGTCAGGCAACCCCTACGACATCCTCAACCCGCCACCCTCACAGCAACCGGAGACCCAGCAGCAACAGCAGCCGTCGCCGCAGCAACCGTTCATCGTGATCCCGCCCGCCTCCGAGCCGTACGCGCCCGAACCCGAGTACGCGCCGGAACCACAGGGGCCCGCGCCACCCCCCGCCGAAGGACCCGCGCCGGCCCCGGCGGCACCGCCGCCCCCACCCCCGCCGCCTGCCCCGCGAGTCGTCGAGATCCTGCCCGGCGTGACCATACCCGTACCGTGATCTACCGATTCCGGTCGTGATCCCACCGAAGGAACGGTCGGCATGGCAGCATCGTTGGCCAGAGTGAGATGTCGCCCATCCGACCGGCCGGCCCGGGCCGACGCCCGTGCCGGCACGGGCGTGCGGGAGGATATGCGCTGGAGCGACGACGTATGACGAGACATAGGGGCTACGCCGGTGGAATTCAATGTCGTTGACCGCCCGGAAACGCTGGTGGCGGGAATGGTGCTACGCAGCCCGGCACTCGCCGTGGAAGGACCGCGCCGCACCAGAGTCGAAGAAGCCTGGAAACGTACCCTGACCCGTTCCTTACCCGGTCACCCCGCCAGCGCGTTCGTCGATCACGCCCCGGAGATCAACTCCTATCTGACCCACATCATCGGCTACCGCTGCCACGGTCTCGACGACCTGCAACCCGGCGACATCCTCGCCCGCATCCCGGCCGGCCGCTTCGCCCGGTTCACCCTCAGCGGCGACGACCTCGGTGAAACGATCGTGACCCTGTGGCGTGCGATCTGGGACGCCGAAGCCGCCGGACGGTTGATCCGCTCCTACGCCGGCGACTACGAGCGTTACCCGGACGAACACACCGTGGAAGTGTTCGTCGCTCTGGCAGAAGACGATTCGGTGAGCAGGTAGGAAGAGCTGTGGATTTCGAAATTGTCGAACTCGACGAAAGCCTGGTGGCCGGACTCACCATTCCGCTGGCCGGCCGTGAAGTGACCGCCCGCGATCTCGACCTGGTGAACTTCACCTGGGACCGCTACCTCAGCCGCGAGAAGAACGTCCCCCGGGCGGCCGCCTACATAGGTCAGGGCGATCACGCGGTGGCGGTACTCGGTTACGAGATCAAGGCCATGGACGACCTGGATCCCGGCGACGTACTGACCCGCGTCCCGACCGGCCGCTACGCGAAGTTCGTGGTCACCGAGAAGCCGTACGACCTGCTCCGCACGGCGTGGGCACGGGTCCGGGAAGCGGAGAAGGCGGGCACCATAACCCGTTCGCACACCGCCGAATTGGAGCGCTACATCGGCCCCACTTCGGTAGAGGTCTACGTCTCGCTGGACTGAGGAGGGTGTGTTTCCGGCGCCGCGTACGGCGAGGCGGCGTCGCGCCACACCTGATCGGCCGGACGAACCGCGTCGGCGGTGAGACGGAACGAATGATCGCTGCCGGGGTTGAACAATAGATCCGTGCCCGGGGGCAGCGCCTGGTAGAGCTGGGAGCCGAGCATGCGTACCCAATTTCCTGCGCCCAGTCGTTGTTTCTGAATCTCGGCGGTGACGACGACAACGCATCGAATATCGTCCGGGGCGAGTGCGATCCGGGGCCGGTTCCGCTCGTCGTAGGCGATCTCGACGACAGTGCGCAGAAGTGTCGGCACGATCCGGTCGGTGCGGTCCTCACCCATGTCGACCAGGCGCAGCAGAGCGTCGATGGGATCGCTGGGGCTGCGCGCAGACAGCGGCAGGTAACTCGGGTTCGGCTCGAAAGGCCCTGTTTGTCCGCCTTTTTCGAGCCTCCAGCCGCCGACCAGGGCCTCCGGCGGAGGGTCTCCGGGATGAGCTTGCGAGGTCCAGGCCGGGTCGAGGAGCACGAGCCAGTCGCCCTGACGAACTGCTGCGGATGAATCCATCGGCTGTGTCCCGTTCCTGTTCGTTGTCACGAATCCTCAGGTCGCGCCGACTGGGGTTCTGGTGCCGAGTAGGTCTCGAACAACTTACGATCGGGGCTTTCGCGCTTCACATACAACTCGGTCGGCATCCCTGCGCGCTCGGGAATCGGCGTGTTCGCCACATCGGTGGGGGCGTAGATATTACCGGTCACCACACCCCTCGAGTGGAGGTACTCGGCTGCCCCCGGTGCCGCGGAGGTGGCGGATTTACCGGTTCGGCATGCTACGAGTACCTGTTCATCGGCCGGGTTCAGACCGAAGAGACGGGCGGAGGTCTCATGCGCCTCGAGCAGTTCCCCGCCTTCGGGTCCGTTCAAGTACACCGAGAGCCAATCGGGGTCCGATCCGTTGCGGGTATCGGATTCGTGGTTGCTGTCGGCTCCGCGGTTGACACTGATCAAGAAGTGGTCGCCGGTGTCTCCTCCGCGGATCGCTCCCCCATGGATGAAGATGTATCTGGGTGGTCGACCCGATAGGCGGACGGCATCGGCCCACGGGGCGTCTTCCGGTGGGAGGTACTGCCCGTTCGCTTTGGGGACCACCTCCGTATCAGCCTGTCTCGTCTCCTGTTCCACCCACCTGACCAGATCGCTGTATCCGAATCTGTCCCCTCCGTGTTCGTAGGTGGCTCCTCTGAGGTCGCCGTTGGCATCGTTCAGCGGCCGGCACCACACGTCCGAAGGCCGGAACCTGATCCGCTTGCCCTCGAATGTCGTGCCGGTCAGCGATTTCACGCGGTCGTATGCTTCACGATCACCGTGGTGGAACGCGCGGGCCGCCTCCCTCAATTCACCGGCGAGACCAGCGGTCATCTCCACCCGAGCCAACGCCGTGCGCTGGAGCTCGAGCCGTAGAACATCGCGCGCATATCGCAATGTCGCACCGATCATGCTGCGCTCCGTCCTCCGAACACGCGCGGATGGACGCAGAGCTCCACCAGCGAACTCACCCGTTGCCTCAAAAGGTGAGTCGCCGGAGTGTGCCGACAGCGGCCTTCGGCGCCGGCCCACCGCCACCTACTCGAGCAGGCCGTCCGGAGGGGAAAGTCCGGTCGGCCTGCCCCTCAGGCGCACCGGCACTCAGGCGTCGATGATGAATGCCTCCAGCTGGGTCCGGGCGATATCGTCGGGCAGCTGCTGCGGCGGGGACTTCATCAGGTACGCCGACGCCGGGATGACGGGTCCGCCGATGCCGCGGTCCTTGGCGATCTTCGCCGCGCGCACCGCGTCGATGATGATGCCGGCCGAGTTCGGGGAGTCCCACACCTCGAGCTTGTATTCCAGGTTCAGCGGCACATCACCGAAGGCGCGACCTTCGAGGCGAACATAGGCCCATTTGCGGTCGTCGAGCCAGCCGACGTGGTCGGAGGGGCCGATGTGTACATCGTTGGCGCCCATCTCCTTCTGCAGGTTGCTGGTGACCGCCTGGGTCTTGGAGATCTTCTTCGACTCCAGCCGCTCCCGCTCGAGCATGTTCTTGAAGTCCATGTTGCCGCCGACATTCAGCTGCATGGTGCGGTCGAGCTGGACACCGCGGTCCTCGAACAGTTTCGCCATCACCCGGTGGGTGATGGTGGCACCGACCTGGCTCTTGATGTCGTCGCCGACGATCGGGACGCCCGCGGCGCGGAACTTCTCGGCCCATTCCGGATCCGAGGCGATGAAGACCGGCAGGGCGTTGACGAACGCCACACCGGCGTCGATCGCGCACTGCGCGTAGAACTTGTCGGCTTCTTCGGAGCCGACCGGCAGGTAGGACACGAGGACGTCGACCTCGGCATCCTTCAGCACCTTGACGACGTCGACCGGATCGGATTCGGCCAGTTCGATGGTTTCGGCGTAGTACTTACCGATGCCGTCGAGAGTGGGGCCGCGCTGGACGGTAACGCCGAGCGGCGGTACGTCGGAGATCTTGATGGTGTTGTTCTCGCTGGCGAAGATCGCCTCGGACAGGTCGAAACCGACCTTCTTGGCGTCCACGTCGAAGGCGGCCACGAACTGCACGTCCCGGACGTGGTATTCGCCGAACCGCACGTGCATAAGCCCGGGCACCGTCGTGGAATCGTCGGCATCCCGGTAGTACTGGACGCCCTGGACGAGCGAAGAGGCGCAGTTGCCCACACCCACGATGGCGACGCGAACACTGGACTTGTTGGTGTCTCCACTACTCATGGCCGGTATTTCCCTCTTTCTGTGGTGCCGCCTTCGTCGATTGCTCCGCCGCAATCAACTCGTTGAGCCAGCGCACTTCGCGCTCGCTTGATTCGAGTCCGAGCTGATGGAGCTGACGGGTGTAGCGATCCAGCGAGCCACTCGCCTTCTTGACCGCTTCCCGTAACCCCTCTCGGCGCTCCTCGACCTGACGCCGCCTGCCCTCCAGAATCCGCACCCGTGCTTCCGCGGGGGTACGGCTGAAGAAGGCGAGGTGGACGCCGAAGCCGTCATCGGTGTAGTTCTGCGGACCGGTGTCGGCCAGGAGGTCGTTGAAACGCTCCCGACCGGCAGGGGTCAGCTGGTAGACCCGCCGGGCGCGGCGGGTCGTCGACAGTCCCTCGGGTACTTCCTCCGCGATCAGCCCATCCGCCCGCATACGTTTCAGCGTCGGATACAGCGATCCGTAGGAAAAAGCCCGAAACGCCCCGAGCAGACCGGTGAGCCGCTTCTTCAGCTCGTAGCCGTGCATGGGCGATTCCAGGAGCAGCCCGAGGATTGCCAGTTCGAGCAACGGGCTTCACCCCCTGACTTCCGTACAGACCTAACCAATGGATGCAGTTACCCACTATATCGGACCGATATAACAATGCATACTTAGTGCCCGCCGGCGCCGCGGGCAGCCACTGTCGACCCCGGTTCTTCCCTCCTCCGCTCAGCCGCTGCGCTCCACCACTCCGTCAGTCCAGAACCCGGGCGGGTAGACCTCCCGTAGAAGGCCCCCACGTACAACCACCACCCAGGCCAGTAATCCGTGCAGGTCCACAATCGACCGAACCTCGAATGCCACCGCAACCACCCGAGTCGAGTTCTACGAGACACCTCGAAGGGTCGAGGCCCGTCTCGCCGTTCAGGCCTCGCAACCCCATGGCCCCCACCGCCCGGGGTCGGGCCCTGAACGCGTGGGTAAGG
>NZ_JBSFDZ010000044.1:0-36177 GCF_053594175.1 Nocardia sp. NPDC001965
TGTTTAGTCTTTTGGTTTCTTGCGTTTTCGGGCCGGGGCGGGGGGGTGGACGGCAGCGCCGCTGCGATATCTCCTGGGAGGCCCGGGCCCGGCAGCGACTGCGCCGGACTGCCGGATCTACCTCCCGCCCGCGTCCTGGTAGGCCTTCACGGCCGCGTCCAGTTCGTCCAGCGCCCGGCCGAAGTCCTCGAAGTTACCGGTGCGCATCGCGGTGCGCACCGCATCGATCTTGCGGCTCAGCTCCGCCGCCGCGGCGTCCTGGGCGGCCGAACCGGTGCCGGTGGGCGGTGGCGTGCCGTTTCCGGGAGTCGAAGCGCCCTGATCCTGCGAATCATTGCCCTGTGGCTGCGGTGGCGCCGTACCCGGGCTGGGACGGGTCGCCGGATCACCGCCGGGCGGTGTGGCAAGAGCCCCGGCGCCGGGTAGCACCTGGTTCAACGCGTCGGCCAGCGTCGACGCGTAGCCGACCTTCACGCTGCCGGCCTGATCGCGGTAGCTCACCAGCACCCGCAGCAGCTGCGGGAACGTCGCCGTGTTCTGCCCGGTATTGCGCTCGTTGTAGAACGGCTCCACATAGAGGATGCCGCCGTCGGCCACCGGCAGGGTGAGCAGATTGCCGTATCTGATCTTGTTCGAGTTGGACAGCAGCGTCTTCTCCTGCGAGACCTGCGGCGCCGTCGTCATCGTGTTCTGCGTCTGCTGCGGCCCCTGGGTCTGAGTGTCGGTCGGGAGCTGCAGAATGCGGAACTTGCCGTAACCGTCGGGGTCGGACCGCACCGATATATAGGAGGACAGGAACTGCCGGTTGTACCCGACCATGGCACTGGTCAGGTTGAACGCCGGCTTACCGGTATCCGGATCGCCCAGCAGCACGTAGTACGGCGGCTGACTGGCCGAAACACCCTCCACCGTCGGATCCGCCGGCACCGACCAGAACGCGTTGTTGGTGAAGAACTCGCGCGGATCGTCCACGTGGTACTTCGTCAGCATCTCGCGCTGCACCTTGAACAGATCCTCCGGATACCGGAAATGCTCACGCAGGTCGGGGCTGATCTCGTTCTCCGGGATCACGGCATTCGGGAACACTCCCCGCCATGCCTGCAACACCGGATCGCTGGGGTCGGTCTCGTACAGTTTCACGCTGCCGTCGTAGGCGTCGACCGTGGCCTTGACCGAGTTACGGATGTAGCTGACCTCTTTACGCGGCAGCAGCCGGCCGGTGCGCTGATCGACGCTGTCCTCGATGGCGCCTTCGAGCGAGGTCGTCTGGGCGTAGGGGTAGTTGTCGAGCGTGGTGTAGGCGTCCACGATCCAGACGATGCGCCCGTCCACGACCGCCGGATAGGAGTTGCCGTCCGGGGTCAGCCACGGCGCGACCTTCTGCACCCGGTCGCGCGGCGAGCGGTTGTAGAGGATCTTGGAATCGCCGCTGATCGCCGACGAGAACAGAATGTTGCGTTCGGCGTACTTGGCCGCGAACGCGAGCCGGTTGAACCAGTTCCCGATCGGCACGCCACCGGCGCCGTCATAGGTGAAACGAGCCTGGTCGGTGTCGTACTCACGGGGCGTCTGACCGGCCTCGGTACCGACGATGGCGTAATCGGGATCCGACTGCGAGATGAGCTCACCGTAATAGATGCGCGGCTGATCGACCTGGATCCGCTGCTGATCCTTCGGCGTGAACAGATCACTGACCAGGAAGATCGGATAACCCGAATCGCTGCTACCACCCGCCGCGTTCGGATCCTCGGACTGCGGCCGGTTGACCCGGTTGGCGGGGGCCGCGACGAACCCGTTGCCGTGCGTATAGACGGTGTGCTTGTTGATCCAGTCCGTCTGGTTACCGCTCAGGGTGGCCGGGGACAGTTCGCGCGCGGCCACGATGTAGTCCTGGACCTGGCCGTTGAGCGAATACCGGTCGATATCGAGCGCTTCGGGGAAACCGTAGAAGTTCTTCAGCTGCCGCAGCTGGGTGAACGTCGGGGACAGGATGTTGGGATCGAGCAGCCGGGCGTTGGCGATGGTGGCATGGTCCACCGGCACGTTCACCGGATTCTTGCTGCTCTCGCCCTTGTAATCGATGTATTCGATCTTGTCGTCGGTGATCCCGTAGGCCTGGCGGGTCGCATCGATGTTCCGCTCGATGTACTCGCTCTCCTTCTCCGCGGCGTTCGGCCGCACCGAGAACTGCTCCACCATGAGCGGCCACACCGCGCCCACCAGCACCGAGGACAGCACCAGCAGAGCCGCCGCCATGGCCGGCACCCGAAGATCGCGCAGGACGATACCGGCGAAGAAGGCCAGCGCGCAGATGACCGCGATGGACAAGAGAATCAGCTTGGCCGGCAGCACCGCGTTGATATCGGTGAACGAACCACCGTTGAAGGTGGGTTCCTTCCGGTTGCTCATCAACAGCTGATACCGGTCGAACCAGTACGCGACGGCCTTCAGCAAAACGAACAAGCCGGCCAGCACCGCCAACTGGATGCGCGCCGGATTGGTGAGCACACCCTCCCGGCCGGTCAGCCGCAGCCCGCCGAAGATGTAGTGCGTCACCAGATTCGCGAAGAACGCGACGACGATCGCGACGAACAACCAGTTCAGCACCATCCGGTAGAACGGCAGATCGAAAGCGTAGAAACCCACATCCAGACCGAACTGCGGATCCGTGCGACCGAACGAACCGCCGTGCAGGAACAACTGCACGGTGACCCAGTTCGACTGGGCGACCAGCCCGGACAGGATGCCCAGCAGAGCCGGGATACCGAGCCCGAACAATTTCAGCTTGCCGAGCACTGTGGTCCGATACCGGGCGATCGGATCACCGGCACCCGAAGTCGGTACGAATACCGGCCGGGACCGGTAGGCCAGCAACAGGGCGAGCCAGACGATCGACCCGACCACGAGCGCGACCACCGCGAAAACCGCGACCCTGGTCAGCAGCACGGTCAGGTATACGCCGCGGAAATCGACCTCCCCGAACCACAGCCAGTTCGTATAGGTATCGATGAGCCGGGGCCCTACCAACAGCAGTGCGGCCAGCACCACCGCCGCCACCAGCAGCAGACGGCTGCGCCGGGACAGCGACGGTAAACCGGCGGGGGGGCGCATGCCCACGATGCCACTCTCCAGGGTCCGGCGGCGAGCGAACCGGTAACGCCACCGGCCGCCGCGCCGCAGTCCGAATTGTTGCGGTCGGGCCCTGTACGGACCCTCTGCGCCCACTTTACGGAAAACGGACATCTTCGCGACCGCAGGGTTCGGGCGGTGTCGCGACGGCGGATGCGAGGATGGTCCGGTGAGCGCCGATCTGCATGCCGAAATCGTCCTGGCCCGTTCCGTCCACGAGGTCGCGGAGTTCGTGGACGCCGAGGGCTGGGAAAGATCACCGCAGATGTTCGCGCTGGTCCGCACCGCGGATCTGGTGGCGGCCGAACCCGCGCTCATCGATCAGGTCGACGCCGCTGACGAACTCACACCGATCGCGCAGGACCCCCTGCCCGACCATGTAGCCGGCGGATCGATGGCACTCGACGAATTCCTCGCCACCACCAGCTGGCCACCCGCCGTGGCGGGCTGTGTGCTGGTACAGGAGATCGTGGTGCTCCCACCGGACGCCGAGAACGACCTCGACGAGGCACTCACCCCGTTGCTGGCCGACGCGGACGCCGCCGACGCGGCCGGCCGGGCCGCCGCCCACGCGCATCCGGGACGGCGCGAGGCGCGCCTCTTCGCGGCGGTACTCCGGTCGGGAAACAGCCTGTGCCTGTTGCAGTTACGACCCGAAGACGACGAAGACCCCGACGCCGACCTGGATCTGCGCACCTACCCGAACCTCGCCCCGAACCTGGTCGAAGCACTACAGCACACGTTCGAGGACACCGGCGAATAGAGCTGTGTCTTATTTGCCCCGCCTTCGGCGGGGCGGGCGGGGCCCTATTGACCCCGGTTCTTCACTCCGCCACTCAGTCGCTGCGCTCCCTCGCTCTGTCGCTCCAGAACCGGGGCGGGCCCCGCCTTTGCAGTGGGCTCCGCCTCCGGCGTCGTTGGCCGAGACCCCCGTGATCCTGAACCTTCACTCCAACGACCGATCGCATCGCTCCCACCCGCCGCCGCTCCACAACCGGGACAGGCCCCACCTTTGCAGTGGGCTTCCTCCGACGTCAGGCCAGGCCGGGCCCTGACAACCTGGTCACTCACCCCAGCGACCGGTCGCTACGCTCTGTCCCTTCAGAACCGGGGCGGGCCCGACCATGGATGGCGAATATCCGGAGAACGACGGTGGGTGGTCCGGGGTCGAGAGGTCAGCTGCAGCTGGGGGCAGACTGGCCCGCGGACAGATCTTCCAGTGCCTGCACCGCGCCGGCCAGGGTCTCCACCCGCACCAGCCGGAGACCGTCGGGGATCCGCTGGCTCGCCTCGTTGCAGTTACCCGCCGGAACGAGGAACGTCTCCGCGCCCGCCTCCCGGGCGGCCATCATCTTGTACTGGATGCCGCCGATCGCACCGACCTTGCCGTTCTCGTCGATACTCCCGGTCCCCGCCACGAAGGAACCGCCGTCCAGATCCCCCGGACTCAATTTCTCCACCAGCGCGAGACTGAACATCAGCCCGGCCGACGGGCCCCCGATATCGGCCAGGTTGAAATCGATCTGCATGGGCGGTGCCGCCGACTCGGTCGGTGTCAGCCCGAGAAAACCCTTGGCCGCGTCGTCGGGCCGCGCACCGAGCGTGATGTTCGCGGTCTGCTCGGCGCCGTCCCGCCGATACACCACAGGCAGGATCGTCCCGGGAGCCCGGCTCGACACCTCGGTGACCACGTCCTGGGTGGTCGCCACCGGCTTACCGTTGACGCTCACGATCTGATCACCGGCCCGCAGCACATCATGGGCGGGACCTTCCGCGGAGACCTCGTGCACGAGTACCGCGGTCGGCAGATTCAGCTGATGCATGGCGGCGACCTCGGCATTACTCTCCGAAGTCGCGAAATCCTGCTCGTTGGACTCGTCGACTTCCTCCCGCGACACCCCGGGCGGGTACACCTCGGCACGCGGCACGATCCCGTGCCGGCCACTGACCCAGAAACCGAGCGCCTCGAATATCGTCAAGCCGTCCCGGACCGCGACCGTGGTCATGTTCAGCTGCCCGTTGGTCCGGTCGACCTCCGCGCCCGACACCTGCACGACCTGCAGACCGTCCACCTCACCCAAGGTGTCGAACGTGGGTCCGGGACCCAGCGCGACGAACGGCACGGTGTACACACTGCCCACCACACCGAACAGCAGGACCGGGAACAGGGCGACCAGGAGCGTGATGAGCCGACGATTCACCCGGTCAACACTAGCCATCCACACCCGCACAATGCGGGACAGGCACGCGAGCGCGATCCGGGAGATCGGCCACTCTCCTGCCCCACACGAGACGGACGGACTCAGCCCTGACGCGCGAGCGCCTGCTTCACCTCGGCCAACGACGGATTGGTAGCAGTCGAACCGTCCGCGAACTTCAACGTCGGCACCACATGGTTACCGTTGTTCACGCTACCCACGAACTCCGCCGAAGCCGGATCCTGCTCGATATCGACCTCCACATAGCTGATCCCCGCCTCTTTCAGCTGGGTCTTCAACCGGCGGCAGTAGCCGCACCAGGTGGTCGAATACATGGTCAGATCCGGAGTCACATCAGTCACGCACAGACCAACACGCACGGGGCTGTGTTTATTGCCCCGCCTTCGGCGGGGCGGGCGGGGCCCTATTAACCCCGGTTCTTCACTCCGGCGCTCAGTCGCTGCGCTCCTTCGCTCTGTCGCTGCAGAACCGGGGCGGGCCCCGCCTCTGTGGTGGGCCTTGCCTTCGGCGTCGGGTCGGGTCCGGCGCTATTGGCTCGGGGTCGCGATTTCGGCCACGGCGGCGGGCGTAGGAGGAATCGACTGTCGGCTCACACCTGTAACCGCGCGAACGTCTCCTCCCTGACGACGTCCCTCTATCGGCATTCCCCGAGGTATTGCGCAGCCTGAACCCCGCCCCACCATCCGGCCCCTGACCCGCCGCACCATCCCCACCCGACCCGCCCGAGCCGAGCCGAACAACCACCCCACCGTCCCAAGCTCGAACAAACGCCCACCATCCCGAACGCGAACAACCCCACGGTCCCAAGCCCGAACAACCGCCCCCGCCCGTGCCGAGTTTTACGAGGCCCACAAAGGTCGAGGCCCGTCCCGTCGTTCAGCCCTCGAAAGCGCATGAGCCGAAGGCTCGAGTCTCGAGGGCTGAACGACGGGACCGAGGGGGCCTCGACCCCGCGGCGCCGCAGGCGCCGCAAAAAGACACAGCAATACACTGCTGCGGTGGGCGCAGTCGATCTCTCGGAGCTGGATCCGGAACAGGCCGCCGCCGTCCGCGCGCCGCGGGGGCCGGTCTGCGTACTGGCCGGGGCCGGTACCGGGAAGACCCGCACCATCACCTATCGCATCGCGCATCTGGTGGCGGCGGGGCAGGTGCGGGCGGATCAGGTATTGGCCGTCACTTTCACCGCGCGGGCAGCCGGGGAACTCCGCGGGCGGCTGCGGTCGCTGGGGCTCGGCGATGCGGCGTCGACTGTGCAAGCGCGTACCTTCCACGCCGCTGCGCTGCGGCAACTGCGGTATTTCTGGCCGCAGGTGGTCGGCGAGGTGCCGTGGCGAATGTTGGACAGCAAGTTCCCGGTGGTCGCGCAGGCCGCGAACCGGGTCGGTCTGGCTTCGGGTACCGAGAGCGTGAAGGATCTGCTGGGCGAGATCGAATGGGCCAAATCGTCGCTGGTGGCGCCCGAGGACTACCCGGCGGCGGCCGCGGCTCACCGGCGTGAAACGCCTTTCGCGCCCGCCCGGGTCGGGGAGGTCTACGCAGCCTATGAATCGGTGAAGACCACGCCGGAAGGTCTACTGCTGGATTTCGATGACCTGCTGCTGCACACCGCCGCCGCACTGGAGGACTATCCGTCGGTCGCCGATGAGTTCCGCGAACGCTATCGCTGTTTCGTCGTCGACGAGTACCAGGACGTCACGCCGCTACAGCAGCGGGTGCTCGATGCCTGGCTGGGCGACCGCGACGACCTCACCGTCGTCGGCGACGCCAACCAGACCATCTACTCCTTCACCGGCGCCGGACCCGGGCAGTTGCTGGACTTCTCCCGCCGGTTCCCGGACGCGACCGTGGTGCGATTGGAGCGTGACTACCGGTCGACTCCGCAGGTCGTCGATCTCGCCAACCGGGTGATCGGGATGGCCCAGGGCCGGATCGCGGGCACCCGGCTGCAGCTCGTGGGACAGCGTGCGGACGGGCCGGAACCGGAATTCGCCGAATACGAGGACCTCGGCACCGAGGCCACCGATGTGGCCCGGCGGATCGACGAGCTGCTGACGCAGGGCACATCCGCCGCCGAGATCGCGGTGCTCTACCGGATCAACGCGCAATCGGAAGCCTACGAGCAGGCGCTGACCGAACGCGGGATCACCTATCAGGTGCGCGGCGGCGAAGGCTTCTTCCAGCGGCCGGAGGTACGTCAGGCCGTTCAGGAGCTCCGGCGGACCGCGGCTCGCGACGACCTGCCCGAGGCATCCACCTCCGGGAAGAAACTGATCAGCCTCGTGCGGGCGGCCCTGGCGCCGGTCGGTCTCACCGCGTCCGCACCGGCCGGTGCCCAGGCGCGCCAGCGGTGGGAGTCGCTGGTGGCGCTGGTCCGGCTGACCGAGGATCTCGTCGAGCACGAACCCGGCCTCACCGCGACCGGGCTGCTACGGGAACTCGCCGCGCGGGCCGAGGCCCGGCACCCACCGACCGTGCAGGGTGTGACGCTGGCCTCGCTCCACGCGGCCAAGGGTCTGGAATGGGATGCGGTGTTCCTGGTCGGGCTCAGCGACGGCACCCTGCCCATTTCCTACACTCTCAACGGCGACGGTTCGGTCGCCGATGTGGCAGCACTCGAGGAAGAACGCCGGCTGCTGTACGTGGGGGTGACCCGCGCCCGGACCCATCTCCGGTTGTCGTGGGCGCTCAGCCGCGGCGACGGCGATCGCCGGCCCCGGCGGCGTTCCCGGTTCCTCACCGGCCTGGTACCCGACAGCTCCCCGGCTTCCCGGATAGCAGCTCCGGTGCGGCCCGGGTCCGAGAAGAGCCGCCCCGTGTGCCGCATATGCGGTCGCGCGCTGCTCGATTCGGAGACCCTGCTGCTGCGCCGGTGCAAGAACTGTGTGGGACAACCGGATACGGAACTGCTCGGTGCCCTGCAGGACTGGCGGCGGGAGAAGGCTGCCGAACTGGCGGTCGATCCACGCGGGATCCTGGGCGTCAACACCTTGACCGCCATCGCCGAGCAGTTACCCGAGACCGAAGCCGCACTGGCCGCACTGGGTATCGGCGAGAGCAAGATGCGCAAATACGGGGCGGAAGTGCTGGCGATCATCCGATCCCGGCGCCGCTCGATCTCCCGCTGAGGGGCCTCCGGCGGAGAACTCGGCAAAACCGCAGGTAGAAAATAGGTTGTCGACTCCGGCGAGATTGCTTAAGGTGGAAATCGCGCTCGGGAGGGTACATCCACGCGCACAGCTGAAAAACAGTCCAGACAACGACCACGAGTACAGGAGGGAGGCAGTCAGATGAACGGCACAACGAATTACGGCTTCGTCGCCGTAACGCCGAATATGCGGTCGTCCGCTGCTGCTTCCCGGGGGTTCCTCGCTTTGCAGGGGACCGGCCTGTCCTGCCTCGATTTTGCCGGTGAGCAGGCGCGTATCCGCTATTCGCATCAGCCGAACATCGTCGAACCGCAGGACCAGTCCATCGCGAACTGGCACCCGGGGGCTGCATCGGCAGCCGTCGGCTCCTTCGCTATCGATCCCGCCGCAGCACCCGCAGTGGCAGGCAAGCGACCGGAAAGCCTTCGCAAAGGACACCCCGCGACCGTGAACAGGCGGCCCCACAGCCGACCAAGGTAGGGATCAACCCCACACCTCCTGGCCACGGGACGCAGATGCGGAACCGTGGCCAGAATTATTTTTCTGGCCTTCAGCCCACAAGGCATCGGTTCCGCAGAACGAACACCGAACCGCTGCACAACAAGCTGAAGGAGAACGACGTGGTCACCACCACCCAGAGCTGGCCGTCGGCCACCACTGATGTGGCGTGTAGCACCGTGGTAACCGATCCCGCGGACCAGCGGCTTCCCGCACTGCCCTGCCGCGCCGGAAACCCCGACCTGTGGTTCGCGGAGAGCCCGGGCCAGCTGGAAGAGGCCAAGGCGCTGTGCGCTTCCTGCCCGATCCGTAAGGGCTGCCTGACCGCGGCCATCGATCGGCGGGAGCCGTGGGGTGTCTGGGGCGGTGAGATCTTCGATCAGGGGGTCGTCATCGCTCGCAAGCGCCCGCGGGGCCGGCCGCGCAAGGTCGCCAGCTGTGTCTGACAGGGACTCTGTGACCCTCACGGGTACACACCGACACCGGAAACGAGCCGTTCATCGCATCGCCGATGAGCGGCTCGTTCGCTTGTGCGGGAGTATCGCCGACCGCGATACCGCGCGGGCCTTCCGCCGAGGCCGAACTGTCCGCGCCGGACGGCTTTTCAGGCCGTGTCGCGCTGCTCCCGGAAACCGGGCAGCCAGGCGGAGGCGAGCTGCATGAACGGGACCTCGGCATCGAGCTGGGCGCAGATACCGATCGACCCGCCGAGCACCCGGAAGATCATCACGTATTCGGCCGGCAGCATCATCGCCCGCGCGGTTTTCATCTCCGGGGAGGAGTAGTCGGTCGCTTTACCCGCTACGCGCTGCATCCACCGCCGGGTGAAATGGAACGATTCGGTGCGGATCGGGTCGGTGAACGGGCGCAGATATTCTTCGATCTCGGCTTCGGTGAGTGTCCGGCCCGGCAGTACCCAGCCGTTCGCGTGCAGGAGCTCGGTGAGGTCGCCGTACTGTTCGGCGACCGCCAAGGCGAGGATGCGGCCCAGCAACTCCGGGAAACCGCCCGGTAGCGGTGCGCAGGCACCGTAATCGATCACCGCGAGCTTGCCCTCCGGGGTGATCATGAAATTGCCCGGATGCGGATCGGCGTGCAGCAGGCCCGCCGTCTCCGGGGCGGAGAAATGGAATCGGCCCATCAGCCCGGCGACCCGGTTACGCAGCACGCGGGTGCCCTCCGGATCTGCCTGGCCGGCACTGATGATCGCGGAAACCGATGTGCCGTCGAGCCATTCGCTGACGATCACCTTCGGCGAGCTCGCGACGACCCGGGGCACCACGAATTCGGGATGTCCGTCATAGGCCTTGCTGAACGCCCGCTGGTTCGCGGCTTCGTTGCGATAGTCCAGTTCTTCTTCGGTGCGTTCGGTGATCTCGGCGAGCAGCGGTTTCACATCGGCGCCGGGGATGACCTTCGCGAACAGGCCGGTCATCCGGTTCAGGGTGCGTAGATCGGCACGCAACGCCTCGTCCGCGCCCGGGTACTGCACCTTCACCGCGACCGGGCGCCCGTCCGACCAGACCGCCTTGTGCACCTGGCCGATACTGGCCGACGCGGCGGGGGTGTCGTCGAACTCCTGGAAACGTTTACGCCAATCGGTGCCGAGTTGCTGATCGAGAACCCGGTGCACGGTGGCCGCGGGCATCGGGGGCGCAGCGGCCTGTAGTTTGGTGAGGGCCTCGCGATAGTGCTCGCCGAACTCCTCCGGAACGGCGGCCTCCATCACACTGAGAGCCTGGCCGAACTTCATCGCACCGCCCTTGAGCTCTCCCAGGACGGCGAACAGCTGTTCGGCCGCCTTCTGGTTCAGCTCGGTATTGATCTCCTTGCGATCACCACCCGCGAGCTTCTTCCCGAAACCGACCGCGGCGCGCCCCGCTACTCCCAGCGGAATCTTTGCCAACTTCGCATTGCGGGACATAGGCCGGCGCACGATCTCAGACACTCCCCCATCATGGCCGACAACCCTGACTGTCTGCCACGGAAAACCGAAGAGAATTGCCCTCGGCACCCGATGTGAATGTCATCACACACCGGCCGAAGTGGTGTTCCCCACACAACCACACCGAGGATGTGGCGCCCATCGGCGCCGGTCGAGGAACCGGGTGTCGAGATCGAGTTCGAGCGTTCCGTCCAGCGTTTCCGGCGGCCGGCCCGGTTCGCAGGCGATGATCGTCTCGAGTTCACCGAGTGCCAGTGCCGCCACCGCGGCGATACCGGCCGGACCGGCATGGCCGGTGCGTCCCAGCAGTTGCGCGGCCAGCCGCGGCCAATCCGGATCGTGGTCGGCTCTCGTCATATCCGCGCAGCGCAGGCAGCTGGTACGCCCGGGCTGCACAAACGGCCCGACGATCCCCTTACCGTCGCGTAGCCGGACCACCAGATGAGCGGTACGCGCCCGGGACAGATCGCGCACCACCCGTGGATCGGGGATCAGCGCGTCGGCCAGGACCACGAGATCGGCGGGCCGCGTCCGGCCGTCGATTCCTCCGCCGTGGTGGTCACGTGACCGCTGCGGACGGATCCCCAGGTTTCGCAGTCCCGCCGCGACGGCCTCGGTGAGCGGGCCGATGCCGTGCACCCGGATCGTGCGCACCCGGCCGGCGGGGCGAGGCGGATGGACCAGCAGCCCCGCGCTGTCGAGCACCGCGAGCAGAGCGGTGGCCTGCCCGGGTTCCACACCGAGCGACCGAGCCTGCCAGATGATCGCGGGCACACTGTTCAACCCATCGATCAACCGCAGGAAACCCAGCACCTGCTGGGTTTCCAGACCGGGGGTCGTACAGAGCACGGCGGTTTCCGGATCCCAGCCCAGCTGAACCTGTCCGGTGGATCGGACCAGGATCGGCACCCGGGGATGCAGGAGGGGGCCACGTGGCCGGAGCGTCGTCATACCTCGCAGTATGCGAGTGCCGTTGCGGCGCAACCGGTGCACCGGACCGGGTTGTCCACAGGTATACGGCCTGTGGACAACCCGTGATCACCCAGGTGAGAGGGCCTTTGCGAGGTGGTTTCCGGCCCTCACCGAAAATCGTGCGGAATCGGCGCGGAAACCCTCCCGCGCCGGCCCACGTTACTTCTTACCGGACTCCGGATCCTCCGGATCGGTATCGGGACCCGGCTCGTCGCTGTCGGTGCCCTCGGTGCCGCGGTCCCGCGCACCGGCGGCCGCCTCGCGTTCGGCGGCCTCGGTCGCGGCCAGCTGGGCCAGCGGATCGTCGAAAGCGCCCGCACCGCCACCGATCACCGAATCGATGAAACCCGCGGGCGCGTCGAGATCGCCGGCATCGGGAAGCAGATCGGGATGTGCCCAGACGCCGTCGCGCGCGGCGATACCGGCATCGTCGGTGAGCCGCTGCCACAGCGTCGCCGCCTCGCGCAGTTTGCGCGGACGCAGTTCCAGGCCCACCAGAGTGGCGAAGGTCTGCTCGGCGGGTCCGCCGGTGGCACGGCGACGGCGCAGGGTCTCGGCGAGCGCACCCGCGCCCGGCAGCCGATCGCCCACCGCGGCGGACACGACCACCTGCACCCAGCCCTCGATCAGGGCGAGCAGCGTTTCCAGCCGGTCCAGCGCCTGTTTCTGTTCGGGCGTGGTCTGCGGTTCGAAACTGCCCTGAGCGAGGATCTCCTCGAGCTTGGACGGATCGGTGAGCGCGGTCGGATCGAGATTGCGGGCCGCGTCCTCGAGCGCGGAGAAATCCATGGTGATCCCGCGCGCGTAGTCCTCGACCGCCCCCAGCACCTGCTGGCGCAGCCAGGGCACATGGACGAACAACCGCTGATGGGCGACCTCACGCGCGGCGAGGAACACCACGATCTCGCTCTCCGGCTGTTCGAGTCCTTCGCTGAACTCCGAGATGGCGGTGGGCAGCAGTGCGGCGGTACCGGCCGGGCCGAGCGGCAGGCCGATATCGGTGCCGGTCAGCACCTCCTTGGCCAGCTGGCCCAGGGCCTGGCCGAGCTGGGAACCGAAGGCCAGCCCGCCCATCTGACCGAGCATGCCCATCATGGGCCCGGCCATATCGCGGGCCTCCTCGGGCAGCCCCGCGGTCCACATACCGGAGATCTGCTGGGCCACCGGATCACACAACCGCTGCCAGGTGGGCAGGGTTTTCTCGATCCAGTCGTTCGCGGTCCAGGCGACGGTGCTCGTCGCGCCGGCCGGGAAAGTCGTCGCATCGTCGAGCCACAGTTCGGCGAGGTGCGTGGCATCGGCGACGGCGGCGGCGGTACCGCTGGACACCGGCGGAACGGTTTTGCCGAGCTGCTGACGGGCCAATCGCTTGGCGACGTCGTAGTTCACCGGGCCACTGCCACCGCCGGTCATGCCCTGACCCATACCGCTGAGCATCTGCCCCAGCGAGGAGAGCATCTGGCCCAGCGACGCCGGATCGAACCCGGCACCACCGGCGCCGAAACCGAAGGGATCGTTACCGCCGCCGCCCGGTTTGTCGCCGCGGCCGCGATCGTCGTCGTCGCCTTGGGAGAATCCGAACGGGAGATCACTCATACCGCCTCACCCGCCGGCATGACGTCCGGGTGCTGTCCGGGGAGCGCGCGCGAACCGTGGCCGGCCGGCGCTTCGTGAAGCTGCATGTCGTCCATAGTAGGCGCGACGAACCGGCCGGTCCGCCCTGCCGGACGGTCTTCGCGCAGGGTGAACATCGCGGCACGCCGGTGCGCGGGCGGCACGCCGCCGGGTCATCGGCCCGCGGCCACCCAGGATTCGACGATCGTCCGGGCGATCGAAATCGAACCGGGCAACAGCAGCCGGGCACCGGTCGCGGGCGCGGGCGCGCCTTCCTCCGGCCGGGCCCGCCAACCGCCCGCCGCCAGGGCGGTCCGCACTTCGTCACGCGTGAACCAGTGCGCTTCGGCGATCTCGCCGTCGGAGAAGACCAGCGGCTGGTCCGGATCGGCCTGCGCGGAGAAACCGAGCATCAGTGACCGCGGGAAGGGCCAGGGCTGGCTGCCGAGGTATTCGATATCGCCGACATCGAGCCCGACCTCCTCCCGCATCTCCCGTTCCACACACCGCTCCAACGACTCACCGGCCTCCACGAAACCGGCCAGCAGCGAGAACATCGTGTCCGGCCAACTCGCCTGCCGGCCGAGCAGCACCCGGTCGGCCCCGTCGTGGATGAGGCAGATCACGGCCGGATCGGTACGGGGGAAATCCTCGCGACCGTCCTCGGCGACCCGGGACCAGCCGCCCTTGGCCGGGACGGTCGGCGTGCCGTCGATCCCGTGGAAGGCCGCCCCGGCGTGCCAATTGATCAACGCCAGCGCCGTCGACATCACTCCGGCGGTGAAATCGTCGATCGAGGCGTCGGCGAGCTGGCGCAGATCCCGGAGGGCCCCGGTGAGCGAGGCGTCGGCAACTGCCCACAGGTGGACGCCGTCGTCGACGCCGAGAAACACTGCCTCGGGAGTGGGCTCGGCCGACAGTTCCAGGGCGGAATCCCAGACCAGCGCACCCGACTCGAACCGCACCGCGCCGCGCCGCCCGATCCGGAGCAGCCGGGCCGTGGCCCAGCCCTCCTTCAGCGCCTGTTCATCGGTGCGCAGATGGTCGGCACGGTCGAGTGTCGAGCGGGACAGCAGGGGAATCTGGTTGAGCTGGAATACGGCCACATTCCGAGCGTATCGCGACCCGGTAACGGCCGCGGCGGGTCAGCGGGCGCGACGGATATAGAGCAGTTTGTCGCCCGACTCCAGAGCGTCGACCGCCGGTTCGCCGACACGGACCAGTTCACCCGCCCGGACGACGCCGAGCACGATATCGCTGAGATGACGGGGTGAACCGCCGACCTCACCGGGTTCGACCTCACGTTCGGCGACGGCGAAACCGTGCTCGGGGGTCAGCAGATCCTCCATCATCTCCACCACGCTGGGCGTCGTGGTGGCGATCCCGAGCAGGCGGCCCGTGGTCTCCGAGGAGACGACCACCGAATCGGCGCCGGACTGCCGCAGCAGATGGGTGTTCTCCGATTCGCGGATGGATGCGACGATCTTGGCTTTCTTGGTGAGTTCCCGGGCGGTGAGAGTGACCAGGACGGCGGTGTCGTCGCGATTGGTGGCCACGATGACCGAGGCCGCGTTCTGGACACCCGCCAGGCGCAGCACATCGGATTGGGTGGCCGAGCCGTGCACGGTGACCAGCCCGGCGGTCGAGGCCGCTTCCAGGCTCACCGCGTCGGTGTCGACGACGACGATATCGGCGGGTTGCACGCCGTCACCGAGCATGGCGTCGATAGCGGTACGGCCCTTGGTTCCGTACCCGACGACGACGGTGTGATTACGCACGGTGCGCCTCCAACGCTGGATCTTCAGGGCCTGGCGGGAACGTTCGGTGAGTACCGCCAGGGTGGTACCGACCAGGACGATGAGGAACAGCACTCGCAACGGGGTGATGACGAAGATGTTCACCAGGCGAGCCGACGGCGTGACCGGTGCGATATCGCCGTACCCGGTGGTCGACAGCGATACGGTCGCGTAGTAGAAGGCGTCCAGCAGGGTCACCGAATCATCGGCGCTGTCCCGGTAACCGTCACGGCCGACATAGACGACGATCGCCGCCGCGCACAGCAACCCGATCGCGAACAGCACCCGCCTGGTCAACGAGATCCAGGGGCTGCTCTGCGCCTCCGGGATACGGAGCAGGCCCACCAGCGCGAAATCCGGTGGCCCGGCCGCGCCCCGGGCCCGGCTCCCGATATCGGCGAACCGCGAAGTCACCGGCGACACCCCTCACCGGCCCGGCCGTCCCGCACACCGGTCACCCTCAGTCCCTCCGACACAGCTCGGGAGCCTACCTGCTCGGCCGCGGTCACGTCGGGCACGGCGTCGAGACAGGTCTCTATGGTGGGGCCATGGCAGATATCTCCCCGGTGGGCGCGCCGGATTCCGGTCGCACCCCGGCGCTTCGGCTGGCCGCGCTGCTCCTGGGCGCGGGCATCATGCATTTCCTGATCCCCAAACAATTCGATTCGACCATTCCCCCGCAGTTGCCCGGAAAGGCGCGCTCCTACACCTATTGGTCCGGGGTCGCCGAGATCGGCGTCGGCACCACCCTGTTGATCCCGCGGACCCGCCGACTCGGCGGCCGTTTGGCGGCGCTGCTGTTCATCGCCGTTTTCCCGGCGAATATCCAGCTCGCCGTGGATACGGTACGGAATCCGAAAGCGCCCGCGGCGCTCAAAGCAGTCTGGCTGCTCCGGTTGCCGATGCAGTGGCCGCTGATCTCCCGGGCCCTGGCAGTGGGGCGCCGCGCCCCACTGGACTGAGATCCCGGCACCGTAGGCGCCCGAGCCGGATCAACGGACCCGGCCCGGCTGTTCCCCGGACTCGTCCCCGCGCGTCGTTTCGGTGAGCAGCGCCACCAGCTCCGCCGGACCCGGTAACCGCTCCGGCGCGACGGTGCGACCGCTGCGCACATAGTGGAAGGCGGCGCCGATCCGCCCGAGCATGTGTTCTTCGGTTTCCCCGGTCCGCGCTGCCAGCAAGCGCGCCCACGCCAGCCGGTACACCGCCAGCTGCACCGCCACGGCGGCTTCGTCGGCCGGGCCGGGTTCGGCGCCGGTCTTCCAGTCGACAACGGTCCAGCCGCCGCCGGATTCGGCGAACACCGCGTCCATCCGGCCACGGATCACCACCCCCGCGATCGTGGTTTCGAACGGCACCTCGACCTCCACCGGCCGCCGCGCCGACCAGGGCGAGGACAGGAACGCATCCTGCATCCGGGCCAGTTCGGCATCGGCCGCCGCCCCCGCGTCGGCGGCGCCGGGCAGATCGTCGAGGCCGGGGAGCTGGTCGGCGGCGAACCAGCGCTGCACCCAGGCGTGGAAAGCGGTCCCGCGGCGAGCCAGCGGGTTGGGCGGATAGGGCAGCGGGCGGCGCAGCCGGGCAGCCAGCCGACCCGGGTCGGCGCGCATTTCGACCAGTGCCGTCGCCGGCAGCTGGGTGGGCAGTTCGACCTCCGCGGCGGCGGCCGCGCCGGCCCGGTACTCGGCCAGCAGCGCGTCCACATCGGCGATCCAGCCGTCGGGATCGGCTGCGGAGTCCGGCTCGTCCGCCCCGCCGGCGACTTCGGCCAGCGCCGCGTGCACGAGCGCGGCACCCGCCTCGATATCCGGGCGGCGATCGCCCAGCGGATCGCCGGGCCAGGCGGCGGTCACCGGGGTGGCGGCCAGCGGGTTCGGTTCGCCGGGCTCGGGTCCGGCAGCCCAGCAGGCGATCTCGACACCGCTGCCGGGCGCTTCGGCGGCTGTTTTCACCTCGAGCAGGAACTCCGAGGGCCCCTTGGGTTTGTCACCGGTTTCGGGCCAGTGATGGGCCGAGACCAACAGGACCCGTTCGGTCCTGGTGAGCGCCACATAGAACAGGCGGCGATCCTCGTCCAGCCGCCGCCCGGCCAGCGCCTCCTTGTGGGCGCCGAGGCCGCGCTGCAGTTCGGCCCGGTCGGTGACCTCGGACAGATCGAGCACCGGCACACCGTCCGGAGACTCTGCGGTGGCCCGGTCACCGCGCAGCGCCGTGGGCAGTTCGGCCAGGGCGCCCAGCCAGGTGTTCACCCCGCGGGTGGACGGGAACACATCGCGAATGACATGCGGTACCGCGACCACTTCCCACTCCAGGCCCTTGGCCGCGTGCACGGTGAGCACCTGGACTCGGTCCGGGGCCACCTCGACCTCGCCGGGTTCCAATCCGTTCTCCACCGATTCGGCGGCGGTGAGGAAAGCGAGCAGCCCGCCCAGGTTCGCCCCGCTGTCGCCCGCGTAGCCGGCGACCACCTCGGCGAAGGCATCCAAATGTTCGCGCCCGGCACCGGAACCCGCCGATGCGCGGCGCGCCTGGCTCTCGACCCCGACACCGATGGTGCGTTCCACATCGGCGACCAGCTCGGTCAGCGGTTGCGCGGCTCGTTCGCGCAGCAGCGCCAGTTCCCGGCCCAATGTGGTCACCCGGCGGTATCCGGCCGCCGAATAGCGATCGGCCGGACCGGGATCGGCGATCGCGTCGGCCAGGCCGGCCCGTTCGGCGGGCTCCGGGGCGACCTCGTGGAGCGCCGCCGCCAGGGTCGCGGAATCGGTGATCTCGGCGCCGGGATCACGACTGATCGACAGCTCGCGGGCCCGCCGCGCCAGCGCGGCCAGATCGGCGCTGCCCAGGCGCCAGCGGGCACCGGTGAGGATCCGGACAGCGGCACTGCCCGCGGCCGGATCGGCGATGAGGCGCAGAGTGGCGACGATATCGGCGACCTCCGGCGTCGACAGCAACCCGCCCAGGCCGACAATCTCGACGGGCAACCCCTGTGCCCGCAGCGCCTCGGCCAGTTCGGCGGCATCGGCATTGCGGCGGATCAGGACCGCAGATGTGGGTGGCGGCCGCTCGGCGGCGCGAGCCGCCGCCCATTCGGCCGCGATCCGCTCGGCGATCCAGTGGCGTTCGCCGGCGACGGTATCGGTGAGCGCGAGTGCGACGACACCCGGCTGCGCACCCGGTTTCGCACGCAACGCGTCCACGGTGACCCCGCCGCCGGTGCGGGCCGCCGCGCGCAGCGGTTCCACGACCATATTCGCCAGGTCGAGAGCTTCGGGCGGGTTGCGCCAGCTGGTGAGCAGCGGCAGCACCGGCGCCGGAACATCCGGTGCGACCGGGAAATCGGTGGTGAAGCGCGGCAGGTTGGCGGCCGAGGCACCGCGCCAGCCGTAGATGGACTGCATGGGATCACCGACCGCCGTGACCGCGAGCCGGGGCGCCCGGGGTCCGCGGGAACGCGGCCCGCCGGACCGTACCGGATAGCCGGCACCGAACAACGCCGACAGCAGGATGCGCTGCGCGTGACCGGTGTCCTGGTACTCGTCCAGCAGCACCAGCCGGAACCGGGCACGTTCGGCTGTCGCCACCTCGGGATGCTCGGCGGCCAGCCGCGCCGCCAGTGACATCTGGGCACCGAAATCCAGGGCGCCGCGCTGGTGCAGTGTCTCCCGCAACTGCCGGACCAGTGGGAGCAGCGCGACCCGTTCCCGCTGTGCGCGCAGGATCGAGAGCAGCTCTTTGTTCGGGCCGCCGCGCTGCCGTGGACCGGGCGGCAGGGTGTGCACGAGCTTCTCGAGTTCGGTGTGCGCCTCGGCGAGATCCTCGGGTTCCACCAGATGCTCGGCCAGCTGACCGGACAGCGCCAGCACCGCCTCGGTGACCGTCAGTGGCGAGCGGTCGGTGTCGAGATCGCCGTCCCAGCCGCGCACGACCTGATGGGCGAGCTGCCACAGCTGGGTTTCGGTGAGCAGCGCGGCCGACGGTTCCACCGGAAGCAGCAGACCGTGCTCGCTCAGCAGCCGGCCGGCATAGGAGTGGTAGGTGCTGATCTCCGGTTCCGCACCCGCCAGGGTGGCGCGCAGGTCGCCCGCGGGATCGAGATCGCGCAGCAACCGGGACCCCGCCAGCCTGGCCAGCCGGGTGCGTATCCGCGCGGTGAGCTGCTGCGCGGCCTTACGGGTGAAGGTCAGCCCGAGCACCTCCTCGGGCGTGACCAGCCGGTTGGCCACCATCCAGACCACGCGGGCCGCCATGGTCTCGGTTTTCCCGGCGCCGGCCCCGGCCACCACCAGGGCCGGCCCGGGGGGCGCGGCGATCACCGCGGCCTGTTCCGCGGTCGGTGGCGGGAGTCCGAGCGCGTCGGCCAACTGCCCCGGTGAGACCCGGGCGCTCACTCCTCGGTCACCTGACGCCCGGCGTCCTGCACCGGGCAGCTGTTCTTCACGGCGCAGTGCCGGCAGCCCTCGTTGCGGATCGCCAGGAACCCGGGACCCTCGGTGCTCGCGGCGGCGGCGCGGATGGTCCCGCGCCAGGTGTCCAGCGCTTCGGCGTCCAGCGCCGGCTGGACCCGTTCCTTCGCGACCCCGTCGGCGGCCGGCAACCCGACGTACACCAACCGGGCCCCGCCGGGTTCGGGTTCGCCGGTGGTGTCTTCCGCCAGCGCACCCGCGGCCGCCGCGACCTGGTAGGTCGCCAGCTGCGCGTGCGCAGCCGCGTCGGCCTCGCTCACCGGGTTCTTGCCCGTTTTCACATCGACGATCACGAACCGGCCCTCGGCGTCGCGCTCCAGCCGGTCGATCCGGCCCCGGATCCGGACCTCCGGGGTGTCGTCGCCCGGCGCGGGCAGGACACAGTCGACCGGTACCTCGATACCGGCCTGGGTGAGTTCGCCGCGAGTAGCGCGCACCCAGGCGACGAAGGCGTCCAGCATGGCCTCGGTGCGGCGCAGTTCCTGCCGTGAGTACCAGCTGACCTCCGGGTCGATATCGGTCCAGCTCTCGGCGAGTTCGGCGCGGACCTGTTCGAGCGGGACCCGGCCCGCCAGCGCCTGGACCAGGGTGTGCACCAGAGTTCCCTTGACGGCGTACGGGTTTTCACCGTCGGATCCACCATTGCGTTCCAGTGCCCAGCGCAGCGGGCAGGTCCGCAGCAGTTCGACGGTCGACGGGGACAATGCGATCGGCGCGTCGTCGTCCCACAGGGTCTCGGTGGAACTGAGTGCCGGTACGCCGTACCAGTCGTCGGGCGCGGTACCGGGGATCCCGGCCAAGGCGAGACGGGCCAGTTGCCGGGCGGCGCGGGCACGGCGTTCGTCGCCGGCGTCCGGATCGCAGACCGCGGCGCGTAGCTCGGCGATCAGCGCGTGCAGGGCGAGCACCCGGCCGGGTTCGGCGATCGGGAGCGCACCGGGTTCACCGCCGGTATCACCGCCGAGCACTTCGGCCAGGAACCGGGAGGGGACCAGATCACGGTCACCGGTCACCGATTCCACCGCGGTCACCAGCAGCGATCGCCGCGCCCGGCTGCATGCCACGAACAGCAGACGACGCTCCTCCGCCAGGATCGGCGCGGCACGACTGACTCGTTCGGTGATCCCGGCGATATCGTCCACCAGATCCTCGGTGTGCAGCAGGGTGCCCCGGGGGCGGGGGTCCGGCCAGATCCCCTCCTGCACCCCGGCGACCGCGACGACCTCCCATTCCCGCCCGGCCGCCGCGTGGGCGCTCAGCAGGTCCACTGCTTCCTCACGGTGCGTTCGCACGGCCCGGTCCTGCGGTATCTGCTGCTGGAGCAGATATTCGACGAAACCTTCGATGGTCGCGCCCGGTAACCGGTCGGTGTAGGCGGCCGCCGCGTCGAACAGCGCGACGGCGGCATCGAGATCGCGGTCGGCCTGCATACCGGCCGCTCCCCCGCGTTCGGATTGCGCCAGCCAGCGTCGCTCGAGCCGCGACCCGGTCCACAGGGCCCACAGCACATCTTCGAGTCCACCACCGTCGCGCCGGACCCGGCGCGCCCGGTCCAGCGCGCGCGCCGCCCGGTTCAGCGGCGCGAGTTCGACCTCGGTGAGACCGGCCACGATCCGGTCGTCTCCGGCGCCCAGCAGGAGGTCCCGTAGCACCTCCACCGACGGCCGGCCGGGGGTGGCCGAAGCGCGGGATGCCGGATTCCGGGAATCGCGGAGGCCGGTGGCCCGGGCGGATTCGGGGGTCACCGGGATTTCCGGCCCGTCCGGGGCATCGGCGCTATCGCTCTCGGCCGGGTGCGGCTCGGGCGGGAACTCCTCGTCCTCGGCCGGCGGCTCGGGTGGGAGGCCCTCCCACGGATCGGTGGAGTAGTACTCGTCGAGCCCGTACCAGTCCGCGTCGGCGGCATGACGAGTGATATCGGCGAAGGGATCGCGGGGCGGAAAGTCGTCGGCGGAACCACCGGCGAACTCGGGATCGGCGAATTCGGGATCGGGGACGGGTGGCTCGTCGACCGGTTCGACCGGGAGACCGGCGGCGGGGTCCGGACCGGTACGGCCGAGTTCCACCGTGGTGCGGCGGATCCCACGGCGCAACCGGCGCAGGCTGATCGCATCGGCCCCGCCGAGCGGGCCGGCCAGCAACTCGAGCGCGTCGTCGGGACCGAAGAGCGATTCGGTGGACCCGCCACCGCGTGGTGTGCCCTCCCCCGCGAGCACCGCCCGCAGCGCCAGCAGCAGCCACGCGGCGCCGCGGCGGCGGGCCAGCGGCAGATCGTTCGCGGGCGCCGCGATCGGGACCCCGGCCGCCAGCAGGGCCCGGCGCAGCGGCGGCAGCAGCAGCGGTACCGAACGCACGACGACCGCCATCTCCGACCAGGGCACGCCCTCGGTGAGATGCGCGCGGCGCAGATGGTCGGCGATCAGCGAGGCTTCCTTGGCCGGACTGCCCAGTACCCGGACCCGGACCTCCGCCGGGGTGGGTTCGCCGGAGTCCGGGGGAAGCTCACCCCGTTCCTCGGGCCCGAGATCGGCCCGGGTGACCCGATGCGCGGCGGCACCCGGCAGCCGGGACGCGATCCGGGCGGCGGCGGTGTTGATCGCCGGACCGGATCGGTGGTTGTCGTAGAGGACGATGCGCCGCGCGGGCGGCACCTCGAGTTCGGTGAGGAAGCGCGAATCCGCGCCACGGAAGGTGTAGACCGCCTGGTCTGGATCACCGGCGACGACCGTGGTTCCCGCCCCCTCGGCCAGCACCCGCACCAGCAGCGCCGCCTGCGGATCCAGATGCTGGGCGTCGTCGACGAGCAGACAGCGCAACCGGGCCCGTTCGGCGGCCAGGAGTTCGGCGTCACCGGCCAGCGCGTCCAGGGCCGCACCGACCAGTTCGGCGGCGTTCAGGGCGGGCGCCGATGCCTCCGGTGCGGCCACCCCGACCGACCAGCGCAACAGCATCGCCTGTTCATAGCGCAGGGCGAAACCACCGGCAGCCACCCAGTCCGGCCGGTCGCGTCGCCGGCCGAGTTCGATCAGATCCTCCGGGCCCAGTCCGCGTTCGGTGGCGCGCAACATGAGATCGCGGAGTTCGTCGGCGAAACCGGTCAGGCCCAGCGCAGGTTGCAGTCGCCGCGGCCACAGATCGTCGGCGCAGGCAGCGATATCGGCGAGATCACCGCGCAGCATCTCACGCAGCACCGCGTCCTGTTCGGCGCCGGTGAGCAGCCGCGGCGGCGGATTACCGTGCCGCGCGGCCTGCCGGCGCAGGATCCCGAACGCGTAGGAGTGGACGGTGCGGGCCAGCGGTTCCCGGGTGGCACCCGAGAAACCGGGTGCGCTCGCCGCGGCCGACCCCGGCACCGGAGCGGGCAGCACGAACAGCGGGTGGGCGCCGGACGCCGCACCGTCGGAGACCCCCGCCACGGCCGGCGCGCATACCGGCCAGTGGTCCAGCCGCTCGGTGAGCGCGTCCCGGGCCGCACCGGCCGCCTGTTTGGAGTGGGTGAGCAGCAGCACCGATTCCGGCTCCGCGCCGCCCGCGATCCGCGCGGCCGCCACATCGACCAGTAACGCCGTCTTGCCGGTACCGGGACCGCCGAGCACCCGCCACATCCGGCTCGCGCCCGGTTGCGTGCCGGTGACCGCCGTGGCGGTGCCGAACAGCGCGCCGAGATCGGCACCCCAGGTCCGAGCCCGGGGAGCCGCCGCTTTCCGGCGCACCAGCCGCACCGGCCTATCCGAACGCACCACGACGGCTATTGCAACAGACGGGGCCGACACCGCCGATACCACGTCGGACCCGCGCCCGCAGCGGTGTCGGTGTGTTCGGATAACAATGTCACCGTGTCCACACTGCATGTTCATCGTTTCGGCCCGGCCACCGGGCCGGTGCTGCTGGCCCTGCACGGCCTCACCGGTCACGGGAAACGCTGGGAGGCGCTGGCCGCCGCGGCCCTGCCCGATATCCGGGTGATCGCTCCCGACCTGCGCGGACACGGCCGTTCCACCGCCCTCCCGCCGTGGGATTTCGAAACGATCGTCGCGGATCTGGTGGCCTCGATCACCGCGGAAACCGACGAACCGGTGCTGGTGGTGGCGCACTCCTTCGGCGGCGCGTGCGCCCTGCACCTGGCCCGGCGGCATCCCGAACTCGTCCGCGGTCTCGTACTCCTCGATCCGGCCGTGGCGCTGGACCCGGCGTGGTTGCACGAGATCGCCGAGGCAACCCTCGAATCACCCGATTACACCGATTCCGACGAGGCCCGGATGGACAAACTCGCCACCGGCTGGGGTGCGGTCGCGCCGGAACTGCTGCGCGCCGAACTCGACGAACATCTGGTACCCGCCGCGAACGGCCGGATGCGCTGGCGGGTGGATACGGCGGCCCTGATCGCGTACTGGGGACAGCTGGCCCGTGCCGTGGCACTGCCCGCACCCGGCCTCCCGACCGTGCTGGTCCGGGCCACGAAGGTGGACCCGCCGTTCGTCACCCCCGGTCTCCGCACCGCTCTCGCCGAGCGCCTCGGCGACGATTTGACCGTGCACGAATGGGACTGCGAGCACATGGTGGCCCAGATCCTGCCCCACGAGACCGCGGCATTGATCCGCGCCGCACTGTAGGCGGCCCCGTGGCCACCACCGACGAACAGATCGAGCGTGTGCGTGAACTGGTCGCGTCGATTCCGGCCGGCCGGGTCGCGACCTACGGCGATATCGCCGCGGCGGCGGGACTGTCCACCCCGCGGACCGTGGGCTGGATCATGCGGACCGATGCCGCCGATCTGCCCTGGCACCGGGTGCTGGGCGCCTCGGGCCGGCCGGCGGCCCACCTCGCGACGCGCCAGCTGCGATTGCTCGCGGCGGAGGGTGTGCCCGTCATCGACGGACGGGTCGATCTGCGCGGCACGCGGCATCCGTTCGACTGAGCCACCGGCGACCGGGCCGGGGACCGGCGGATTCGGCCGTTCCCCTGCTGCCGCTCACCACCCCGGTCGCCGCAGGGCCGGTCAGCCGGGGTCGAGAATCCGTTTCAGGAATCGCCGCGTCCGGTCCTGCTGCGGATCGCCGATCACCCGATCCGCCGGGCCCCGCTCCACGATGACGCCGTCGTCGAGGAACAGGACCTGATCGGCCACCTGGTGGGCGAAGCGGATCTCGTGGGTGACGATCACCATCGTCCAGTCCTGCGCTGCCAGATCCTTGATCACCGCGAGCACCTCGCCGACCAGTTCCGGATCCAGCGCCGAAGTGGGTTCGTCGAACAGCACGACTCGCGGTTTCAGCGCCAGGGCACGCGCGATCCCGACCCGCTGCTGCTGGCCTCCCGAGAGCTGGAACGGGTAGGCGCCGGCGCGGTCCCCGAGTCCCACCTGGTCGAGCAGGACTTTCGCCTCGACCACGGCCGACTCCCGGGGACGCCGCTGCGCGACCACCGGCCCCTCGATGATGTTCTCCAGCACCGTGCGATGCGGGAACAGGTTGTGGGACTGGAAGACCATGCCGCTCTGTGCCCGCAGCCGGCTCGCCTCCCGGCGGCCCGCCCGGCCCGCCGGGAGCCGGGCGAAGTCGATCTCGACCTCGTCGATGCCGACGATGCCGCGCTCCGGGATATCCAGTGCGTTGAGCGACCGCAGCACGGTGGTCTTACCGGATCCGGACGGCCCCAGCAGCACGGTCGAAGTCCCGCGGGCGGATTCGAAATCGATCCCGCGCAGGACCTGCCGGTCCCCGAAGGATTTCGTCAGGCCCCGCACCCGGATACGGGCGGGCGCGGTACCGCTTTCGGTGGTGTCGGTCATCTGGCCACATACCTGTCGAATCGGGTCTCCAGTCGTTTCTGCGCGGCGGACAGGGCGACGCAGATCACCCAGTAGTACAGCGCGGCGAACGTGTAGAGCGCGAGGAAGTCGTTGCTCTCGGCCGCCGCGAGCTGCGCTTCCCGGAACAGTTCGGTCAGCAGCACCACCGAACCGAGGGATGTGTCCTTGAGCAGCGAGAGCAGCGTATTGGACAACGGCGGCACCGCGGTTCTGCTCGCCTGCGGGAGGATCACGCGGCGCAGTGTCTGCGCATAACCCAGGCCGATCGTCGCCGCCGCCTCGAACTGGCCCTTGGGCACGGCCAGAATCGCCGACCGGATCACTTCGGCCGCGTAGCCGGCCACATTGAGGCTGAACGCGATAACGGCGGCGACGAACGGATCGAACTTCAAGCCGATCTGGGGCAGCCCGTAGAAGACGATGAACAGCTGAACCAGCAGCGGAGTGCCACGGATGACGGAGATGAACGCCCGCGCCGGACCGGCGAGCAGCCGGTAGGGCGAGATACGCGCGAGCGCCACCAGCAGTGCGAGTACCAGCCCGATCGCGAAACTCAGCGCGGTCAGCGGGATCGTCACCTTCACCAGCCCGACGAACATCGGCCACGCCGCCCCGCGCAGCACCTCCCAGGTACTGCGGTGGCCGCGGCCGCCGGAGAGGTCGGCATCGCCGCCGTCGGGCACCGTGACATCGGCGGCGAAGTACTTCTGCGACACAGCGGTGAGCGTCCCGTCCGCCGCCAGGGCGGCGATCGCCCGGTTCGCCTGATCGAGCAGGGCCGCGTCGTCCTTGCGGAAGGCGAGCACCTGCTCACTGGTTCCCGCCCCGGCATCGGCGACGATCTCGATATCGGTGGATCCGGTACTGGCCAGATAGTCGAGGACGGCGATGTTGTCGTTGACGATCGCATCGACCCGGCCCTGGGTGAGCAGTGCCGCGGCCTGCGCGAACCCCTCGACCGCCTCGACCTCGGCCCCGGCCTCCCGGGCGAACCGGGCCCAGTTGCTGGTGCTCGACTGCGCGGTGGTCCGGTCGGCGAGATCGGCCGTGCTCCGGATGCGTTCGTCACCGGTGCGGCGGACGATCACCCCGTGGGAGTAGGTGTAGGTGCTGGACAGACCGTATCTGCCGCGGCGTTCGTCGTTGACCGAGACCTGGTTGGCGATGACGTCGATCCGGCCCGAATCCAGCGCGGGAAAGATCGCGTCCCATTGTGTCTCGACGAATTCGAGGTCCCATCCGGCCCGGTCGGCGATCGCCTCTATCACCTCGATATCGAACCCGGTCAGCTGGCGAGTCCGCGGATCGTGGAACGAGAACGGCGGATAGGTGCCCTCGGTGCCCACGCGGACCACGGGCCGGTCGGGATCCTGGGCCGCGGCGACTCCCATCTGAGTGGCCGCGGCGAGTATCAGCAGCAGGAACAGCAGCGCGCCCCTGAACATCTGTCGCACAGGCGACCCCCTCGTATCGGCCGGTACCGGTATCCGGCACTTGGAGGGTAATGCGATCGGGAGCCCGAAGCCGACTGTTCGCGCGGGCTGCCGGACTTCCCGGGCCGGGCCCGCCCACCGGCGGGCCACGCGGCGCCACCGGCCGCGCATCGTCCCAGACGGCGAATAGCATGACCGTATGCCGAATTCTCCGCTGGCCCCGGACGTGATCGTGCTCGCCGGGGGCCGGGCCAGCCGTATGGGCGGTGTCGACAAACCGGGCCTGGTCGTGGGCGGACGATCCATGCTGGAAACGGCATTGGCGGCGGTGGCATCGCTCGGCCGGACCGTGGTGGTCGGGCCACCCCGGCCCGATCTCGGCGCGCATATCCTGCAGACCCGGGAGCGGGAACCGGGCTCGGGTCCGGTGGCGGCCGTCGCTGCCGGAATATCCGCGCTCGGTGCGGGTCCGGCCTCCCATATCGTGGTGCTCGCCGCCGACATGCCCTTTCTCACCGATACCGCGATCAGCGAATTACTGCGGCACAGCGCCGATTTCGATGCGGTGTTCGCCGCCGACAGCTCGGGGCGCCCCCAGTACCTCATCGGCGTGTGGCGGACCGAGTCGCTGATGGCCCGGCTCCGCGAACTGGAGACGCTGATCAATCAGCCGATGAAAGCCCTGGTCCCGCCTCGCACGAAGATCGTCACGCTCCCCGGGGTCGACGACTGCGATACCCCCGGCGAGATCGATGCGGCACGCGCCGCGTTCGATACACCGGCGAACGGGGTTCGCGGCGGAGCCGGGGCCGGGCCCACCCGGCCGGGCCCACCGGCGGATCCCGGCCCGATCCCGCTGGACCGGGCCCGGCACATACTGCGCGACCGCCTCACCCGGCTTCCCGAACGCCCGGTGGACCTGCGCCGGGCCCGGGGCGCCGCCTTGGCCGCACCGCTGGTGGCCGGCGAAGCACTCCCCCGCTTCGACGTCTCGGCCATGGACGGTTACGCGGTGGCCGGCGACGGCCCGTGGAATCTGCGCGCCGATATCGGATTCGCCGGCGGACAGCGGCCCGACGGGCTGCACCCGGGCGAGGCGGTGCGCATCGCCACCGGAGCACAGGTCCCCGAGGGCACGACCCGGGTGCTGCGCGACGAATTCACCCGGACCGATACCGACCGCCTGTACCGGCTGCCGGACACCCCCCTGCGCGCCGATATCCGCCGGCGCGGTGAGGACCGCGACCCGGGGGACGAAATCGCCGCGGCGGGAACCCCGGTGACCACTGCGCTCGTCTCCGCGGCGGCCGCGGTGGAGGTCACCACCGCCGCCGTCCGCGGCCCGGTCCGCGCCCGGATCGTGATGACCGGCGACGAGATCCGCAGCAGCGGCCCTCTGCAGGCGGGTCAGACCCGTGACTCGATCGGCCCGATCCTGCCCGATCTGCTGGCGGCCCACGGCGTCCCGGTGATCGATCAGGTCCATCTCCGCGATACCGCCCACGGTTTCGACGAAGTCCTGGCCACCGCGACCGACTGCGATCTGCTGGTCGTGGTCGGCGCCACCGGCGGGGGCGCGGCCGATCAGCTCCGTGGCGCCCTCGACCGTTGTGCGGGCCACCTCCTGGTACCTCGGCTGGCCCTGCGGCCGGGCGGATCCACCGTCGTCGCCGAACTGCTCTCGGCAACGACAGTTCTCGGCCTCCCCGGCAACCCCTACGCGGCGATCGCCACAATGCTGGCCCTGGTTCCCGCGATCGTCGACGGCCGCACCGGCGCCCCGGCCCGGCGCCGCGCCACCGGGCCACTGCGCAATGCGGCCGAGATCTCCGGTCCGGTGGCCCGGATCGTGCCCGCCCGGTACAGCGACGAGGGCGGGTGGATCGGCGATCCCGCCATCCGCACCGCCCACCTCGGCGGTCTCGTCGGCCGGGACGGTCTGGTCGTGGTGGCGCCGGGAGCCCGGGACGACGACAACGTCGAGTTCATCCCGTTGCCCTGAGCGCGAGCGGGTGAGGCCGCACATGGCGCGGCACGGCACGGCACCTACTGTGCAGCCGATCGCCGGCTCCGTCGGCGCCCACCGGCGTCACGACGATCGCGCACGGGCCCGAAGGCGATTCCATCGACGTCAGAGGGGTGGCCGGTAACCAGTGGACGATGACGCTGATACTCGAGGACGGTCGCAGGGCACTGCTGATGCACCGCCACCGGTGGATCATCGACCAGTGGGTGTGGGAACTACCGGGTCGATACGTCGACCACGCCGAGAACGGGCCGCAGCGGCCGCTCGTGAGGTCGAAGAGGCGACCGGCCGGCGCCCCGCACGATGGTGCACCTGGTGACCTATCAGCCCGCGATCGGTATTCTCGACCACCCACAGGCGATCCACCTCGCACGCTGGGCCTACCTCACCGACACCCGGCCCGACATCAACGAAACAGAATCGATCCGATGGGTGCCGCTCGCGGAAGCTGCGCAGGTGATCGGACGTGGCGAGATCGTCGGAGCGGCGACCGTCGTGGGCGTGTACCGGGCACTCATACTGACTCGAGACAGGACAGACCAGGGCATGAGGCGCCAAGGGCCCCTGCCGGTCCCACGCGCTTTGCACGGCAGCAGCCTTTCGCTGGATCCGATTCGGCCGCCGTTGCTGGGAAGCGCTCTACCGGTTCGAGTGAGAAGCTGTGCACTCACACCCTCGACTGTCGGCAAACAGCAAAGGCGGCCTTTTGGAGATCAACGTCGCCGAGTGGGTGACCGACCCCACGCCGTCGCCGTCCCCGGGACCGCCGCCCACTCCGCCCCCTTCGAAGCCCCAGGGCCGGCCGGTCGAACTCGACCCTCCATCCCGAGCATCGAAGGCCTTGGCCGACTATATAGTCAGGGCCCGGTCCGTCTTCCAGGATATGGCCGATTTGCTGGTCACCCCGGACTATGCGGTCCCCCCACCCATAACTCCACCCGCAAATCCATCCGTGCCGACTGCCGATACGACCATCGATTTGGCCGGATTCGCCAAGGCATCGTATTCGACCCTCCAGAATGTCCTACAGCATCATTCGGCGGGGTGGCATGGCGCCGACGGCACCGCTGCCACCATTACGCAACGAGTCGCGACCGTAGGGGCGATGGCCCTGCAAGAAATCAAGGACATGGTCTGTCGACTGCAGGACGTGTTGAATGCGGCCGACCTCGATTCAGCAGTGCCCGCCTCCTACACCGAACGCTCTTCGGCCGGTGATGAACTTTCGTCGTTTGCCGAATACAGGATTGCCGTCACGGTCGAGCGAACGCTCGAGCAAGCCGACGAAGTCGTCAGCCGTGCACAGGCGGATTTGGGCATCGAAGGATCCAATTCGTTGGCCCCGGTGTTTCCGACTGTTCCCGAGGGGATCATGCCGCCCCGAACTGTCCCCATGCCTGAGCGACAGCGGCACCCGCAGGGCCCGACGACATTGGAGGTATGAGGGATTCGGGACGCGATCACGACGGAACTCCGCCACCACCGGAATCTCCTGGTAAGGAGCAAGGCGCGCTCTTACATCACGGAAACAGGCATGCGTTCGGCGAGACTCCACGGCACCGGCCATCTCGAGCGCCCGGGTACCGATTCGGACCGCCTCGCACGGATCCTCGGGAACCGAGCTCGATGCGAGCAAGCAAAGGTGGAACACCTTCCCCGCCGGTATCCATCACTCATCTCGAGCGATTGCCGCGCAAGCACCGCGGCGCGATCGTTCTCGCCGAGATCCCGGAAACACTGCCCGGCCTTCGCCCACATGTACGCCGAGTCCGGGTAGGCCCGGGGGGACAGCTCGGACCGCCGGGGTCGAAGGCCGCCCCGGCTGCGTTCAACGACCGGAACATCGGAACCCCACATGATCAGATAACCGGCGTCGAACCAGTCCACCGACTCCGGCACGTCGGTCTGATCGCCGAAAACCTGCGGCGAGGCCACCGGCAGGTCGGCGTACCAGTTACAAACCCAGAAGCGGCCGCCGTCACCTGCTGCCCTTCTGCCGTACGGCGGCGGCGATCCGCTTTTCCAGCCGCTGGGAAGTGCCGAATCGGCACGGCAGCCGCCGATCGTCTACGCTGACTGCCCGATCCGACCGCGCGGCGGTCGCTCGAGCAGGTTCGAGGTACGCGATGTTCAGCGTTTTCCGATGGGGGCGGAATCGGCGCCCGGTATCCCGCACAGCCGCCGTATGTGCGGTGGTCGCGGCGATCGGTGCGGCGCTGATCCCCGGATCCGTCGCCGCGGCCACCCCCGCGGTGACGGTGTTTCCGGGGATGGAGATCCGGCACACCGAGATAGCCGACGGCAAGGCGGTGACCACCCGCTGCACTGTGGGGCTCACCGGATCGATCGGTCCGGCACAGTATGCGGTGACAGCCGGCCACTGCTACCACGAGGGAATCGTCACCGATAAGGTCGGGAACCCGATCGGCTATTTCGAATTCCATCGCCCCGACGAGGGCCTGAAGTTCGGGTTCGGGCTGATCCGCCTGTACGAGGGCATCGGCGTCGCCGCGTCCATGGGACGGTTCGGGCTGTCCACGGTGGACATGAAACCGCAACTCAACCAAGAGATCTGCAAGATCGGCGCCACCACCGGCTGGACCTGCGGGACGATCACCGAAGCCAACGAGGAATGGCTGTACGCGACCAATGCGCTCGGCGCCGAAGCCGGCGACTCCGGTGCGGTGGTCTATCGGCAGACCGCCGACGGCCACGCCGCGTTCGTCGGCATCCTCGTGGCATACGACGACGCCCAGGGCCGCAGCGCGGTGGTGGAACCGGCCGCCCTGCTGTTCGATCAGATCGACCGTTACGGCCCCACCCGGGACAACAAGTTCGTGTGGTACCGGGTCTGATCCCGGCTCAGACGCCGAGCGCGCCGGCGAAAACGGGCCAGGACCGGTGCAGATCATCCTCCCAGTAGGCCCAGGCGTGGGTTCCCGGATGGAAGTGGACGGTCGCCGGTATCCCGGCAGCGGCCAGGGCGGCCGCCAGCGGGCCGGTGCAGTTGCCGACCGCCGTCTCCATGGCGCCGCCGACCAGCATCCGGTCGGCCAGCCGGAGCGGATCGCCGTCGACACCACGCGAGTTCAGTACGTCGTATTGTCCCGGTATCCCGTTTCCGGCGGAGATGTAGAGCGCGGTCGGGCGCAGCCGGTCCAGATGCAGCATCGGATCGTGTTCGGACCAGGCCGGATTGTCCGGGGCGCCCCACATATTGGTCGCGTTCGCGCCGAAAAGCGCGAGCTGCGAATACACCATGGCGCGGGCCACTGGATCACTGGTGCGGGTACAGCCGCTGTAGGCGCCGACCGCCCGGTACAGGCCGGGTGCCCGGATCGCCAGATTCAGCGCGGATGTCGCCGACATCGACAGGCCGGCCACCGCATTGCGGCCGGTCGACCCGAAACGGGCATCCAGCAACGGGGGCAGCTCGCGGGTCAGAAAGGTTTCCCATTTGCTCCGGCCGAGTACCGGATCGTCGGTGAGCCAGTCGGTGTAGTAGCTGGCCCGGCCGCCCATCGGGACGACGACATTGACCGGTTTGTCGGCGAAGAACTCCTCGACATCGGTACGCCGCATCCACGGACCGCCGTCCTCGCCGCCGTCGACGGCATTGAGCAGATACAACGTCGGCGCGCCCGGACCCGGATGCGAAATCCACAGGGTGATCGGCTTGTCCATGGCCGCCGAATGAACCACCACTTCGAACTGCCGGCCGCCGAGCGGGCGCATATCCAGGATCCGGGCCGGCTCCGCCGCTTCCGCCGACGCCGCCGATACCGCGGGTAGCAGCGTGATACACAGTGTGAACAGGTACACCAGGCAACGCGGCAGCCGGTTCATGCGTGGTTTCTATCACGGCGGAGACGGCTGCCCGCCGCATTCACCTCGCGTGTTCTTCCCGGGCGTGCACCCGCAACGCCGTGATCGCGCCGGCCCGGCGACCGCATCTGCGCTGCGGAGCCGGACGTGGTACGCGAAACCGTCCACGCACCGTCCGGTAACCGGCCGACTGCTGAGGACTACCGACGAAATCACCCGTGGCGAACGGCACGCCTGCCCCCGCGAGGCAGTGCACGAACCGACACATCGGCGGTACTCGCCCGATCTCGGCCGAACCGGGACGGAGCCGCGACCACCCCGGCCACCCACCGATAAGGACCGATCAGGACCGGGAAAGGTCACTGTGGCCCCGGGGCGCGGTCGTGGCCGGTCAGCGCACGCGCGAGCGGTCCGCGTCGCGGACCGCGGCACGGTAGCGTTCGGCGATCAACCCGACCACGGCAGGGTGGACCCCGATCGGCTCGGCCACGCCGGTAGCCCCGGCTCCGTGCAACCGCTCGTGGAAGAGCCCGTGCGCAAGCAGATAGGAGGCGACGAACACCCGCTCCTGCCCGGCCGCGCGCATCTGCTGCACCATCTCCGGAACCCGCGGTGTTCCGGTGGCAACGTAGGCGGTTCGCACCGGAGTCGAGAGTTGCGCGGTGAGCATGGCGGCGGCGCGGCGCACATCGGCGCGGGCCCGCGGATCCGAAGACCCCGCGGCCGCGAAGACCACGGCGTCCCCCCGACGCCAGCCGGCCGCCCGTAACCGCAGGGCCATGACCCGGGCCAGCGCGGGATCCGGCCCCATCGCGGCGGTGACGGCCACCGCCGGATGGCCGCTCTCCGCGACCTCCCGGGGTACATCCTGGTAGACGTGGTAGCCGGAAGCCAGGAAAGCCGGAACGACCACTGCGGGAACGGTTTCGCCGACCGCAGTGGACCGCGCGGCCAGATCGCGCAGCACCTCGGCGGGTGAGGGGCCGAGTACATCGACGAACGCGGTGCGCACGGCCGGGGTCGCGGTGACCCCCGGTCCGCGGCCCGTTGCCGGATCGGCGACGCAACCACAGGCCGGGTATCCGTGCGCGCCGGGAACTTTCGCGGCCCGCTGGTCCGGGCCGGCGTTGTGCCCGCACCGGCCGTCCGCCGCCGCCGGTGCGCCCAGTTCCCGGCCGACCGCTTCGGCCAGCCCGGCGATCATCTGCACACCTCTGGTGCTGCGGGTGCCGTGCGCGACCAGCACCAGCGCGGGAACCGGCGGCCTCATCCGGGGACCACCGTGCGGATATAGCGCGCGTTGCGCGCGGGAACCGGCGCCGCGGATGCGGTATCGGCATTGTTGTCGATACATTCGGCCGGGTCCATGGCCAGCCGGTAACCGCGTTTGACCACGGTCTGGATCGCCTTCGGCGTGCCCAGACCGGCCCGCAACCTTGCGATCGCGGTCTCCACCGCATGCGTATCGTCGCCCCCACCGGGCAGCGCCGCCAGCAGATCTTCGCGGGAGACGACCCGGCCCGGATGGCGGGCCAGCGAGCGCATCAGCGCCATGGGCGCCGGGGCGAGCTGTTTCACCTCGCCGTCCACCACCACACACGCGCCGCGCACGCTGATGGTGTGACCGCAGGCGTTGATCCGCCCGGCGCGGCGCGGAAGTTCCTCGGCGACATGACGGGCCAGCGCACCCAGCCGGGCCCGGCCGGGCATCGTGGTGGGCACACCGAGTTCCTCGAGCGGAGCCGCCGTGATCGGCCCCACGCACGCTGCCGGAACCCGGCTGCGCAATGCGTGCAATACGCCCTCCAGCACCCCGGTTTCCTTGGCGCGCATCAACATCGAGGCCACCGCCGGGGCACTGGTGAAGGTCACACAGTCGATCGCCGAGGTGACGATCGCCTCGATCAGCTGGTCCATCGGGCCGCGGTCGGCGGGCGGCTCCCACCGGTACACCGGCACCGGCACCACATCGGCGCCCGCACAGCGCAGCACCTCACAGAAATCGGGAATCGGCTCCCATTCGGTGGTGGCCCCGTGCAACTGCACGGCGATCCGGACACCCTCGACACCTTCGGCCAGCAGATGATCCAGCACTTCGGCCGAGGACTCCGACGCCGGCGACCACTCCTCACGCAGTTCGGCGGCCCGGATCGCACCCTTGGCCTTGGGCCCGCGCGCGAGCATCCGGGTGCCACCCAGGGTGGACCGCAGCTGCTCCGCCAGACCCCAGCCCTCGGCGGCCTCCATCCAACCGCGGAAGCCGATACCGGTGGTCGCCACGGTGATCCGGGGTGGGTCGGCGACCAGCTCACCGGTGACCCGCTCCAGTTCGGTGTCGTCGGCGAGCGGAATGATCCGGATGGCCGGCGCGGAGACCACCGACGCACCCCGCCGGGTGAGCAGGGTGGCGAATTCCTCGGCCCGGCGGGCCGCGGTGATACCGATCGTGAAACCGGCCAGCGAAGTATTCGCGTCCGGAACCGTCATGCTGTGCAGCCGTTCGGGGCCACGGTCACGGGCCGGTCCGAGATCGACACCTGTCCGTCGTCCACACGCACGGAATATACCGGCAGGCTCTCCGTGTCGTTGTCCAGGCACCGCCCGTCGATCAGCGAGAAGGCCTGCTTCAACAGCGGCGATGCGACCACCGGCTCACCACCGCGATCACCGACGATCCCGCGCGACATCACCGCGGCCCGGCCGAAGGGATCGATATTGCCGACCGCGTACAGCGTGCCCTCGGGCAGCAGGAACAGTGCTGCCTGGGCGCCGCCGGGCAGGAGTACCGCCACACCGCGGCCGGGGATCAGGTATTCGAGCGGGCAGGCCCGAGTCCACCCGGTGGTGGCGGGAACAACTGCTGGGGTATCGATCACGGTCATGATGCCTCCTCGGAAGCTACTACCTGCGGTCCGCGGCGGCCGCAGTAAAAACGGAGGAAACGCATCGTTGCGCCTCCCCGGAAGCGGGACCATGCGGTCCGCGGCGGCCGAAGCGAAGGCGGAGGTATCGCATTACCCATTGGTACCGGCGACCTGTTTCCTGGTGGTTAAGTCGTCATTTCCCACTGGTAGCGGGCCGCACCGCCACTCCGACCCCGGACGCTGGTCACGCTCGGCTACCTCCTCCGGGCAGACTGTGCGGAACCGGCCTCCCCGGCACGCCCTGCGTGGTCACGCTCCGCTACCTCCTCCGGGCATGCCGGGCAGACTGTGCGGAACCGGCCTCCCCGGCACGCCCTGCGTGGTCACGCTCCGCTACCTCCTCCGGGCATGCCGGGCAGACTGTGCGGAACC
>NZ_JBSFDZ010000045.1:0-35264 GCF_053594175.1 Nocardia sp. NPDC001965
GCATGCGCCGCAGGCGCGAGTCTCGAGGCCTGAACGGCGAGACTTCGGGGGCCTCGACCCCGCGCGCGCCAGCGCGCCAAAAACACAGCACCTTCGCGAGCAAGTCTTGGTTTCACGTGTTCGCGAGCATGCCCACTGCCCGACTTGTGCGAGCCCGCCCGCTCAGCAACCACAGGGCCGCACCCGGGACAGGGGCACCCCCGGGCCACTCGGCCGAAGCAACACGGCCCGGGATTCGCCCACTGAGGGGGCGGATCCCGGGCCGTGTGAGTCTCGGCGTCTACTTCGAGACGGCGACGTCCAGGTTGTGGATGCCCGGGCCGTCGGGACGGAGTTCGGCTGTGCCGTTGCCCGCCGAAGAGAGCGCGCGCAGCGTCCAGGTGCCCGGCGCCGCGAAGAAACGGAAGTCACCGGTGCCCGAGGCGACGACCTCGGCGGTGAAATCCCCGTTGCCGTCCAACAGTCGCACGAATGCGCCCGCCACCGGCTCACCGTCGGTGGCGAGAACCCGGCCGGTGATGACCGTTTCCTTCTCCACATCGACCCCGGCCGGGATGGCCTGGCCCTGGGTAGGTGCTGCACACATTGTGGTTATTCTCCCAACTCGATAGGGGCGCCGACGAGCGAGCCGTATTCGGTCCAGCTGCCATCGTAGTTCTTGACGTTCTGGTGTCCGAGCAGCTCCTGCAGCACGAACCAGGTGTGCGAGGAGCGCTCGCCGATACGGCAGTAGGCGATGGTCTCCTTGTTGCCGTCCAGGCCGGCCTCACCGTAGATCTCGGTGAGCTCGGCGTCGGAGCGGAAGGTGCCGTCCTCGTTCGCGGCCTTGCTCCACGGCACATTGATCGCGCCGGGGATGTGGCCGGGCCGCTGGCTCTGTTCCTGCGGCAGGTGCGCGGGGGCCAGGATCTTGCCCGAGAACTCGTCGGGGGAACGCACGTCGACGAGATTCTTGGTGCCGATGGCCGCGATGACCTCGTCACGGAACGCGCGGATGGTGTTGTCCGGCTCGCCGGCCTTGTACTGGGTGGCCGGACGGCTGACGGCGTCGCTGGACAGCGGGCGCCCGTCGAGCTCCCACTTCTTGCGGCCACCGTCGAGCAGTTTGACGTCGTTGTGGCCGTACAGCTTGAAGTACCAGTAGGCGTAGGCGGCGAACCAGTTGTTGTTGCCGCCGTACAGGATCACCTGGTCGTCGTTCGCGATTCCGCGCTCGGAGAGCAGCGCGGAGAACTGCTCCTGGTTCACGAAGTCGCGCCGAACCTGATCCTGCAGGTCCTTCTTCCAGTCGAGCCGCACGGCGCCCTCGATGTGGCCGCCTTCGTAGGCGGTGGTGTCCTCGTCGACCTCGACGAAGACCACGCCGGGGGTGTTGAGGTTCTCTTCGGCCCAGTCGACGGAGACCAGGACATCGGAGCGAGCCATGTTTTCCCTTTCAGTGGTGACAGCGGATTGCAGTTCAGTTCGATGCGGGGGACGGGGGAGCCGGGCGCAGCCGGGTGACCAGCGGATACAGCTTGCAGCCGAGGCAGATCCCGAACGCGGCGTTCAGGAAGGCCGCGAACAGCGCGAACCCGGCGAATACCGCGCCCACGACGGTGCTGCCGAACAGGAAGCCCAACAGGCTCACCGCGGCGAACACGAAACCGAGCAGCTGGGCGAATCGTAGCGGTGCGGTCGGTTCGGTTTCGCCGACCGGGCTCAGGCGCGGCGCGACGAATCGCGCGTAGATCACGCCGTACGGGTGCCGGCGCGGCCCGAGCCCGGCGCCGAGCGCGAACACCAGCGCCTGCAGGGCGACCAGCACTGTGGCAGCCACGGGGGCGAACGCGGCGAGCAGCAGGATGAAGACCAGAACCCCGGTGGTCACCCAGGCTACGAAGCGGGGGCCGCGCACATCGACACGGTTCGCGGCTGTGGTGGTAGTGGACATGAAGGAAACTCCTGCGCTCGAACTTTTCGGCGGAATCGGCCGGTTCTCCGGGGGATGAGATCGCTCGCGCGGAAGAACCGTGGTCGGCGTCAGGAAATCGAGACCCGACCGCTCAGCGGCACAGGCAGCAACAACCACCGAGGCGGCACAGATCGACTGTGCGGCGACGGGTGAGCATCAGCTCGCGGTGGTTTTGCACACCGGGCAGTCTACCCAATCCCGGCGGATCCCGAGCGGGTAGGGGGTGACCGGCTGGTCAGGGGGCCTTACGCGGCCGCGCGGTAGGCCCGTTCCGACACCGGAGCGACCGAGCCGAGGAGACCGATATCGCCGTCGATCCCGGTCGGCAACTCATGGCAGACGAAGCGCGACCACTCCCACACCCTGGACGCGTTGCTGCGGCCCGGACCACGACTGTGTGTCGGGAAGAGGCAGCGACGGGACGCGTGGAGCAGCCTCGCGTACAGCGGCAGCGGCCCTCGCTCAAAGGGGTCGACAGTGCTGTCGGGCAATTCCGGCGTCGAGCAGGTACTGCGGCTCGCCCCAGCGGATGAGTCGCACGGTCGAGCGCCCTTGACGCCTTCTTCTCGCTATCCCCGGGTGTTCCACATCCGTGGCCGGGGTCATGAGGGCCCCGACAGCCCCGCCGAAGGCGGGGCAGAAAGAACAGCTCAGCCTGCGGCCGATCCTGCCGTGAGGGGGGTCAGCGCGCTGCGCAGGTCGCTGGTTTTGGGGACACCGGAGATCCGGAACCGTTCCCGGCCTTCGGCATCGAATACGAAGGTGGTCGGCAGCGACAATACGTTGAGGGCGCGGGCCAGTGCCGGGTCGGTGTCGATATCGATTTCGATATCGCGCGGTGGCTGGGGTGAATCGGCCAGGTCGCGGGTGGCGTCGGCGACGACTCGGCGGACGGCCGCGCACGGTCCGCACCAGTCGGCGGAGAAATGCAGTACCGCCGGGCCTGCTCCGGTCACACCGGCGGCGACGAGGAGGTCGTCACGTGTGCCGGAGTCGCGGTCCAGTGTGACCGTGGCGGTTCGTAGCGCGCCTTCGCGCCGGCGCAGATACAGGCCGACAGCCAGCCCGGCCAGCAGCATTACCGCCAGAATGGTGATCTCGATCATGGGCGCCGCAATCTGTTCAAATCGATCGTCACATCTCTACCCCGGCCCTCGACCACGATATGGCCGCCCAGGGCGGTGACCTCGGTGGGTCGGATTCCGAAAGGCAGTTCTTTCGTATCGATGGTACGGGTGAACATCGCCAGCATCGCCGGGACGTCGGCCTCGTCGACCACCGGTTGTGACGGGACCGGTGAGATCTCCTCCGAGTACAGGCCGGTGGCCACGATTCGCACTTGGTCGCCGTCGAGCAGTAGGTCGGCTGCGACGCTGACCCGTTCGCCGGCGAAGCTCGCTCCCTGCTGTCCGCTCGGCGCCGACGGCAGCGTGCCGGTCAGCACCAGTGCGCCCGCCGTGGTCATTCCGGAGCCGCCCGAACCGCCGGTGCCGTCGGATTTGTCCGCCGGCCGGGAATGGACCTCCAGGTCGGGGATTCCGAACAGGCGGCCGAGTTCGGTCGGCGCGACCCGCATCCGCACGTCCACCTGTTCCACCGGCACGTTGCGCACTCGCCCGTCGACCAGGTCGCTCAGTGGGAGGTCCATTCCCAGCAGGGTGGCCTCCAGTCCGATCTCGCCCGGGATATCCGGCCGGACGCTGTCGGCCTTGATCTCGATGTTGTCGTAGCGGCCGTCGAGTGCCTGCCGCAGGAACGGGAAGCCGTGGAAGGTGACTTCCGGGTCGGCACTGAGGTCGGCGCCCACCTTCAGCGATCGGGAGACGCGGTACTCCGAATATGCGGCCGCACCGAAATCGACGACCACTGCCAGCCCTGCCAGGCACAGCAGTCCGATGATCAGCTTCCGCATGGCATGCACCCTAGTGGACGCATGCCGCGGCCCTTCCCGGGTCTGTGCGCGACAACGACCGGCTCCGGAGTCACCCGGCGATCGATCGTGTGCGACCGGCCGCCCGTCTCGGCCGCGGTGGTCGCGATCGTGCTCGGTACCACCGGACCCGCCGCAGCCGGAGAGAGCCGGGTCTCACCCGACATGTCACCGGGCCTCGCCCGGTGAGTCCCAGAATTCCACGGTCGTCACCGCGAAACGGAGCTTCACCCACGCCACCATTGGTGACTCTCCCCGGAGCCCGGAGCCAGTCCGACCAGGCCCCACCGATCGCTCGGCGCTTACAGTGAACATGCTCACCCGACCCGGCCGACATGGCAGAAGTGCTCATCCGTCCTCTTCCGGATGGTCCACCTCAATGGTCGGGGCCCGCCCCGGTTCTGGAGCGACGGAGCGGGGGAGCGAAGCGGAGGAGCGCAGGAGTGAAGAACCGGGGTCACGAGGGCCCCGACCCGCGGCGCCGAAGGCGACGCAAATAAACACAGCTCGACGCGCTAATCTTGCAGCGAACTTGTGGATGAGCAACGTGGCGACGGCGACGAAGCTGGCTTTCGCGTAGCTACGAGATGGGAGGAGTGCTTGTGGAGCTGCTCCTGCTGACTTCCGACCCCGACCCCGATTCGGTTCTGCCCTCGCTGTCGCTGCTCGCGCACAATGTGCGACCCGCGCCGACCGAGGTGGCGTCGTTGCTCGAGGCGGGTACCGCGGATATCGCGTTGGTGGACGCACGTACGGATCTGGCGGCGGCCCGTGGGCTGTGCCGGCTGCTCGGCAGTACGGGGTCCTCGGTTCCCGTGGTGGCCGTGCTCACCGAGGGTGGTCTGGTCGCGGTGAACGCCGACTGGGGTCTCGACGATATTCTGCTGCCCAGCACCGGTCCGGCGGAGCTGGACGCCCGTTTGCGCCTGCTGGTCGGCCGTACCGGCGGTTCGGCCAGTCCGGAGAATTCCGGGAAGATCACGCTCGGTGAGCTGGTGATCGACGAGGGCACTTACACCGCGCGGCTGCGTGGCCGGCCGCTCGATCTGACCTACAAGGAATTCGAGCTGCTGAAGTACCTCGCCCAGCATGCCGGCCGGGTTTTCACTCGTGCGCAGCTGCTGCAGGAGGTGTGGGGTTACGACTTCTTCGGCGGTACCCGGACCGTCGATGTGCACGTCCGGCGTCTGCGCGCGAAGCTGGGCAGCGAATACGAATCGCTGATCGGTACCGTCCGCAATGTCGGGTACAAGGCTGTGCGTCCGGCCCGTTCGTCGAACAAGAACGATCCGGATGCCCGCTCGGCCAATGGTGACAAGGGCGAGGCCGACGAGGATTCGATGGCACCGGTCAACGGCACCGTCCAGTGAGCCCGGCCGATATGGGCGGGTTCGAACTGCGGTGGTTCGAGCTGCTGTCGTCCGATCACGCGGACCGGGTGAGCGCTCTGCTCGCCGCTGCCACTGCCGCCGACGGTGTGGCGCCGGTATCCGAACAGGCTGTCCTGGGCCTGCGCCGGGAGAGCTCGTCGCGCCATCTGCTGGCTCTGCTGGGGGACGAGGTCGCCGGTTACGTGAGCTCGACTCCCGCGCACGGCGAGCATCCCGCCATGGCGGAGGCCGCGGTGGCGCCGGAGTGGCGCGGCCGCGGTATCGGGCGTGATCTGGTGGCGGCCGCTCTCGCTGCCGGTGGGCCGGGAGCGCGCATCTGGGCGCACGGGAAGCTGCCTGCTGCCGAAGCGGTGGCCCGGCGATCCGGTTTGGCTGCCGTGCGCGAGCTCTGGCAGATGCGGCGAGCCCTGGCAACCCCGGAGCTACCGGAAGTCGAGGTGCCCGCCGATATCGAGGTCCGGACCTATGCCGGTCCGGCCGACGATTCCGAGCTCCTGCGAGTCAACAACGCGGCCTTCGATTGGCATCCTGAACAGGGCGGCTGGTCCGGCAGTGAGCTGGCGGCGCGCCGCGCCGAATCGTGGTTCGATCCCGCCGGCCTGTTCCTGGCCTTCGATGCCCGGCAGCCGCAACGGTTGCTCGGATTCCACTGGACCAAGGTTCATTACGACGAGAACCCGCCGGCGGGTGAGGTGTACGTCGTCGGTATCGATCCGGCGGCTCAGGGCCGCGGACTCGGCCGGCTGCTCACGCTGATCGGACTGCACCATCTGCGGGCCGCCGGCCTGGGCGAGGTCCTGCTGTACACCGAGGCCGACAATACGGCGGCGGTGCGCACCTATCGGGGACTGGGATTCGCTCCGGCGCATATCGATATCGCCTACTCGCTGCCCGGCTGAGATGTCCGGGCTCGCGGCGATGAACGCCCGGTGCCCGGCGCTCGTTTTCCGTGGTCGGATGCGGCGTTCCGGTATGTATGGAGTAACAACGCGGCAAACATCACACATATCGGACCTGTTGGCGCCGCCCTGTTCACCTTCCGTTCACTTGCCCTGGTCCAGTTGTCCACCGACGCGCCCTACTTTGATTCTGGGCGGCGGTAGGTCGCCTGGTGTGCGAGTTCCCCGCGAACGGCCGCACCACCACACGCGCCCGGGCCGGTGAGGGACCGGGCGAGTAGGACGTATCCGGAGGACTGGAGTGAAGTTCAAGCGCAGCAGCGCCCTCGTCGGTGTGATCGCGGCCGTGACTCTGCCGCTTGCCGCCTGTGGCAGCGACGACAATGCGTCCGCGACCGGTGTCGAGGCCAACGCCGACGTCACCTGCGGTGGCAAGGAAGCCCTCAAGGCTAGTGGTTCGTCGGCGCAGAAGAACGCGGTGGAGCGTTTCACCGCCGCCTTCGAGACCAACTGCGACGGCCAGACCCTCAACTACACCTCCAGCGGCTCCGGTGCCGGTGTCAAGGAATTCCTCGGCGGCCAGACCGATTTCGCCGGTAGCGACTCCCCGCTGAGCGAGAAGAAGGGTGAGCCCGCCGCCGCCGAGCAGCGTTGCGCTTCCCCCGCGTGGAACCTGCCGACCGTGTTCGGCCCGATCGCCATCACCTACAACATCGACGGCGTCACCGACCTCGCGCTCGACGGCCCGACCCTGGCCGAGATCTTCAACGGCACCATCAAGACCTGGGACGCGCCCGAGATCAAAGCGCTCAACGAGGGCAAGCAGCTGCCCGCCGAGCCGATCAAGGTCGTCTACCGGTCCGACGAGTCCGGCACCACCGACAACTTCCAGCTCTACCTGGATGCCGCTTCCGAAGGTGCCTGGGGCAAGGGTGCGGGCAAGGTCTTCAACGGCGGTGTCGGTGAGGGTACCCAGGGCAACGAGGGCACTTCGGCCGCGGTCAAGACCACCAAGAACGCCATCTCCTACAACGAGTGGTCGTTCGCCAAATCGCAGAACCTGTCGGTGACCCGGATCGTCACCTCCGCCGGTCCCGAGCCGGTCGAGCTGAACTCCGAGACCGCCGCCAAGGCGATCAACGGTGTGAAGATCAAGGGCGAGGGCAACGATCTGGTGCTCGACACCTCGTCGTTCTACAAGCCGACCGAGAGCGGCGCCTACCCGATCATCCTGCCGACCTATGAGATCGTGTGTTCGAAGTACGCCGACGGGGCGACCGCGACCGCAGTCAAGGCATTCCTGACCTCCGCCGTCACCAACGGCCAGGACGGTCTGGCGGACAACGGTTACGTGCCGATCCCGGCGGAGTTCAAGACCAAGCTGACCACGGCGATCGACGCCATCTCCTGATAGCGCGAATATGACAGTCAACCCAGAGGTGGCCGCCGCCGACTCGTCAGCAGTGACGAGTCGGCGGGAGGCCGGAGACACTGCACCCATGTCGAGCGACCCCAAGAAAACGCCGTCGCGCAACAACAGTGGCGGTAACAGCCGGCGAGCCGAACTGATCTTCAAATCGCTGGCGACCACCGCGGCCGCGGTCATCGTGGCGTCGATCGCGCTGATCGCGCTGTTCCTGCTGATCCGCGCGGTGCCTTCGCTCCGGGCTGACGAGGTGAACTTCTTCACCAGTGCGGAGTTCAACACCGGCGATGCGGACAATCTCCGTTTCGGTATCCGTGACCTGTTCATGGTGACGGTGTTGAGCTCCGCGTTCGCGCTGGTAATCGCGGTGCCGATCGGTGTCGGCATCGCCTTGTTCCTCACCCGCTATGCACCGAAGCGGCTCGCCCGCCCGTTCTCCATGCTCACCGATCTGCTGGCCGCGGTGCCCTCGATCGTGTACGGCCTCTGGGGTCTGCTGGTGCTGGCGGAGTATCTGAAACCGGTGCAGGAGTTCCTCAACGAGAATCTCGGCTGGTTCTTCCTGTTCTCCGACGGCAATGTGTCGATCGACGGTGGCGGAACGATCTTCACCGCCGGTGTGGTGCTGGCGGTGATGATCCTGCCGATCATCACTTCGGTATCGCGTGAGGTCTTCGCGCTGACGCCGCTGGCGCATATCGAAGCCGCTCAGGCGCTCGGTGCGACCAAATGGGAGGTCGTGCGGATGACCGTCCTGCCCTACGGCCGCAGCGGTGTGATCGCCGGTTCGATGCTCGGGCTGGGCCGTGCGCTCGGTGAGACCATCGCCGTTCTGCTCATCCTGAAGATCTCGTCGAGCCCCGGGACCTGGTCGCTGTTCGACGGCGGGTTCACCTTCGCCTCCAAGATCGCCTCGGCGGCCGCCGAGTTCAGCGCACCGCTGCCGACCGGCGCCTATATCGCGGCGGGCTTCGTGCTCTTCGCGCTGACCTTCGTCGTCAACGCGCTGGCCCGGCTCGCGGCAGGCGGAAAGGTGAACGGCTGATGACCACCACGACCACGCTCGACAAGCCGATCAAGGCGCCGACCTTCCGTGACGTCAGCGCGGCCCGCAAGATCAAGAACAACCTCGCCACCGGCGTATTCGCGCTCTGCTTCCTCATCGCCCTCATCCCGCTGGGCTGGGTGCTGTGGATGGTGGTCAGCAACGGTATCGGCGTCATCCTGTCGCTCGACTGGTGGCAGAACTCGCAGAAGGGCATCCTGCCGGACCAGACCGGCGGTGGTGTGTACCACGCCATCTACGGCACTATCGTGCAGTCGGCGGTGGCCGCGGTCATCGCGGTACCGCTGGGCATCATGGCGGCGGTCTACCTGATCGAGTACGGCACCGGCCGGTTCGCCAAGGTGACCACTTTCATGGTCGATATCCTGGCCGGCGTTCCCTCGATCGTCGCCGCCCTGTTCATCTTCGCGCTGTGGATCGCGACCCTGGGTTTCCCGCAGAGCTCGTTCGCGGTGGCGCTCGCGCTGGTGCTGCTCATGCTGCCGGTGGTGGTGCGCAATACCGAGGAGATGCTCAAACTCGTCCCGGACGAGCTGCGTGAGGCCTCGTACGCGCTCGGCATCCCGAAGTGGAAGACGATCGTGAAGATCGTCATCCCGACCGCCCTGCCCGGCATGATCTCCGGGATCCTGCTCGCGCTGGCGCGCGTGATGGGGGAGACGGCGCCGGTGCTGGTACTCGTCGGGTACAGCAAGGCGATCAATATGAACATCTTCGACGGCAATATGGCCTCGTTGCCGCTGCTGATCTTCCAGGAACTCAAGAGCGCCGAGGACGCGGGCCGGCAGCGGGTGTGGGGCGCCGCGCTGACCCTGATCCTCATGATCGCGGTGCTCTACCTGGCGGCCGCGGCTGTCAACAAACTCCTCACGCGGAACCGATAAGGGCGGAAACGGAATAACTGATGGCCAAGCGGATCGACATCAAAGACCTGAACATCTTCTACGGCAAGTTCCACGCCGTCGCCGATGTCTCGCTCAACGTCTTGCCGCGCAGTGTGACCGCCTTCATCGGCCCGTCCGGTTGCGGTAAGTCCACTGTGCTGCGGTCGCTGAACCGGATGCACGAGGTGACCCCGAACGCCAGTGTTTCGGGCGCGGTCATGCTCGACGGTGAGGACATCTACGCCTCGCAGGTGGATCCGGTCGGGGTGCGCCGCACCATCGGAATGGTGTTCCAGCGGCCGAACCCGTTTCCCACCATGTCCATTCGCGACAATGTGGTGGCCGGTCTCAAGCTCCAGGGTGTGCGCAACAAGGGGGAGCTCGACGAGGTCGCCGAACGCTCGCTGCGCGGCGCGAACCTGTGGAACGAGGTGAAGGATCGCCTGGACAAGCCCGGTGGCGGTCTGTCCGGCGGTCAGCAGCAGCGGCTGTGCATCGCGCGGGCCATCGCGGTGTCTCCGGATGTCCTGCTGATGGACGAGCCCTGTTCGGCGCTGGACCCGATCTCCACGCTGGCGATCGAGGACCTGATCACCGAACTGAAGAAGGAATACACGATCGTCATCGTCACCCACAATATGCAGCAGGCGGCACGGGTGAGCGATAAGACCGGTTTCTTCAACCTCGAGGCCCAGGGCAAGCCGGGCCGGCTGGTCGAGATCGACGATACCGAGAAGATCTTCTCCAACCCCGGCGAGAAGGCCACCGAGGACTACATCTCCGGCCGTTTCGGCTGAGCCACCGGCGGCATCGACGACGAGAAGCCCGCGGGAACCCTTCCCGCGGGCTTCTCTGTCTGCGTCGTACCGGCCGGAACCCCCGTGTCGCCACCGAACCCGTGGCTGCCGCGCCTTGCCCGCCTCATATGGATCGATTCGAGTTGTTGTTTCTTGCAACATGATTCGATATCCTGTGTGAGGCAGGGGGGAGAAAATAATGGCACGACCTCTGCGAAATCTGTTCGAGTGAAAGAGGATTCGTGATGATAGTTCGACTTTTCACCAGTGGATTGCTCGGTGTGGCCACGATCTTGGGTGCGACGTTGCTGGCCCCGCAGGCCGCGGCTGTGCCGACGGACCCGTGCAATGAGTCCACCGTCGGCAATACTCGCACCGAGGGCACGACGAAGTGGATTTGCTACTCACACGGCCAGGGCCGGTACGAATGGATCGTGGTCCAATAAGTTATACCGGATTCGGTCGAAATCCACGCTGTCGACAACTGATAATTTGTCGGCATGTAACCCGACTCCAGTGATCGGTCCCGCCCGATATCATGCGGGTTTGAGCGATCTCCGCAACGCCCAGAGATTCCGAGTGTTGCGGAGATCGTGGTTTCTGTCGAAATCGACGATACCGAGAATATCTTTCCCGACCCGGGCGAGAAGACCACCGAGGATTACATCTACGGCCGATTCGGCTGATCACATGTCGGAGAGAGGCCCGCACCTACAGGTGCGGGCCTCTCTCCGACCGGTCTGGAGTACCTACTGATTCCAGACGCTGTTCTCGAACTTCCAGTCCGAGCAGCCCTGCCCGTCCACGCACAGTCTCAGGCCGACCTGCAGGATACGGGCCGGTCCTTCGGCGAAGATCTGGTCGTGTGCGGGCTTGTCGCTACCGAAATTGATCGTCCGATTGCCGCCGTCCTTCATGCCGAAGGTCGCCTGGGCCTCGAAACTGCAGTGGGCATCGGTATTGTCGTTGCGGCCCGTTTTCACGTACCACTGGATGCCGTATCCGTCCATCGGCACACCACCCAGATGCACCACATCCGCAGACCAGACACAGCTGCCGAGTTCCTGGGTGACGACCGGGGTGGCCGCCGCGGTACCGGTGGTTCCCATGACCAGCGCGGTGGCGGAGGCGGCGACGGCGAGACCGGACAGGACGGATTTCGCTGACTTACGCATTACATTTCCTTCTGGGGTTCATCGGTTCGAATATGCCGAACCCGCTGCTGCGGCGTCCGGCGATCGAGATTCGTCTGCCTTGTAAAAGGCAGAGGGCAAAGGCAGAGGGCATCGGGCCACCGAGGCCCGATGCCTCGTGGTTGTGTTTTCCGGTATTTCGAACGACTACGGCATTTCCGCGGCAGCCGGGATTCTCATCGGTGCGATTCCCGCGTCAAGGGAGCATCGGTCGACAATTTTCCTTCCTCGAACGGCTGCACTCCGATTTCTCGGACCGCCCCCGCGGGCCATACGAAGCCGTCCTTGTCGAAATTTCTCGCTGACATAGGTTTTGACGGGGCGCCCGGACCTTCGGTTCCACCGATCCCGATGAATTTTTCCGATCCCGCTCACCGGACACAAAAAGGCGGGACCGGTGAACCGGTCCCGCCTTTGCGTAACGTTTCGAGCGGTCGAATCAGGACTCCGTGTCCTCGTCGGCGGGCAGTACACCGGTCACCAGGAAGATCACCCGGCGGCCGATCTCGACCGCGTGATCGGCGAAACGCTCGTAGTAGCGGCCCAGCAGCGTCACATCGACGGCCGCCGCCACCCCGTACTTCCATTCCCGGTCCATCAGCAGGGTGAACAGGTGGCGATGCAGATCGTCCATCGCCTCGTCGTCCTGGTTCAGCTGGGCCGCGCGCTCGGGATCACGGGTATCCAGCACCTCTTGGGCCCCGTTGCCCATACTGACCGCGATCCGGCCCATCTCGGCGAAATAGCCGTTCACCGCCTCGGGCAGGGCGTGGTTGGGATGCCGGCGCCGAGCCACCTTGGCCACATGCAGAGCCAGGGTGCCCATCCGGTTCACGTCGTTGACGATCTGGATCGCGCTGACCACCTGCCGTAGGTCACCCGCGACCGGGGCCTGCAGGGCCAGCAGCGCGAACGACTTCTCCTCGGCGTCGGCGATCATCTCGGCGATCCGGTCGCCCTCACCGATCACCTGCTCGGCAAGAGGAAGGTCGGCCTGGAGCAGCGCTTGCGTGGCACGATCCATGGCCGAACCGGCGATACCGGCCATCTCGCCCAACAGGTGGGCGAGGTCGGCCATTTGCTCGTTGTAGATGACACGCATGGAAAAGACAGTAGTTGGCGCTGCTGACCAAGTCACCAAACAAGCGGTGAATGGGTGGTGCCGAACGCTCGACTCGCTGCTCGTGGCCGCGATGGGTGAGGTGCGCCCGAGCGACGGCGGTCGGACTCGGCAATGACCGGCAACGACAGGTGGGCCGGCCGGGGGCTGGGTTACGCGGCGCAAGGGTCGTCGGCGGCGTTCACATGCTCGAGGTCGCTCGGGAGTTCCGCCGGAGCGGTGCTCGTGGCGGGAACATCGGTGATCAAGCTCCCGACCGGTGTGGGTTCGTTCACCGTCTGCTGGAAGTCCTCACCCAGAACCAGTTCGACAATGCTGTCCAGCGACTCGTCGAGCTCCATGGTGGCGCCGGGAACAGCGCTCGCGACCGTGGCCGCTTCGGCTTCGTGGCCCGGGGAGTAGCGGACTTTGGTCTCGGTCGAATTGCCCTCGGTGTAGTTGTCGGTGTTGTAGATGTTGAAGCCGACATTGGACAGCTGGCTGGCTGTCGTCCGAGCCAGGCCGGCGATACCCGATCCGTTGGCTACCAGCAGTGACAGGGTGCTCGGATCGACCGCGGTGAGCGACGGCGGCACCGGAGCCTCCGATGTCGGGGGCGGCGCGGGAGCCGTCTTCTCACCCGGCAAGGGCTGATCGTTGCGAATGGCCTGGAAGATCGCCTGGATATCGGCGGTCCGCGGGATCTCGTTGCCGTAGGAGTTCGTCCCCGCGGTGGGCACGGTCAGGAAGGTGACCGCTCCCGATTCCAGATCCTGCAGGGAGCGGCCGAGCATGAGCAGATCGTTGGGGACCACCCCGTCGACGAAGGTGGCGTCTTTGAACGCCTGGATGAACCCGTTGAGCCTGCCCGGATCCAGGAGCATCTTGCCCGCCAGCGCTCCGCGCAACAGTGACGCGAGGAACTTCTGCTGCCGGTTGATCCGGTCGTAATCACTGCGCTCTTCACCGTAGACATGGCGGGCGCGAACATAGTTCAACGCGGTTTTACCGTCGATGCGATGGCGGCCGGCCTCCGGGATGACAGTGCCGAGCACACCGTCCTCGAGCGGTTCGGAGACACACACCTCGACGCCGTCGACCTTGTCCACCATCTGCTCGAAACCGGCGAAATCGATCCCGATGAAATGGTTGATATTGCTGCCGGTGAGCCGCTGAATGGTGGTGAGCAGGCAACGAGGGCCCCCCACGGCGTATACCGAGTTGAGTTTGGCGCCCATGGCCGAGTCGTAGACATCTTCGGTATAGCTGTTCTTCTCGTTGTCGAACCCCTGGCACTCGGGCTGGGTGACATCGAGGTCCCGGGGGAAGGACATGACCACCACACGCGACCGGTCCTTGGGGATGTGCACCAGCATCGTCGTGTCGGCCCGGGCGCCTTCGGCGTCTTCCACGGTGCCCGCGCCCACATCGCCGTTGGCACCCGCGCGCGTATCGGTGCCCACGATCAGATAGTTCTCGTCACCGAGCTGAGCTTGGGCATCGATGACGTCGTCCTCGTTCTCGGCGAGGGCGGATACCTGATTGAAGCTGTTGCCCGTGGCGCGCAGATAGCTCCAGCCGCCGCCGGTGATCAGCAGCGCCAGAACGGAGAAGAAGGCCACCGAGGCACGGCCCGCGATCCGCATACGCCTGTTGCGCCGACTTTCGGGGGTCTTGCGCCGCTTCGGCTTACCGATGGTTTCCGGGCCGGCCGGGCCGGAGGTCGGCCAACCGGCGGTATCGGTCCGGCCGCTTATCCGGGTATCGCTCTCGTCGAGCGGATCGAGTACATCGGTAACCGATTCCGGGGTCTCGGCGGCCATTGCCGCGGCCGCTTTCGCGGATTTGTTCCGCCGGAGTGTGCCGGATGGTTGCCGGGAGCGTTTCGGTGCCGCTTCGCTAACCGGTCGCGGGCCGTTTCGGGCCGGGTCGGGTTGCTGTGGAACGACCGTCGTCGGATCACCGGCCTCGGCCGGCGGCGCGGCGGGTCGCTGTCCGGTCGGGGGGCGCTTCGACGGGTCGGGTGCGGCCTTCGCGGGCGGCGGTACCGCGGCCCGGTTGCCGGTCGGTGGACGGGACGCGTTCGGCCCGGGTGGCATCTCGCCGGGCCGCCCGGGCGGGCGTACCGGCCCGGGCTGATCCGGGCCGGGACGTTGTGGGGGAGCGGGCTGCTGGTTGCGGGCAGCGGGTGGCTGCGGCCGGTCGGGACGCCGCGGCGGTGGTCCCGCGGGCCGGCCGTCGGCCGGCTGTGCCGCCGGTGTCGAGCCGGTGGGTGGGCGGCCCGGTGCGGGGGCAGCGGGCCGTTGCGGTGGGGCGGGCGGCCGGTTGGTCCGTGCGGCGGGCGGCGGCCCGTCGGGGCCCGGTTGGTCCGGGCGCGGACGCTGCTCGGCGCGAGGCCGTGGTCCCGGGCTCGGCGGACGTTGTGCGCGTTCCGGCGGCGGGCCGTCCGGTGCTCCGTGCCGGGGCGCGTCGCCCTCACGACGCCGGACGGTCCGCTCGCTGTCCACCCGGTCGACCAGATCCTGAACCGTCAGCGGCCCGGGGTTGGCGGGCGGCTCCGGCTGTCGCGGCCGACGGGACTCTCTCGCGCCGTCCATTTCGGGGGACTCTCCCGTGGGATACCGCTCCCACGGTGCGCGACCTCCGGGCCGTGGTGATCGCCCGTGCCGATCGTCACCCACCAATGAACCTCGCTTTTCCGCATCTCGCTGCCGACACAGCCGTGCTCGAAAGGCTGCTCGGGATTCCGCAATGATAACGATTTCGCCACTGAGAGCCACTCGGACATTACGAGAGGGCAGCAAAAGCGGTAAATGCTGGAAAGTTGCCCGCAGTTATGTTTGCACGTGCATACATCCGTTTACCGGCGTGGCGTCCCGGCGTGTCGAATTATTCGTTCGCCATTCGATCAGCCCCCGCTGTGCATCACATCGGCCGCCGCCGGGACGGTCCCGTCCTCCGGATCGTCCAGCCAGCCGTGCGGGAGCGCGACCTTGCCCGGTGAGCCCTGCCGGCCCCGCGGGCCCTCGGCGTCCTGTGGGAACGGGACGGTGGGATCGAGCTGGGCAATGAGCGTGCCGAGTTCGGCCAGCGAGGACACGGTCGCGAAACTCCGCCGCAGATCGGCGCCCAGCGGGAAGCCCATGAAATACCAGGCCATATGTTTGCGCAGGTCGCGCATGCCCTTGTCCTCGCCGTGGTGTTCGGCGAGCAGTCCCGCGTGGCGGGCCAGGATCGCGCCCACTTCGCCGAGGGTGGGGGGTACCGGCGCGGGCTCACCCTTCAGGGCGGCGCTCAGTTCGCCGAACAACCAGGGCCGGCCCAGGCAACCGCGCCCCACCACGACTCCGTCGCAGCCGGTCTGCGCCATCATCGCGACGCCGTCGGCGGCGCTGAAGATATCGCCGTTGCCGAGCACCGGAATCGTGGTGACCGCCTCTTTCAGACGGGCGATGGCCGACCAGTCGGCAGTTCCGGAGTAACGCTGGGCCGCGGTCCGGGCGTGCAGCGACACCGCGGCCGCGCCCTCGCTCTCCGCGATGCGGCCGGTGTCGAGATAGGTCTGATGATCGTCGTCGATCCCGATCCGGAACTTCATGGTCACCGGGACCCCGGCCGGTTCGGCGGCCCGGACCATCTCCCGGACGATCCGGGCGAACAGATTCCGCTTGTAAGGAAGAGCGGCGCCACCGCCGAGCCGCGTGACCTTGGGCACGGGGCAGCCGAGGTTCATATCGATATGGTCGGCCCAGCCTTCACCGACGACGATGCGGACCGCTTCTCCCAGAGTGGCCGGATCCACACCGTAGAGCTGCATCGACCGCGGGGATTCCCCCGCGTCGAACGACATCATGTGCAACGTTTTCTCGTTGCGTTCCACCACCGCGCGGGCGGTGATCATCTCGCAGACGTAGATCGCGGTCGGGCTGCCGAACTCCCGGCAGAGTTTGCGGAACGCGAGGTTGGTGATCCCGGCCATCGGGGCGAGGACAACCGGCGGGTCGACCGGATAGGGGCCGATCCGCAAACGTGTCTCCTGCTCCAGCTGTGTTTGCACAGTGCTCTATCCTCCCTCGGATATCGTGCCCGGTCACTATCGGGTACCTCACCGCCGCAGGTCGCGACCGTGTTCGTACTCGTCACCTGCGCGGCCGCCCTGCCCGGGCCGTGCCGCCGCTGCCTCCGGGGCAGTTGCCGGTCCGGTCCGGACCGGACGCTAGCCTCGTGTGCGCCGGACCTGCCGGCCGCCCGATTTCCGCTGGATACAGATCCGGGGCGCCTCGCCCCGGATCGGGAGCAATCGAAAGAGGACGACATCACCATGGCCGAGAACACCGACGACGCCGTTCGCGAGCCGGACGGGACCGCCGAAGCCGGCGCTCCGGTCCCGACCTCCGCGGAAACGACGCCGGCCGAATCCCGCCCGGGCACCGTCTCGATCCGGGTATCCAGTCTGGTCCGGGGCGCTGTCGTCGCCGTGCTCGCGCTGGCGGCGATCGTATTCGCGGTCCTGTATTTCACGGCGCGTGGTGAGCTGGCCGACCGCGACGAACAGGCCGCCGCCGAGAGCCACGCCGAACAGCTGGCCACCGACTACGCTGTCGGCGCGGCGAGTGTGAACTTCGAGGACCTCGACGCCTGGATCGCCGCGTTGAAGAAGAACACCAGCCCGCAGCTGTCCGGCAAGTTCGACGACACCGCCCCGAAACTGGAACAGATCCTGGTACCGCTGCGGTGGACCTCGACGGCCACGCCCATTACGGCGAAGGTGATGTCCGATCAGGACGGGGTCTACAAGGTGAACGTCTTCGTGAACGTGACCTCGACCAATGCCCAGAATCCGGATGGTACGCAGACTACGGTGACCTACACGGTGACGGTCGACGAGAACGCGGGCTGGCAGATCACGGACGTGGGCGGCGTGGACGGGGCTCTGCCGGTGAAATGAGCTTCCACGTGCCGGGAACCGTAGCCGCAGACCGGATTTGCTCGCGGTCGTTCATCGCAGCGCTGTCGACGGATACGAACGAGACCGCCGGTGATCCGGCGGTCTCGTGTCGTACGGAGTGATCCGGCGCTCAGCTGTTGACCGTGGCGAATGCCTTCTCGCGTTTCGCGGCTTCGCGGGCGAGCATCTTGTCGCGCTGTTCTTCGAACTTGACGACGTCCTTGGACAGCTTGTCCAGGAAATTGCCGAGCCGTTCGCGGGTCGCCTCACCGCGCGCGGTGAAGTCGGTGCGGCCGAAGATATCCCATTTCTTCAGGACCGGCTGGACGACCTCTTCGAGATGCTGACGCAGGTCGTAGATGCCGTGCTTGGCCATCAGCACACCGTTGCGCCGGAAATTCGGCATACCGGCGCCCGGCATCTGGAAATTCTCCAGAATCAGGGTGATGGCATCCAGCGCCTGGTCCGGGCACAGGTCGAGGGCCGCACCGCACATATTGCGATAGAAGATCATGTGCAGGTTCTCGTCGGCCGCGATGCGCTGGAGCATCCGGTCGGCGATCGCGTCGTCACACACCTTGCCGGTGTTGCGGTGCGATACCCGGGTGGCCAGTTCCTGGAAGGTCACGTAGGCCACCGAATGCAGAAAGCCTGCGTCGGCCTCGGTGGGCGAAGCGAAGCCGTTGGTCATATGGACCATGCGTGCCTGCTCCAGCGCCACCGGATCGACGCCGCGAGTGACCACGAGGTAGTCGCGGATCGCGATGCCGTGCCGGTTCTCCTCGGCGGTCCACCGACCGACCCAGGTTCCCCAGGCGCCGTCCTGCGAGAAGTTCTCCGCGATTTCGCGGTGGTAGGAGGGCAGATTGTCCTCCGTCAGCAGGTTGGTGATCATGGCCGCCTTGGCGACCTCGTTGAGCTTGGATTGGTCGGGGTCCCAGTCCTGTCCGCCGAGCGCGGCGAAGTTGCGACCCTCGTCCCACGGGACGTAGTCGTGCGGATGCCACTCTTTTGCCAAGGAGAGGTGCCGGTTGACGTTCTGCTCGGCAACCGTCTCCAACTCCGTGAGCAGCTCGAGTTGAGTCAGATCCCTTGCCATGTAATCAAGCCCTTCATATGTTGCGTTCGTGCGGGTCACCTGATGTGGACCGTTGCCGATGCGGCCCTACCTTACGGCACCGTAGGTGTGATGCGAAACGCATCGGACCGAGAAAGATGCACGTTGACGCAGGTGTCCCTCGCACGGGGGGTCATAACCGAGTGTATGACCGGATCCGCTGTCATGGGCCTATCGCTGCGTGTCCCGATTGCGTTAGCGGCCGTGGGAAATGGCACACCGACGGGGTCCGGTGTCATGTCCTCCCGGAGTTACCGCGCTGATCAGCCTGCTCTGCCGACCTTCCCGTCGATGGGAAGGTCGGCCGGGCGGCCCCGGGGTGAGACCACGGCTCTCGGCCCGGGTCACAGCGCGGCCGGGACGAGGCTGGGCGAACTCACAGGAGGCCGGGAGCGGGCCCGGGAGAATAGGGAGAGAACCGAGGACCCGGAAAACAGTCGGGTGCCCGGCCGGCGGCCGGGCACCCGTTGTGCCCCCACCAGGGCTCGAACCTGGGACCTGCGGATTAAAAGTCCGTAGCTCTACCAACTGAGCTATAGGGGCGCGGGCGCAAGTGTAATGGGCGAGTCCGGGATTCTCGTAATCGGGCGGCTGTGCTGGTGCTTTCCGTCACCCCGGCGGCCGTGGCCCCTGGTCATCGGCCGGAAGTCGGCCCGAGTGCCGATGCGGGTAGAGCGGAGGTCGGGCCGGTTCGGGCTCGCCCGGCGGGCCGAAACCATACCCCTGGGTTCTGTATCACGGTACCTGCGGCATTGTTGATACAACGGGTAGCACGATACGATCCAAATATGTTGGATACCAATGCCTTTGGATCGGTAAAGGCAGATTTCTCGCAGGTACGGGGTCCGCGGGCTCGGCTCGCGGAGTGTTGCGGGCCCGCCGGCCTGCGCGAGGGCGGCAGGTATCGACAGGCCGGGACGGTCGGCTGAGTGCTGGCCCGGGGTTCGGCCGGATGATCGAACATCCTGCGTTACGGGAGGATTCGCTCGGCCGCGCAGTTTCCCCGAACCTTGTCGTGTCCGCTGAATCCGCGTGCCGAAATGGTAGCCCGCTGCATCGGTTTACCGCATGCCGGTACGAGATTCCGAGTACCGTTACGAATCGGCGAATTCGGAGTGTCACTCGGGTCGACGCTGCGGGAGGCGGATGGGGGACCAGGTACAGCGCAACGGAATGCCCGGATGCGCACCCCCTGCGGCGCACCCGGGCCAATGAATTATACCAGCCGGTGTGTTTCCGCTGCGGGCTGGGTTTCGTACCAAAGGTTCGGTACAGGTCAATAAACCGACCGCAGGTCGGCAAACAACAGGATAAGTTCGCGACGCCCGTCCGCTGGTCGAAGGCGGAGGAACGGTCGCGAGTATTCCGCGGGTGGAAATCCCGGGGATTGCACAAGGCTTCGGAGGCGTTTCGAGCATGGCACGGCAGCAAGAGCGGGCCCGTCGGACACGGGCAGCAATTATCCGGTCCGCCGCCGTTGAGTTCGGGAAGAGCGGCTATGCCGCGGCTTCGCTCAACCGCATTTTGGAGGGATCCCGGGCGACCAAGGGCGCCATGTACTTCCATTTCGATTCGAAGGAAGATCTGGCGCGGGCCGTACTCGATTCGGCGATCGAGCGGTACACCATCACCATCGATCGCTGGCTGGTCCGTGCGGATCTGGGCGCGCTCGATATTCTGCACGGAGTCATCGACGAGCTGGCGCTGCGGCTCGAGCACGACATAATCGTGCAGGCCGAATTCCGGCTCGTCATCGATCCCGGCTTCCATCGTCAGGGCCACGGCGGTTGCCTGATGCTCTCCGCGAGCATCCGTGATCTGACCGTCGGAGCGGTCGAGCAGGGACAGTTGCGTCCCGATACCGACCCCGATCGATTCACCCGTACCCTCGCCGGCGCGCTGATCGGCCAGCGCTATATGGCCGACGCCCACGGTGGCGACCCGGACCTGCGCACCCGGTTCCGGGACTCGCTGGAGATGCTGGTGCGGGCCAGTTGCACTCAGGCTTGGGCCGAGGAGTTCGGACGTTCGGGATGGCGGGCGAGCGCGCGACTGGAAGAGCTGGGTTCGCCCGGTTGACCAGCAGATTTGGGAATTGTGTGCACCCTGTCATAAGCTATGCGAGCTCCCAACGGACAGCCGTTGAAAGCCGGTCCGGAGAAATCCGGGACGAGCCCCCTTCGTCTAGCGGCCTAGGACGCCGCCCTTTCAAGGCGGTAGCGCGGGTTCGAATCCCGTAGGGGGTACCACCTATGTGAGTAGGTGGCACACAGCAAGGCCCTGTGGCGCAGTTGGTTAGCGCGCCGCCCTGTCACGGCGGAGGTCGCGGGTTCGAGTCCCGTCAGGGTCGCCAGTGGATGCCGGAGCAATCCGGCTTCCATCGGATGGCATTCGTTCCGGGTGCCTGCGGCCAGGTAGCTCAGTTGGTACGAGCGTTCGCCTGAAAAGCGAAAGGTCGCCGGTTCGATCCCGGCCCTGGCCACAATCGACCCCCTGATCACCGATCGGGGGGTTTCTGCTGTTTCGGACCCCGTTCGGGTGGAATGCTGTGATCATGGCGGAACGGTGGTACTACTGCTTGAAGCATCAGCGCGCCGAGCGCGGGCGTCAATGTTGGTTCCGGGATCGGATGGGACCCTACCCGGATCAGGCCACAGCCGAACGCGCGCTCGAGATCGTGCATCAGCGCAATGCCACGCAGGATGCGGCGGACCGGACCTGGCGCGAGGGCGATCGACCGCCGGAAAACCCCTGACGACCCCGTCCTGTGACGCTATGACCGGTGCGCTGCATCCCCTGGCGGGCGGTTGGGCTACCGTTCACGGGTAATACGTAGCGACGCCCGCGGCCTGCTTCACCGGCTGCGAGGCGAGACCAGGTGAGCAGGGAGGGCGACCCTTGAGGGTTACCGTTGTTGTGCCGACCTACAACGAGCGGGACAATCTGCCGGTAGCGGTGGAGCGGCTGACCGCACTACCCGTGCCCGACCTGCACGTACTGGTAGTCGACGACAATTCCCCGGACGGCACCGGTGAGGTCGCGGACAAGCTGGCCGCCGAGCTGCCGAACGTGGTCTCGGTCCTGCACCGGACCGAGAAGGACGGATTGGGCCGCGCCTACATCGCCGGGATCACCCGTGCGCTGGAGGACGGCGCGGATGTGGTGATCCAGATGGACGCCGATCTTTCCCATCCCGCCGAGGTCGTTCCCGCCATGCTGGAGGAACTGAACCGGCCGGGGACGGGCGTGGTGCTCGGGTCCCGGTATGTGCCCGGCGGCTCCACAGCGGCGGAATGGAAGTGGTACCGCAAGGCGCTGTCGGCGTGGGCCAACTTCTACGTCAATGCCATCCTGCGGCTCGGCATCAAGGACGCCACCGCCGGTTTCAAGGCGTGGCAGGCCGATACGCTGCGCGCCATCGATATCGGCACCATCCGCAGCAACGGCTACTCGTTCCAGGTCGAGATGAACTATCGGGCCAAGAAACAGGGCGTCGAGATCGCCGAGGTACCCATTCGTTTCGAGGAACGAACCCTCGGTGCCTCCAAGATGAGCCTCAAGGTGCAGCTGGAATCGGCGTTGATGCCGTGGAAGCTGCTGCTGGGCCGCGCGCTCTGACCGAAGACCGGTCCGCCGGTCACCGAGGCCAGTCGCGCAGGGTGTCCAGATAGCGCTGCCGGACCTCGGCGACCTTTTCGTCCAGGTCACCGCCATCGATCTCCACCGGCGGCAGGATCGCCACATCGACCACACCCGGGCGCGCGATCATCGAATCCCGCCTACCTATATCGGCGGCGTTGCGGATCACCACCGGGATCACCGGTACCCCGGCCTGCTCGGCCATGTGGAAGGCGCCCTTCTTGAACTTGCCCGGCTGCGCGGTGTAGGAGCGGGTGCCCTCCGGGGCGATCGCGACGGACAGGCCGGTGCGCAGGGTATCCGCCACCGGAGCCAGGGAGGCCTTGGCGAGATCGGTGTTCGACCGGTCGATGAAGGTGACGCCGACGAACCTCATCAGCGGCCCGAAGATCGGATGCCGGATGAGTTCCTTCTTCCCGACTCCGGTGACGTCGCCGCCGAGGACAGCGGGAACGATGAGTACGTCGAACTGGCTCTGATGATTGAACAGGAACACAGCCGGACGTGGCCCTCGGGCGTTCTCCGCCCCGGTGACCCGGAGCCGGATCCCGCAGAGCCGCAGCGGCCAGGCCGTTCCGTATTTCATGAGCGCGTCCGCCATGGCCCGCCGGTCGCGGGTATGCGACTTGCGCAGCACGCCGTACAGCGCACCGGCGATCAGTGCGGCGAACCCCAGGAGAGTCCGCACGTAGTCGGCCGGACGCGGTGCGGTCCGCGCGGCGACGGCGGGCGTGGCCCAGCCGTACTCGGCGCCGGCCGCGGCGAGGACCGGGTCGGGTGCGACGGGGATCTGTGTCCCGGCGCGGGACAGGAGCGGAAGGTCGGCCGCGCTACCGCTGTAGACGTAGGAATGCGCGAGATCCACCTCGTGGGCCGTCGCGAATTCCGATACCGCCTCAGCCTTCTCGGGGCCGTAGACCACCCCGCCCTCGATCAGCCCGCTCAGCCCGTCCGAGGTCACCGCCGGGCGGGTACCGAGTACATGGGGGATACCAAGGGCGGTGGCGGCGGGACGCAACTGGAATTCGGCCGAATCCCCGGTCAGCACCACGGTGTGCCCAGCGGCGACATGTTCCCGGACCAGCCGTAGCGACTCCGGGCGCAGCCGGTCGTACCAACCACGCTTGAACAGTCGTTCGCCCAGCGCGGTCAGATCCTCCGGGGTACGACCGGCGGCGTCCCGCACGGCGCGTTCGAGGATATCGGCCGCCTTACTCGACCCGGTGTGGCGCAACTGCTCGAACAGAGCGGCAGTCAGCTCGCGGTCGGTACCGCGCCACCGCGGTACCGGGGCCGAACGGAGTTCCGCGACGGCCGTCAGATCGAATACCGCGCCGATCCCTGGACCGCGCGGCCCGGAACGGATGGCTGCGACCATCGCATCGATCGTCGTGGTGGAGGGGGCCGGGGCAGGGGTGCCCCGGGTTCCGGTGTCCCGGGCGCTCATCGGATCCGTCCTGCGGGAAGATTGGAGGGGTCGAGGGTGGCGGCGCGTGAGATCCGGAAACCGATCGTGCGCAGCCGTTCGGCGAATTCGTGGCGCCGCTGGGCGAGTTCTGCCACCGATTCCGCCGATTCCGGATCGGCGGGTTCGAGCAACCCCCGGTTGGCGGCGAGTTTCAGGGCACTGCCGAACAACTCGGTGGAGACCGACTCGGTACTGTGCAGCCGCTGCTGCAGCAGCATCTGCCTGCCGACCGAGACGCATTCGTCGATGAACTCCTTGCGGTCGATCTGTGCGGACGGGTCCCGGGCGGCCAGCCGTTCGGCCACCACCAGTTGCGCGTCGAAGAACGAGCGCAGCACCCGGTGGGCCATCATGAACCCGGTGCCGGTGAGCGCGCCCAGGATCTCGCTGCCGAGAGTGTCGCGGGGCCTGGACTGCCAGCCGGGGTCCACCAGCAGCATCTCCGCGGTGATCCGCTCGGCGAATTCGGCCCGGTCCGGGAAGAAGAACTCGAACTTCAGCAGATCCCGCAGCTGGTAGGCCTCTTCCCAGCCGATGCCCAGCGCGTCGGCGTCCGGGCCGACGGCATCGCCGCCCGGATCGTCGGGTGCGGCTTCCACCGCGGCCAGGATCGCCAGTTCCACGATCGCGCGGTCGACGAACCAGTGCACCGCGCTGTTGCGATAGAACGCGGCCTCGAGGTGGGCACCGGACTCGATCGAGTACACCGGTTCCACGCCGCTGCGATAGACCGTGACCACCTTCGCGAGCGACAACTGTTCCAGGACCACGGCCAGGCTCTGCTCGTCCCGCAGTTTCGCGATCTCGCCGCGCGGGAGATCACGCTGTTCGATGTAGTCCAGTACCGGGGCGAGCACCTCGCAGACCTCCGCCCGGGTCAGCGCACGCTGATGGACACCCAGCAGCGCCAGGGCGACCAGCGCGTTGACGGTGATCGGGGTGACCGAGTTGATACCCACGGCCACATCGAACGCGAGCCGCTGGACCGCCAGACGTTCGCTCTCCTCCACGGGATCCCGTGGATCGACCGGATGCGCGGCGTTCCGGTCCGCCGGGTCGGTGCGGTGCAGGGGGATGGTGACCGGCCGCGCGACGAGCGGATCGCCGTGTGCGGCCAGCCGTTCCCGCGTCGAGAGCGGTTCGCCGAACCGGACGTAGACGTGCCCGGCCGAATGCTGCTGATTACGGACGTAACGGGCCAGCCAGCCCAGACCCTCGGGTTTCTTGCGGCCACCCATCTGTTCGTCCGCGATGGCGCCGAGTTCGTTGAGCCGCTCGTAGGTGATCGATACCGGCACCAGGAGCGCGTCGGCGATCCGCTCCTGCCGGACGGCCGCGGCCAGATAGTTGAGCAGCCCGTAGCGGGGTGGGCGGAGCTTGCCGGTCCGGGTGCGGCCACCCTCGAAGTACCACTCCAGATTGAACCGCCGGGCCATCAGGTAGCCGAAATACTCCTCGACCACCGCTTGGTAGACCGTATCGCCGCCGAAACTGCGCCGGATGAAGATCGTGCCGGTGCGCCGGGCGATCGGTCCCATCGGCCAGAACCGCAGATTCGCGCCGCCGACCACGTGATTGGGCGGGAAATCGTTGCGGGCCAGCACATCGCCCAGTACGAACGCGTCCACATAGGACCGATGGGAGGGCAGGAAGACCAGCGGATAGCGCCGGTTGAGTTCGCCCAGCGCCGCGAGCCCGGATTCGTCACAGTCCACCTTCCAGGTCGACGCGTGGACCGGGCGCATGGCCTGGGTGAACAGATCCGAGACCGTCCGGCTCTGGGCGGCGACCAGTTCGTTGAGTGCTTTCTCGGCGCGGCGGTGCACGTCCTGTGGGTCGGCCCCGGATTCGTCGGCGATCAGTTCGAGCCGCCGCAGGAACTCGGGTGAGTCCAGGATCTCCTCGGCGACCAGGCGCGGCACCTTGTACCGGTCACCGATCACGCCGCGTTCGGCGCGTTCGAGCGCGACCACCGCGGCACGGACCACCGCGCGGGCGAACGGTTCGGTTGTCCCGGCGCGATGCAGTGCGGCGGCCTCGGGATTGTTGGCCCGTAGTTCGGCGAGCCGGGCCGGGCTGCCGGTGAGGATCAGGTGCCGGTCCGGCGACCGTTCGACCAGACGGCGCTGGGCGAGCCGGTTCGGGCGGCGGGGGTTGGTGAGCAGTGCGAGGTCGCCGAAGGTCACCCGCCGGACACCGTCGCGTTCGGGTGGCAGCCACAGCACCCGGACCGGCACCACCAGCGGGTCGTCGATGCGGCCGGTGAGGCGGTCGGCGATGGCGTCGGCGTCCAGATCGAGCTGGGTCACCGGGGCGTCCACTCCCAGTTCGGCCGCCAATCCGCCGTCGGCGATCCAGCGGCCGATCAGTTCGCGCTCGGTAGCCGAGGCCGAATCCACCAGTGCCACCACCGATTCCAGCGGCAGGTCGGAGGCGGCCGGGGCTCCACTGCGGTGCTCGATCATGGTGCGGATCCTCTGCTCGGATGGGGGCGATCGGCCCCGCGTCTGGGCGAGCTCCGCGCGACTCCTACGGCAGAGCCCGATCGTCGTCGGCTGTTGAAATTACTCCTCGGCAACCACTATGGACGGCTCTCGCGTGGTTGGGGTTGTTTGGCTCGTTTCCGACGATTTCCACGGCTCCGGATGTGAAACTTCCACACCTCCCAATCGTAAGAGGTAATGCTAACCTTACTTTCTGATTTTGGGCCGGTTAGCCTTGGAGGATCGTTGTCGACCACGGACGAACGCTTACGTGTCGAGTATGTGACCGACCCGGCGGCAGCGATGTCACGCCTGGCCGCCGAGGATCATTTCGGCGATCACGTGGTCTACGAGCGCCGTGGCGAATGGGTATACGCCGCGGACCCGATCGGTGCGATCGAACTCGATGCCGACGAACTGCGGATCACCTGGGCGGCCGAGACCACCACCAGGCAGTGGACCGGCAGTCCGGCCCAGGTGATGAACAGTGCTCTCGCCGAACTGCCGATGACCGGTCGTAACGCCTACGGCTGGATCGGATTCGAATTCTGCGCGTGGTCGCTGGGCGCCACCGAGTACCTCCGCCCCGGCACCCCGCTGGTCCATCTCATGGTTCCGCGGGTGGAGGTACGCATCGATACCTCCGGTGCAGTGTGGATCACCGGCGCCGGTCCGGAGGAGGCCGTCGTGCTGGCCGACACCGTCGCGCGTTCACAGGACAGTGCGCTACCGCGGCCTTATCCGGTGGACGTGCGGGTCGATACCTCCGGTTACCACGAGCGGGTCGCCGACGCCGTCGCGGAGATCGGTGCCGGGCGGTATCAGAAGGTCATCCTGTCGCGGAAGGTCGAACTGCCGTTCGCGGTGGACATCCCCGCCACCTACCGGCTCGGCCGGGCGCACAACACACCCGCGCGATCGTTCCTGTTGAACCTGGGCGGTCTGGAGGCGGCCGGGTTCAGCCCGGAACTGGTGCTCTCGGTGGACGACGACCGGACGGTCAGCACCGAACCGCTCGCGGGTACGCGGGCCTTCGGCCTGGGTGCCGAGATGGACAGCGCTGCCCGGGCGGAGCTGGTCACCGACCCGAAGGAGATCGTCGAACACGCCCTCTCGGTGCAGACCTGTTTCGCCGAGATCGCTACGGTCGCCGAGCCCGGCACGACCTCGGTATCGGATTTCATGGCGGTGCGCGAACGTGGCAGTGTGCAGCATCTCGCTTCCACCGTGCGCGGCCGCCTCGCCGCCGGCCGTACGGCCTGGGACGCGCTGGACGCCATCTTCCCCTCGGTGACCGCGTCGGGTATCCCCAAGCGGTCCGGAGTGGATTCGGTGTTCCGGCACGACCGTCCGCGAGGGTTGTACTCCGGTGCGGTGCTGATGGTTTCGCCGACCGGCGCGCTGGAGGCCGCGCTGGTGCTGCGCGCGGTGTACCAGACCGGCGAAGGTGCGTGGTTGCGTGCGGGCGCCGGGGTGGTCGCGCAGTCGCGCCCCGACCGGGAGTTCGAGGAGACCTGCGAAAAGCTGGGCAGTGTGGCGCCCTACGTGGTGAAGGCATAGGGCGAGCGGATGCCCGGGGGAGACGGGCGCGGTTCGCGCCCGTCTCCGGTCCGTCTAAGCGCCGGCGCGCAGGGCTTTCTTGTCGATCTTGCCCACTGCGGTCAGGGGCAGGGTGTCGGCCCGGCGCAGTATGTCCGGGAGTTTGTAGGTGGCCAGACCGCGGCCGGTGAGGAACTCCTTGATCTCGGCCAGGGACGGCATATCGCCGGTCACGACCAGTACCGCGCAGACCTTCTCGCCGAGGCCGGGATCGGGCAGCCCGACCGCGGCCGCGTGCCGGACCGCCGGATGGGCGAGCAGATGTTCCTCCAGTTCGTCGCAGGAGACGTTCTCACCGCCGCGATTGATCACATCCTTGATCCGCCCCGACACCACCAGGTGGCCGCTGGGCAGTTGCCGGACCAGATCGCCACTGCGATAGAAGCCGTCCGGGGTGAAAGCGCGGGCATTGTGTTCCGGCGCGCGGTAATACCCGCGCAGCGTGTACGGACCACGGGTGATCAGCTCGCCCTCCGCGCCGGGCGTCACATCGGTGCCTTCCTCGTCCACCACGCGGATCTCGTCGGCCGGGCACAGCGGCCGGCCCTGGGTGGTGCAGATGAGGTCCGGATCGTCGTCCAGCCGGGTGAAATTCAGCAGTCCCTCGGCCATCCCGAACACCTGCTGCAAGGTGACGTTCAATGCGGGCGCCACCTCGCGCGCGTTCACCTCGGCCAGTTTCGCGCCGCCGACCTGCAGCAGTCGCAGCGAGGAGATATCGGCGTCCTCCCATTCGACGGCGGCCGACCACAGCTGCGCCAGCGGCGGCACCACCGCCGTGACGGTGACTCCGTATCGTTCGATCGCCGCGAACGCGTTCTCCGGGCTGGGATCGGCGGTGAAGGTCAGCGCGCCGCCGGTCGCCACTGTGCCGAGGATGCCCGGGCAGGCCAGCGGGAAGTTGTGCGCCGCGGGCAGAGTCGCCAGATATACGTCCTGCTCGCCGAGTCCGCAGACGGCGGCGCTGGCGGTTGCGTTGTAGACGTAGTCGTCGTGGGTACGGGCGATGAGTTTCGGGAGTCCGGTGGTGCCACCGGATACCAGCATGAGCGCGATATCGCCGGGATCGATCGCCGGCAGCGATCCGGTGTCGGCGGCGATCGACATCAGCTCGGTGAACTCACCGGCATCGCCCGATACCAGGACGTGGCGCAGTGGTTCGACGGTTTCCCGGAGAGCGGCGGCCAATTGCCGGTAGTCGAAATCGCCGTGGCGGTCGGCGACCAGATAGGCGACCGCGCCGGAGAGGCGGGCCAGATGCTCGATTTCGGCCCGGCGGTGCGCGGGCAGGGTGAGTACCGGAATGATGCCGGCGCGCAGCAGGCCGAACAGCACGATGGCGAAATCCGGCGTATTGAGCAGTTGCACGATCACCCGATCGCCCGGCGTGATGCCCAGCCGCAGGAATCCGTACGCCATCCGATCGGCTTCGGCGTCCAGTTCGGCGTAGGTCAGCGGCCGGTCGCCGAGCAGGGCCGGGCGCTCCGGGCCGCGGCGAGCGGAGTCGCGGAGCAGATCGCCCAGGGTGGTGCCGGTCCAGTAGCCGGCGGCACGATAGGAGTCGGCCAGGTCCGCGGGGAAGGGAACATAACCGTCACGGTGGGTGCCGGCGGCGGTGGAAGTCACGATATGCCTCATAGGAAAACAGGGACTCGAAAGCGTGTGCGGCGCGTTTCCGGTCCGTTAATAGGTTAGGCAAACCTATATCGTTTGAAAAGGCCGGGTCCTTTCTGTGCAGGTACAGGCGGTGAGCGGGCGATCCTGATCGACTGTGCGATCCCCGGTCCGTCGTGCCCTGTGTACATCCGTGCCGCGCATTAGACTCGCCCCATGAGTGGTTGGGGCGTCGGGGACATCCCCGATCAGCAGGGTCGAACCGTCATCATCACCGGGGCCAACAGTGGACTGGGCGCCGTCGCCGCACGTGCCCTGGCCGGCGCCGGAGCGCAGGTGGTCCTGGCCTGCCGGAACATCGGCAAAGGGCAGGCCGTCGCGGACGAGATCGGCGAGCGGGCCCAGGTTCGCCACCTGGATCTCGCCGATCTTTCCTCGGTCCGGGAATTCGCGGCCGGGGTGGACAGCGCGGACGTACTGATCAACAACGCCGGGGTGATGGCGGTACCGCTGCGGCGGACCGCAGACGGTTTCGAAATGCAGATCGGCACGAATCACCTCGGCCATTTCGCGCTGACCGGACTGCTGCTCGGCAAGATCGGCGAGCGGATCGTCACCCTGTCCAGCGGCGCCCATGCGGCGGGGGCCATCGACCTCGACGACCTCAACTGGGAGCGGCGGCCCTACAAGCGCTGGTCGGCCTACGGGCAGTCGAAGCTGGCGAATCTGCTCTTCGCCTTCGAATTGCAGCGTCGGCTCGCCGCCGCCGGATCGGCGAAACTCTCGCTCGCGGCCCACCCGGGCTACGCGGCCACCGACCTCCAGTCCCATACCGAGACCCTGCTCGACTCGGTGATGGGCATCGGTAACAAGGTGTTCGCGCAGAGCGCGGAGATGGGGGCGCTACCCGAGCTCTACGCCGCGACCGCCACCGTCGAGCCGGGCACGTACTACGGGCCCACCGGACTGGGTGGTATGCGCGGCCACCCGGGTCCCTCCGGTTGCTCCAAGCGGGCGAAAGACCAGCTCACAGCTCGTTCACTATGGGAACTCTCGGAGCGGCTGACCGACGTGAAGTTCGATTTCTCGGCCTGAGCGTCGGCCCGTACCCGGTGCGTCCCGGCGGGATGTCACACCTGCGTTCGATACCTCGTCTTCTCTTCGACAAGGCAGGAACGAAAGGAATCCGGATATGGAACCCCGTGTGAATCTCTTCGAGAACAAGGTCACCGCGAGCTACGTCAAGCGGCTGACCACCGCCGGTAAGGTCGCCGAGAGCTCGGGTCTGCCGGCTGCCACCTACGAACTGGTGAAGATCCGGGCCAGCCAGATCAACGGCTGCGCGATGTGCCTGGATATGCACACCAAGGATGCACTGCACGCCGGGGAGACCTCGGTGCGGATAAACCTGATCGCCGCGTGGCGAGAGGCGACGGTGTTCACCGAGGCCGAACGCGCCGCACTCGAACTCACCGAGGCGGGCACCCGGCTGGCCGACGGCGGCGGCGTGAGCGAGGACACCTGGCAGCGGGTGCGCAAGCACTACGACGACGACCAGATCGGCGGGCTGCTCGTCGCCGTCGCCACCATCAACGCCTGGAACCGGCTCAATGCCCTCGCCCACACCCCGGCGGGGAATTACGAGCCCGGCATGTTCTGAAGCGGCACCGGGGGCGGAATTGTGTTGAGTATCACTTCTTTCGGCCTGTTCCGCCCCGGATCGACATCTCGGGGCAACCGCCTGGTACCGTGACCAATCGTGCAGCGCGTGTATTTCTGGTTTAGCAAGCCGGCCCGGGGCGGGTCGGTCTGCGGCTACCACGCGCGCTGACCAGTTCACCCCGAGCCGGATAAGACCGGCTCGACGGGTAGATGTTTCCGTGGGTCGGCCCGAACGAGAAGGACACCACCCACGATGACAACCGCAGTCGATATCGACGCCCATCATTCCGATCTGGACGATCAGCGAACTCTCAGTGTGAGTCCGTTACGTTCGCCCGCCGAGGTGCGCCGGGTCCACGCCATCACCGACGACCACGCCGCTACTGTGCGGGCCGGTCGCAAGTCCACCGTCGCGGTCCTCGACGGGCGCGACGACCGTCTCATGGTGGTCGTCGGCCCCTGCTCGGTCCACGACCCCGCCGCCGCTCTCGACTACGCCCGCCGCCTGGCCGCCGCGTCGGCCGAGCTGTCCGACCGGCTGCACCTGGTCATGCGTGTCTATTTCGAGAAGCCGCGCACCACGCTGGGGTGGAAGGGCCTGATCAACGATCCGCATCTCAACGGCAGCTTCGATGTGAACACCGGGCTGGGTATCGGCCGCCAGCTGCTGCTCGACATCACCGCGCTGGGTCTGCCGGTGGCCTGTGAATTCCTCGACCCGATCACCCCGCAGTACATCTCGGATCTGGTCTCCTACGGTGCGATCGGTGCCCGGACCGCGGCCAGCCAGGTGCACCGGCAGCTGAGCAGCGCGCTGTCCATGCCGGTCGGCATCAAGAACGGCACCGACGGTGACGTACAGGTCGCCGTGGACGGAGTTCGCGCGGCGGCGGCCAGCCATGTGTTCCCCGGCACCGACCTCGACGGTCGTTCCGCGCTGATCCGCACGGCGGGCAACGAGGACTGCCATGTGATCCTGCGTGGCGGGTCCAACGGCACCAACTACGACGCTGCCTCGGTGGCCGATGCGTGCGCCCGCCTGGAGAAGTCGAAGTTGCCGCAGCGCATCGTCGTCGACGCCAGCCACGGCAACAGCAACAAGGATCACCGGCGCCAGCCGGTCGTCGTCGCCGATATCGCCGAGCGGCTGGCCGCCGGCGAACCGGGTGTGGTCGGCGTGATGCTGGAGAGCTTCCTGGTCGAAGGGCGTCAGGATCTCACTCTGGGCCGGTCGGCCGATCTCACCTACGGCCAGTCCATCACCGACGCCTGCATGGACTGGGACACCACCGCCGCCCAGCTGAACACGCTGGCCGACGCCGTCGCCCGGCGCCGCCAGGGCTGAGCGTCCGGCCGCTGCGCCGCCCGGACCGCGGGTTCGCGGCGCGGGCGGGCGCGGAAACCGGTGGACCACCAGCCGGAGTCCGGGGATCAGATCCCGGCCGGCCATCCGTCCGCCGGTCCGGGCGGATCGGTGTTCAGGCGGGCCGCCATCCAATGGTCGCGGCGGCTGCCGCGCAGCACGCTGCCCAGCCGGGCCAGGCCCTCGTATCGGAAACCGTGCTTGCGGGCCGTGGCGGCGGACGGGTGGTTGCCGACGAAGGCGCGCCAGTGGATACGGGTCAGGCCCATCCCGTCCGGGGCGAAGCCGAAATCGCAAACCAGTGTGACGGCCCGGGACATCAGTCCCTGCCGGCGGCGGTCGGCAGCAATCCAATAGCCGATCTCGGCGGAGCCCTCGTCCTGCGGCCGGACACCGAGCCCTATGGTGCCGACCAGCCGGCCGTGCTCGCCCAGCCGGACAGCCCAGGTGGGGCTGCTACCCGCCCAGCCCTCGGCCGATCTGGTGCGGACGAAGTACTCCGCGTCGCCGCGGCCGTAGGGCACCGGGATCGTCACCCATTCGGCGATCGCCGGGTCCTGACAGCATTCGACGATCGCCTCGATATCGGAGTCCACCGGCCGGCTCAGCCAGACGGTCCCGTCGGTCAATATGCGCTCCTCCACCCGACGATGGTGGCAGCCCGGACAGGTCTCGGGCATCCGATTTCTCGGCTGCGCGCGGTCGGGGCGCCGCCCGGCCCGGCCGCTGCCCGCCGTAGAATTCCGGCGGTGGTAGCCGCGCTTCTCGCCGACCTGTTCGAATCCCATCGTGGACATCTGCTGGCGGTGGCCTACCGGTTGACCGGCAGTGTCGCCGATGCGGAGGACGCGGTGCAGGAGAGCTGGCTGCGCCTGGCCGGGACCTCGCAGTCGGAGATCGAGGATCTGCGCGCGTGGCTGACCACCGTGGTCTCCAGGCTCTGCCTGGACCGTTTGCGCAGCGCCGCCGTACGCCGGGAAAGCTACATCGGCCAGTGGTTGCCGGAACCCGTCGTGACACCACTTACCGGCGCCCCGGGCCCGGACCCGCTCGCATCCGTGGTGCTGCGCCAGGAGTTCCGCATGGCCGCGCTGGTGGTGCTCGATCAGCTCACCCCGCCACAGCGCGTGGCGTTCGTACTGCACGAAGGCCTGGCGGTTCCCTACGGTGAGATCGCCGGAATCCTCGACACCACCCCGGAGGCCGCCCGGCAACTGGCCGCCCGCGCGCGCAAGGTCGTTCGTGAACAGACCCCGCCGGTCGCCGCCGACGGCGAGCACGAGACGGCGGTCCAGAAATTACTGGTCGCGCTGAGCTCCGGCGACGCACGAGCGGTGGCGGCGGTACTGCATCCCGACGCGGTGATGATCGGCGACTCCGGTGGTACCACGCAGACCGCGCGCAATATGATCTTCGGCCCGGACAAGGTCGCCCGGCTGTTCCTCGGTCTCATCCACCGCTACGGCCTGGACCGGCCCGGCGTCGATTTCGTCGCCGAGGATCTGGAATTCGTGCGGGTCAACGGGCAGCTCGGGGTGCTCGTCCACGCCCGCCCCGGCGACGACGATTATCCCGGATTCCCCTCGCGCGTCCTGGGATTCACCGTGGTGGACGGTGTGATCCGGGGTACCTACGACCATGCCAATCCGGCGAAACTGCGTGGGATCCGGTTGCGCTGACCGGGCCGTTCAGACGGCAGCCGGGCGGGTCCGGTCGGTGAGCAGCAGTGCCGCCATGGTCCCCAGTACCGAACCCATCAACAATCGCTGGATACGCAACCACAGCGGTCGTCCGCCGAGGAATCCGGCCACCGTTCCCGCCGTGCACACGATGAGAGCGTTGATCGCGAGCGCGACCGTGATCTGCACCGCCCCGAGGCACAGACTCTGGGCCCATACCGGTCCGGCGCCGGGCGCGACGAACTGCGGGATCAGCGCCAGGTACATAACGGCGATCTTCGGGTTCAGCAGATTGGTCACCAGCCCCATGGTGAACAGCCGCCCGGCCGGATCGCGGGGCAGCGGTTCGGGGGTGAACACCGATACCGCGCCCGGCCGGATCGCCTGCCAGGCCAGCCACAGCAGATAACCGGCCCCGGCCACCTTCAGCGTTGTATACAGCGCGGGGACCAGAGTGAACACGGCCGTGATCCCGGTCGCGGCCGCAGTCAGGTACACCCCGAAGCCGGCGGCCACGCCCGTCAGCGAGATCATGCCGGCCCGCCGCCCCTGCGAAATCGTGCGGGAAACCAGGTACATCATATTGGGGCCGGGCGTGAGGACCAGGCCGAGCGCGGCCACCGCCACCCCGGCCGCCGCCGCGATTTCGATCATGGATCTCATACTGGCCATTTCGGGTAGGTGCTGTCGCGGGCCAGTTCACAACTACTGGACGGGATGGGGGGTCGGGCACTTCGGCCGTGGTGCGGAATAGGTGAAGGGCGGTGGGTTCCGGAGGAGGTGGGGTGGGCGTGCTGGTTGCTCGAGGGGAATGGTGGGGTTGCTTGTGAAAAGGAGGGGTTGTGCTCGCCGGGGCGGGGGGCGGGGCGGGGCGGATCTGTTCGTGACGGTGAGGGGGTGGGGTTGTTTGTGGAGGTGAGAGAGGTGGGGTTGTTTGTGAAGGTGCTGTGTTTTCGGCGCGCTGGCGCGCGCGGGGTTGAGGCCCCCGGAGTCTCGCCGTTCAGGCCTCGAGACTCGAGCCTTCGGCTCATGCGCTTTCGAGGCCTGAACGGA
>NZ_JBSFDZ010000046.1:0-34489 GCF_053594175.1 Nocardia sp. NPDC001965
GGCGATCCGCTTGAGCATCCGGTCGGCCACGGGGTCCTCGCATACTCGGCGCCGAAGGCGCGAGTCTCGAGGCCTGAACGGCGAGACCAAGGGGGCCTCAACCCCGCGCGCGCCAGCGCGCCAAAAACACAGCACCTTCACCTGCGGGTCCGCATCCCGCGCCCTTACCTGAAGGTCGGTCGCGCTTGTTGGTGGGTGGGTCGGTCGCGCTTGTTGGTGAGTGAGTCCGTCGTGCCCGTTCGTGGACGAGCCCACCCCTCCCGTTCGCAGGTAAACCCACCCCTTCACCAGCGCAAAAGACGAGAACTCGGTGTCGTTGCCGATAATCGATATCCATGGATCCGTATTCGATTTTCGCCGACATCATCGCCGGGCGAGCGCCCTCCAGCAAGGTGTACGAGGACGACGATGTGCTGGCCTTCATGGATATCCGGCCCATGACTGCGGGGCATCTGCTCGTGGTGCCGAAGAAGCCGGCCCGGGAACTCGCCGAACTCGATCCCGTGCTGGGCGGGAAGTTGTTCCAGGTGGGGCAGCGGTTGGCGGCAGCGCTGCGGGACAGTGAGGTGGCGTGTGACGGGGTGAACTTCTTTCTCGCCGACGGGGTGACTGCCGGACAGGAGGTGTTCCATGTGCATCTGCACGTCATCCCGCGCACCCCGGGTGACGGGTTCGGTTTGCGTGGGCGGCCGCGGACGCCGCCGCGGGCGGATCTGGACTATCTGGCCGGGTCGATCCGGGGCGCGTTGCAGCGTGGAGCGTGATCGGCCGGTTCCCCACCGGGGGAGCTGTTTCACGGATCGGGAACAAACGGATACGTAAGATCGTCTGTCGACTATAGTCAGCATGTTTGCTGCGAATGTGCTGGTGTGCGCTGTCGCCGGGTCGAAATGGTGAGCATGGGCATGAGCTAGTTTCCGGGGTGGGCTAGGGAGGTGCGAACGTGCGGTATTTACGGATAGCTGTGCTGATGCTGGGGGTGATCGGTTTGGCTGCCGGACTGCCCGTTCTCCGGCCCGCGCCGGCCGCCGCGGCCGAAATCGTGCGGATCGACGAACTCGGCCCGACGCGTTCGGCGGTGTTCATCTCCTCTCCCGCCATGAAGCAGGTCGTGCAGGTGCAGGTTCTGCATCCGGCGGGTGGCGGCAGCCGGTCCAGTTACTACCTGCTCGACGGGCTCGATCCGGGTGTCGGGCAGAGCACCTGGACCAACGCCACCGACGCCGAACGGTTCTTCCGCGGCAAGAACGTGAACGTCGTGCTGCCGGTCGGCGGGAAGGCCAGCTATTTCACCGACTGGCAGCGCGACGATCCGGCGTTCGGTCACTACCGGTGGGAGACCTTTTTGACCCAGGAGCTGCCGCCGATCATCGACGGCGAATTCGCCGGTAACGGGCAGAACGCGATCGGTGGTCTGTCGATGGGCGGGCACGCCGCCTATATCCTCGCGGCCCGGCATCCCGCGCTGTACACGGCGGTCGCGGGGTACAGCGCCTGCCCGGATACCGGACTGGCGACCGGGGCGGTGCAGTTCTCGATCATGACCAGGGGCGGCAACCCGGACAATATGTGGGGTCCGGGCGGCAGCCCCGATTGGGCGGCCCACGATCCGGCGCTCATGCTGGACCGGCTGCGCGGTAAGACCCTGTTCCTGTCGACCGGGACGGGTCTGCCCGGGCCGCACGAACTGGAGTTGAAACCGCAGCTGCCGGAGAACATCGTGCTCGGCGGGCCGATCGAATTCGCGGTCGATACCTGTGTGATCGCCTTCGAACGCCGGGCCCGCGCGGCGGGGCTGCCGATCCGGGTCGATTACAGCCCGGTCGGTACGCATTCCTGGTCGTACTGGAACGACCATCTGCAAGCCTCGTGGCCGACCATCGGCCCCGCGATCGGGGCCTGAGCGGATCGATCCGGCAGGCCCGTGCGCCACGGTCGCCGCGGCGCTCCGGTGCGGGCCGCTACGGTGGTGGCCATGGCTGACAGTGGTAGTCCGGTAACCGCCGCGGCGGTCGCGCCCACGGCGAAGACGGTTCCGTTCGAGCGGGTGCACCACGGCGATCTGTTCGTCGACGAATACGAATGGCTGCGGGACAAGGAGAACCCGGAGGTCATCGCCCACCTCGAGGCCGAGAACGCCTATACGGAGGCCCGGACAGCGCATCTGGCGCCGCTGCGCGAGAAGATCTTCGACGAGATCAAGAGCCGCACCCAGGAAACCGATCTGTCGGTTCCGACCAGGCTGGGCGATCACTGGTACTACTCGCGCAGTTTCGAGGGCAAACAGTACGGTGTGCACTGCCGGTGCCCGATCGACGCGCACGCCACCGGCATCGATGCCTGGACGCCGCCGCAGTTGACGACCGGCGCGGAGATTCCCGGCGAGCAGGTGCTGCTGGACAGCAATGTGCTGGCCGAGGGCCACGATTTCTTCGCCCTCGGCGCGTTCTCGGTGAGCCACGACGGAAACCTGCTGGCCTTCTCGGTGGATACCGCCGGTGACGAGCGCTACACGCTGCGGTTCCTGGATCTGCGCTCCGGTGAACTGCTCGGCGACGAGATCCCACGTACCGCCCCCGGTGCGACCTGGTCGCTGGACGGCACCCACGTCTTCTATCAGACCGTCGACGAATCCTGGCGACCCGATACCGTGTGGCGGCATCGGCTGGGCGATACCTCGTCCGCCGATGTGCAGGTCTTCCACGAGCCGGATGAGCGTTACTGGGTGAGTGTCGGTGCCACCAGGTCGGAGAAATACCTCATGATCTGGGTGGGGTCCAAGATCACCACCGAGGGCTGGGTACTGGAATCCGACGATCCGACCGGCGAGTTCCGGGTGCTGCTGCCCCGCCGCGAGGGGGTCGAGTATTCGGCGGAGCACGCGGTGGTGGCGGGGCAGGACCGATTCCTGATCCTGCACAACGACGTGGTCGACGGGGTGAAGGCGGAGAATTTCGTGCTCGCCGATGCCCCGGCCGAGGACCCGGCACAGCTGCGCACCCTCATCGGGCACCGCGACGATGTGCGGCTCGAGGATGTCGACGCCTTCGCCGGGCAACTGGTGCTCAGCTATCGCCGGGAGGCGCTGTCCCGGGTCGCGGTATGGCCGCTGACCGCGGACGGCTACGGCGACCTGCGGGAGCTCGAATTCGAGCTGGAGCTCTACAGCGCCGGGCTCGGGTCGTGCCCGGAATGGGATCAGCCGACGCTGCGGCTCGGTCTCACCTCGTTCATCACCCCGACCCAGGTTTTCGACTATGTGGTGGAGACGGGTGCCCTGCTGCTGCGCAAGGAGCAGCCGGTGCTCGGCGGTTACGATGCCGACGACTATGTGCAGCACCGGGATTGGGCGGTGACCGAGGACGGCACCCGCATTCCCATCTCGATCGTCGCCCGCCGCGACACCGATCGGGTCGCGGGGCCGAAACCCCTGCTGCTCTACGGATACGGTTCCTACGAGGCGAGCATGGATCCGGGCTTTTCGGTATCGCGGTTGTCGCTGCTCGACCGCGGTATGGTCTTCGCTGTCGCCCATGTGCGCGGCGGCGGCGAAATGGGCCGGCTCTGGTACGAGAACGGCAAAACCCTCACCAAGAAGAACACCTTCACCGATTTCGTCTCCTGCGCAAGGCATCTCGTGGAAGCCGGGGTCACCGCCCCGGATCGGATGATCGCCGACGGTGGTAGCGCGGGCGGACTGCTGGTGGGTGCGGTGGCCAATATCGCGCCGGAGCTCTTCGCGGGTGTGCTGGCCAATGTGCCGTTCGTCGATCCGCTCACCTCGATCCTCGATCCGTCGCTGCCGTTGACGGTGATCGAATGGGACGAGTGGGGAAATCCGCTGGCGGACAAGGACGTCTACGAGTACATGAAATCGTATTCGCCGTATGAGAACGTCGTGGCGCAGGACTATCCGGCGATACTGGCGATCACCAGCATCAACGACACCCGGGTGCTGTACGTGGAACCGGCGAAATGGGTCGCGAAACTGCGTGCCACCAAAACCGGCGATGCCCCGCTGCTGCTGAAGACGGAGATGAGCGCCGGACACGGCGGGGTCAGCGGGCGGTACGAGAAATGGCGCGAGGTCGCCTTCGAGTACGCCTGGGTGCTGGACACCGTGGGTCTCGGGGAGAAATAGGCCGGGCCGGGCTGCCATCCGGTCGTATCCGGATGTTCGCCGCCCGGTCATCGGTATTGCACGGGCCGGTCACCGGCCCTGCATGCGGCGGTCATCGGTATTGCACGTCACGGACACCTGCGCCTGCCATTGTCGACATATGAACGCTGAGCTGCTCGTTTCGGTGTCGGGCGTCCGGGAAGCCACCCGGGACGCGGCGATCGGATTCGCCGAGGAGATGGATCAGCGCGGGGTGCGATTGTCGCTGCTGGTGGCGCCACGCCTGAAGGCCGGATATCGGCTGACCGACGACCCCACCACCCAGGTGTGGTTGCGTGGCCGTCGCGGTCGTGGCGACGCGGTGGTGTTGCACGGGTACGACCAGGCCGCCACCGGACGGCGCCGGGCCGAATTCGCGACGCTGCCCCGGCACGAGGCGCTGCTGCGGCTGACCGCGGCGGATCGGATCATGGAGCAGGTCGGGCTGCGAACCAGGTTGTTCGCCGCGCCCCGCTGGGACGTATCGGCCGGGGCGCTGTCGGCCCTGCCCGAAGCCGGGTTCCGGCTCTCGCTCGGTCTGACCGGTATCCACGACCTGGAGCGCAACGCGGTGCGCAAGGCGCGGGTGTACGGAATAGGCGAAGGGTTTCGCGCCGAGCCCTGGTGGTGCCGCGCGCTGGTACTGGGCGCGGCCCGCACCGCGCGGCGCGGGGGAGTGTTGCGGCTGGCCGTCTCGGCCGCGCAGTTGGGCCGGCCGGGCCCCCGGCAGGCGGTGCTCGATGCCGTGGATCTCGCGCTCGACCACGGAGCACGCAGCGAGGTGTACCACTGGGAACCGGTTCGCGCGGTACGCGCGGCGTGAGACTCCGCCGCCCCCATTCGGCGATAGCGGGGCGGCGGATTCCAGTTCCCGGACGGCGGCGGTGGAAATCGGAATGAACGCGGCCCCGCCGCCGTGTTATGCATGAGTCATGCATGATCGCCGGACCGCGAACATACTCGGCGCCACGGCCCTGGCGGTCACCGATCTGATGCTCGAACGGGTCGCCGACGACACAGGCATCGGGGCGAGCGCGGCGGCGGCGCTGGTGGTCCTGGCCGGTTCGCCCGGGTTGAGCGGCACCGAATTGGGCCGCCGGGTGGGTTCCAGCCAGCCGGCCGCGGCACGCATGATCGACACCTTGCTGCGGCGGGAGCTCGTGGAGCGCCGGCCCGGGCGGGGCCGCGAGATCGCGGTCCGCCTCACCGCGCGCGGCCGCCGGGCCGCCGCGGATATCCTCACCGCGCGCGCCGACGGGTTGGCGCAGGTGCTGACCCCGCTGGACGCATCCGAACGCGACACTCTGGCCACCCTGCTGGGCAAACTGCTGACCGGTCTCCACGCCGATATCGATAACGCCGATCTGCTGTGCCGCCTCTGTGACCGCGGAACGTGCGCGATCGCCGCTCCGTGCCCGGTGCGCGACGCGGAACCGGAGCATCCGGGCTGACCCGCGCTCGTACCCGGCGGCGCACACCGGCGATACCGCCACCCGGGATACGGTGTCGGTGCACGGGATCGCCGCCCTCGGACCGCCGGGGCCCGGGTGCGCGTACCGGAAGATCGACGAGACGACCGAGGTGACAGCAATGATCTCCGCCGACCGTCCGGCCATCGCCGGACTGCGCGAACGGGTAGCCGGATTGATGCCGCGGGCCCGCGCCGATCTGGCCGAACTCGTCGCGTTCCGCTCGGTCGCCGATCCACGGCAGTTCCCGGCGCAGGAGTGCGAACGGGCCGCCCGCTGGGTCGCCGACGCGTTCGTCGCGGCCGGGCTCACCGATGCCGGGCTACACGAGACCCCGGACGGCAGCACCGCGGTCATCGCCTCCCGGCCCGCCCCACCCGGCGCGCCGACGGTACTGCTCTACTGTCACTACGATGTGCAGCCGCCGCTCGACGAGACGGCCTGGCACACACCGGTCTGGGAGCTCACGGAGAAGGACGGCCGGTGGTACGGCCGCGGAGCGGCCGACTGCAAGGGCAACACGGTCGTCCACCTGACCGCGCTGCGGGCGCTGGGTCCCGACCTACCGGTCGGGGTGACGCTGGTCGCGGAAGGTTCGGAGGAGCAGGGTACCGGCGGATTGGAGCGGTTCGTCGAAGCGAACCCGGAACTGCTGCGCGCCGATGCGATCGTGGTGCTGGACAGCGGTAACTTCGCCGTGGGCGTGCCGACCTTCACCGAGACCCTGCGCGGCAATGTGAACGTGGTCGTGACGGTGGAAACCCTTGCCGGGCCGGTCCATTCGGGTATGTACGGGGGTGCGGCCCCGGACGCGCTGGCCGCCCTGATCCGGCTGCTGGGTTCCCTGCGCGACGAGCACGGGAACACGACCGTGGACGGTCTGACAGGCACCGGGACCTGGCCCGGTGTGCAGTATCCGGCCGAACAGTTCCGGACCGACGCCGGCGTGCTCGACGGTGTCGGTCTGCTCGGTGACGGGACGGTCGCCGATATGTTGTGGGCCCGGCCGGCGCTGACGGTGCTCGGGATAGACGCACCCGGTGTCGTCGGTTCCTCGGCCGCCGTCCAACCCCGGGCCCGGGCCCGCCTCAACCTGCGGATTCCCCCCGGAACCGACCCCGACACCGCGTACCGGGCACTGCTGTCCCACCTGGAAGCACACACGCCCTGGCAGGCGCAGCTCACCGTGGAACCGGAGGGGACCGGGGCGGCGTTCCGGTCGGGTCGCGGTGGACCCGCTCGCACCGCGATGGAGGCCGCGCTGGCCGCGTCCTACGGCCGGTCGGCGACCACGCAGGGGCAGGGCGGCTCGATCCCGCTCTGCAATGTCTTCGCCGACACCTATCCCGACGCCGAGATCATGCTGCTCGGCGTCGAGGAGCCGCGCTGCCTGATCCACGCACCGAACGAAAGCGTCGACCCGAGCGAGATCGAACATTTGGCGCTCGCCGAGGCGCTGTTCCTGTCGACCTACACCCGCTGACCCGGTGCTCAGAGTTCGGCGGCGTTCTCCGGCCGCAGGATCGTGAATTCGGTGTCGGCCTTGCGCATCTCGTCGAGGCGGCTGAAATACACGCCCCACGCCGGTTCGGCGATGATCCCGTAATGGATCGGGAAAGCCAGCCGCGGCGCCACCGACCGCAGATAGTCGACCGCCTCGCTGATCTTCATCCACGGGGCGGCGGCCGGGACGGCCAGCACATCGACCGGGGTGGACGGAACCCACAGCGAATCGCCCGGATGCACGAACTGGGTCGGGTTCGCATCCGTGCCCAGCTGGAAAACGGTGTTGTCGACGACCGGCAGCTCGGGATGGATCACCGCGTGCCGACCACCACCGCCGGTGATGCGCAGACCGTCGAGATCCACGATATTGCCCGCGTGCAGCGCTTCCCAGGCGCCACCGCGGAGCTCGGCGGTCTGCGGATCGGACAGCAGTCGCGCGCCGGGATTCGCCTCGATCAGCGGATCGATCCGGTTCGGATCGATATGGTCGGCATGCTGATGGGTGACGGCGATCGCGTCCAGTCCGGTGAGGCCCTCGAAACCGTGCGAGAAGGCGCCGGGATCGAAGAGGATCTTCTTCCCGTTCAGTTCGACGAGTACGCAGGAGTGACCGAAATGGGCTACATGCATGCACGTAAGGCTAGTCCCGCATATGTTGGGTCACCCGCCGCGACCGTCCGGCCACCGGGCAATTAGGCTGCTCAGGTAATCCCATTCGCGTCCCGGCGCCGACGCCGGGCGCAGCTCATCCCCCTTTTGTGAGGAGCAACCCGTGGCACGTGTCGTGGTCGAGGTGATGCCGAAGGCCGAGATCCTGGATCCGCAAGGGCAGGCCATAGCCGGTGCCCTGCCGCGGCTGGGATTCGAAGGCGTCAGCGACGTCCGGCAGGGCAAACGCTTCGAACTCGAGGTCGGCGACGACGTCGGCGACGACGAACTCGCCGCCATCGCCGAATCGCTGCTGGCCAACACGGTGATCGAGGACTGGAAGGTGGTGCGCGTCCCGTGACCGCCCGCATCGGGGTCATCACCTTCCCCGGCACTCTCGACGATGTGGACGCTGCCCGCGCGGTCCGGCTGGCCGGCGCCGAAGCCGTGAGTCTCTGGCACGGCGACGCCGACCTCAAAGGGGTCGACGCGGTGGTCGTGCCCGGCGGGTTCTCCTACGGCGACTATCTGCGCTGCGGTGCCATCGCCCGATTCGCCCCCGTGATGGGCGAGGTCGTCGAAGCCGCCGGAAAAGGTATGCCGGTCCTCGGGATCTGCAACGGCTTCCAGGTGCTGTGCGAGGCAGGCCTGCTGCCCGGCGCGCTCACCCGCAACGAAGGCCTGCACTTCATCTGCCGCGACCAGTGGCTGAGCGTCGAAGCCACCGATACCGCCTGGACCTCACGCTACGACGCGGGCGCCCAGATCCTGGTCCCGCTGAAATCGGGGGAGGGCCGCTATCAGGCCCCGCAGTCGGTCCTCGACGAGCTCGAAGGTGAAGGCCGGGTGGTCTTCCGCTACGCGGGCGACAACCCCAACGGCTCGCAGCGTTCGATCGCGGGTATCGCATCGGAGAACAAGCGCATCGTGGGGCTCATGCCGCACCCGGAACACGCGACGGAGGCGTTGACCGGCCCGAGCGATGACGGGCTGGGGTTGTTCCTGTCCGTGCTGGACGCGCTGGTCGTGTCCTGATCCGTGAGGGCGGGTCGGGGGCGGCCACCTGCCGACCCCGCATCCGATTCTCTCGGAACAGCCGCACACTCTCTGCGCCGAATGCGGCGAACTCCTCGAGGCCTGTCCCCGTCGTTGCGGTCGTATAGGCCCGGTCGTATAGGCCAACGGGCGGGAGTCGCCGGGCCGCACCGGCGGGACCTCCGGGCCTGGACCCGGTGACGTCGCAGGCGGCGGCCGAAGACACAGCATCTTCGCGGACGGGTTGGTGTTCGTGCCTTACTGCGGGGTTGCTCACGGAGGTGACTGGGCGGAGTTGCTCGTGAAGGCGCTGTGTTTTCGGCGCGCTGGCGCGCCCGGGGTCGAGCCCCCGAAGTCTCGCCGTTCAGGTCTCGGGACTCGAGCCTTCGGCTCATGCGACGTGCGGTCGGCAGTCCGTGGAATGCGACGGTTGAGCACCTCCGGTCAAGGCGAGACGGGCCTCAACTCTTCGAGGTGTCTCGTAAGCATCTCGACTCATGCTGGTTGCGGTGGCATTCGACGTTTCCGGTCGGCATGCGGACTTGTGTGGTTCGGGTTGCCTGTGGCCATGGGTGGTTCGGGTCGCAGGTGGACTCGTGTGGTGAGGTACCTGTCCTTCGGGCGGGCACGCGCGCTTAGGGTCACTGCATGCCGAGTTCTGCTGTCGCGGCTTCGGCCGCCGGGTTGTGTGAGTTCATCGATGCGTCGCCTTCGCCGTTCCATGTCTGCCGGACCATCGCCGAGGAGTTGGACGGCCAGGGGTTCGTCCGGCTGGACGAGACCCGGGCATGGCCGGACACCGGGGGCCGCTACTACGTCGTACGAGGGGGGTCCCTGGTGGCCTGGGCGGATCCGGAGCAGGCGGGGCCGTTCCGGGTGGTGGGCGCACATACCGACAGCCCGAACCTGCGGGTCAAACAACATCCCGATCTGAGTGTCGCGGGGTGGCAGCTGGTGCGGCTGGAGCCGTACGGCGGCGCCTGGCTGAACTCGTGGCTGGATCGGGAGCTGGGGATCTCCGGTCGGCTGAGTGTGCGGGAGGGGGCCGGGCTGGGCGAGCGGCTCGTCCGGATCGACGAACCGATCCTGCGCGTGCCGCAGCTGGCCATCCATCTGTCCGAGGACCGGCGCGGGGTGACGCTGGATCCGCAGCGGCATGTGAACGCGATCTGGGGTGTGGGCAGTGAACCCGCTTCGTTCCTGGACTATGTGGCCGAGACGGCGGGAGTGGATCCCGGAGCGGTGCTGGGCTGGGAGTTGATGACCCACGATCTGGCGCCGAGCCGGGTGATCGGCGCGGCGCGGGACCTGATCAGCGCACCGCGGCTGGACAACCAGGGCACCTGCTATGCGGGTCTGCACGCTTTCCGCGCCGCGGTCGGGAATCCGGGGGCTGCCGTGCCGGTGCTGGCTGTCTTCGATCACGAGGAGGTCGGTAGCCAGTCGGACCGGGGTGCGCAGTCGGAGCTGCTGCCGACGGTGCTGGAGCGGATCGTGCTGGCCCGGGGTGGCGGTCGCGCCGAGTTCCTGGCCGCGGTCGCGGGATCGGTGTGCGCGTCCGGGGATATGGCGCATGCCACCCATCCCAACTATCCGGAGCGGCACGAACCCTCGCACGGGATCGCGATCAACGGTGGCCCGGTACTGAAGGTCAACCAGAATCTGCGCTACGCCACCGACGCGGTGGGGGCCGGGGCGTTCGCACTGGCGTGTGACCGGGCCGGGGTCCCGATGCAGCGTTATGTGCATCGCGCCGACCTGCCGTGTGGTTCGACCATCGGCCCGATGACGGCGGCACGCACCGGGATGCCGACGGTGGACGTGGGTGCCCCGCAGCTGGCCATGCATTCGGCGCGCGAGCTGATGGGCGCCGCGGATATCACCGCCTACGCGGCGGCGCTGGCGGCTTTCCTGGCTCCGTAGGTCCGGGTCCGGCGGTCCGGGACCGGACTGCCGGACCCGGGGTTTTCCGGCGATGGGGTCGGTAATCGGTGCGGCGCAGGTGGACGTAGGATTCGTGCTGGATCAACTCTGTCGGGGCCCCGCCGCCGAGGCCCCCGTTCCGACCGAACCGTGGCATCGATGCCACCTGCCGCGGCCGCGGCGGGAGACCGGAGGGCCGGAGCTCGCGCGCGTCGGCGCGCCAACCTACGAAAGGATCCTGGTACCCCCGTGACTGAGCAGGTCGATACGGTCGCCACCGCCGCCACCACTCCGGATACGCCGCAGCCGTACGCCGAGCTCGGCCTCAAGGACGACGAATACGCCCGGATCAGGGATATTCTCGGACGCCGGCCCACCGATGCCGAGCTCGCCATGTATTCGGTCATGTGGAGCGAGCACTGTTCCTACAAGTCCTCGAAGGTGCATCTGCGCTACTTCGGTGAAACGACCACCGAGGAGATGCGTTCGGCGATGCTCGCCGGTATCGGGGAGAACGCCGGTGTGGTCGATATCGGTGACGGCTGGGCCGTGACCTTCAAGGTGGAGAGCCACAACCATCCCTCCTACGTCGAGCCGTATCAGGGCGCGGCGACCGGGGTCGGCGGGATCGTTCGCGACATCATGGCCATGGGCGCGCGCCCGATCGCGGTCATGGACCAGCTGCGGTTCGGTGCCGCCGATGCCGCCGATACCCGGCGGGTACTGGACGGCGTGGTGCGCGGGGTCGGGGGCTACGGCAACTCGCTGGGCCTGCCCAATATCGGCGGCGAAACCGTGTTCGATGCCTCGTACCAGGGGAATCCGCTGGTGAACGCGCTGTGCGCGGGGGTCATGCGGGTGGAGGATCTGCATCTGGCCTTCGCCTCCGGCGCCGGCAACAAGATCATCCTCTTCGGCGCGCGGACCGGGCTCGACGGTATCGGCGGTGTCTCGGTGCTCGCCTCGGACACCTTCTCCGGCGACGATTCCGGGACCGGCCGCAAGAAGCTGCCGAGCGTCCAGGTGGGCGACCCGTTCACCGAGAAGGTCCTGATCGAATGCTGCTTGGAGCTGTACCACGCCGGCCTGGTCGTGGGTATCCAGGATCTCGGCGGCGCCGGACTGTCCTGCGCGACCTCCGAACTGGCCGCGGCCGGAGACGGCGGAATGCGGATCGAACTGGACCGGGTACCGCTGCGCGCCGCCGATATGACCCCCGCGGAGGTCCTGTCCAGCGAATCGCAGGAGCGGATGTGCGCGGTGGTGACCCCGGAGAACGTGGACGCGTTCCTCGCGGTCTGCGCGAAATGGGATGTACTCGCCACCGTGATCGGCGAGGTGACCGACGGTGAGCGGCTGGAGGTCACCTGGCACGGCGAGACCGTGGTCGACGTACCGCCGCGTACCGTCGCGCACGAGGGCCCGGTGTACGAGCGCCCGGTGCAGCGGCCCGCCGAGCAGGACGCGCTGAACGCCGATACCCCGGATACCCTGCCCCGGCCCAAGACCGCCGAGGAACTGCGCGAAACCCTGCTGAAGATGGTGGCCAGCCCGCAACTGTGCAGCCGCCGCTGGATCACCGAACAGTACGACCGCTACGTACGCGGTAACACGGTGCTCGCCGAGCAGGCCGATGCCGGGGTGATCCGCATCGACGAGGAGACCGGCCGCGGTATCGCCCTGTCCACCGACGCTTCCGGTCACTACACCAAGCTCGACCCCTACACCGGCGCGCGGCTGGCGCTGGCCGAGGCGTATCGCAACGTGGCCACCACCGGTGCCACCCCGACAGCGGTCACCAACTGCCTGAACTTCGGATCGCCGGAGGATCCCGGCGTGATGTGGCAGTTCCAGCAGGCCGTGCGCGGTCTGGCCGACGGCTGTGTGGAACTCGGTATCCCGGTGACCGGCGGCAACGTCAGTTTCTACAACCAGACCGGCGAGAACGCCATCCTCCCGACACCGGTCGTCGGCGTGCTGGGTGTCATCGACGACGTCCACCGCCGGATCCCCACTGGGCTCGGCCTGGAACCGGGGGAGACACTGATCCTGCTGGGCGACACCCGCGACGAATTCGGCGGTTCGGTCTGGGCCCAGGTGGCCCACGGGCATCTGGGTGGGCTGCCGCCGCAGGTCGATTTCGATCGGGAGAAGCTGCTCGCCGATGTCCTCACCGCGGGTTCGCGTGACGGCATGATCAGCGCCGCCCACGATCTGTCGGAGGGCGGGCTGGCCCAGACCGTGGTCGAGGCCGCGCTGGCCGGTGAGACCGGCTGCCGGATCCTGCTGCCCGAGGACGCCGACCCGTTCGTCACGCTGTTCTCCGAATCGGCGGGCCGCGTTCTGGTCGCGGTGCCGCGCTCGGAGGAAACCCGCTTCACCCGCATGTGCACCGCGCGGGAACTGCCCTGGGTGCGTATCGGCGTCGTGGACCAGGGGTCGGATTCGATCGAGGTGCAGGGTCAGTTCTCGGTCCCGATGGCCGAGCTGCGCACCGCGCACGAGGGCACGCTGCCCGCGCTGTTCGGCAGTCACACCTGACCGCGGTCCGCGGCTGGCGCGCCGGAGGTGACCCGGGCCACCCTCCGGCGCCGGTCTCGCCAGCCATACTGGACAGGTGCTGGAAACCGCCGACTCCGTGACCAGGTTGCGGCGGCGATGTGTCATTGTGGTCCGGCGGACCGAGCGGATCATCGATCTGAACTATGTGGGTCTGGTGGTCGCGACGGTGTTCTTCGCCCTGTCGGTCTCACCGTCGCTGCTTCCGCGCGACTGGATGTTCCAGGGGCTGATCAGCGGGATCAACGCGGCCATCGGTTACGGAGTCGGCTGTCTGCTGGAATGGCTGTTCCGCCTGTGGGTGCGGCCCCGGCTCACCCGTATCCCGTCCCCGCCCACCTGGACGCGGTATGCCGTGAAGTCCGCCGTGTTGGTCACGGCCATCGTGAGCGCCGGTTACATGCTGGTGCAGTCGGCGAACTGGCAGCGTGAGATCACCGCGCTGATGGGCATGGAAGGCACCAGCACGCCCGCGTATCTGCGGACCGGCGGCCTGAGCGTCACGGTCGGGGTGCTGGTGGTCGCGTGTTATCGCACCGTGCGGGAACTGATCCTGTACCTGGCCCGGGAACTCAACCGTTGGGTGAAGATTCCGCGGGAGCTGGCCCCCTCGGCGGGGTTCCTGGTTCTGGTGCTGCTGGTGGTGACCCTGTTCAACGGCGTCGCGTCCCGCGCCTTCTTCGCTGCCGCCAACTCGGCGTTCAGTGTGCGCAACGATCACACCTCCGAATATGCTGCACCGCCCTTTCTCCCCGAACGCTCCGGCAGTCCGGAGTCTCTGGCTCCCTGGGAGACTCTCGGGTTCGAGGGCCGTTGGTTCGTTTCACACGGTCCGAACGCCCAACGCATCTCCTGGGTCACCGGCCGGCCCGCGAAGGAACCGATCCGCGCCTATGTCGGACTGGAATCGGTCGAGGACACGAAGATGAGCCAAGCCGACCTGGCAGTCGCCGAACTGGAAAGAACCGGAGCCTTCGACCGCAAGGCGCTGGTCGTGGTCACCACCACCGGTACCGGCTGGGTCAATTCCATGGCCGCCAACGCGATCGAGTACATGTACGGAGGAGATTCGGCCCTCGTAGCCACTCAATACTCGTACCTGCCCAGCGCGCTGTCGTTTCTGGCCGATCGCGACAAAGTCGCCGCGTCCGGCCGGGAACTGTTCGATGCGGTGTACCGGCACACCCTGACCCGTCCGGCCGAAGCCAGGCCGAAGCTGCTGGTGTACGGAGAAAGTCTCGGTTCCCAGGGGTCCGAGAGCGCGTTCGACGGGCTGGCCGATCTGCGGGAGAAGGTGGACGGTGCCCTGTGGGTGGGTCCGCCCAACTCCAATCGCCTCTGGCAGCAGTTCGTGAGCCGGCGTGATCCGGGATCGCCGGAGACCGAACCGGTCTACGCGGACGGCCTGGTGATCCGGTTCGCCGGGGACCGCGACGATCTGGCCCGCCCCGGCCCGGAATGGCAGGCGCCACGCATCGCCTATCTACAGCACGCCTCCGACCCGATCGTCTGGTGGTCACCGGATCTCATCCTCTCTCGGCCGGATTGGTTGTCCGAACCGCGTGGCTCCGATGTCTCGCCGCGGATGCGCTGGGTACCGCTGGTCACCTTCTGGCAGGTCAGCGCGGATCTCACCAATGCGCAGGGCGTCCGGGACGGTCACGGCCACCGGTACGGCAGTCTGGTACTGGACGGCTGGGCCGCGGTCACCCGGCCACCGGACTGGAATCCTGAACTGGCGGAACGGATCAGACTCGAAATCGAAGCGTACGAAGCCTACGAGCGGGAAGTGAAGTGAAGGCCCGGACCCTTGCCGCTGTCGCCGCGCCGCTGCTCTGGAACAACTGGTTGCTGCCGTCCCTGGAGCTCGACCGTCGTGGCCGTACCGTCGCCAATGCCCTGGTCGCCACCGGCTACGCGCTGATGTTCGACGGCCACCCGAACTGGATCTCCGGCCGCGGCATCCGGTATGGAACAGTGTGCGTCGGTATCGTCGCGACCGGGTGTGCGGCAGCCTTGCTGATTCCCCGGCCACACAGGGCATTCGGCAACTCCGATGATCGCGCTCCGGATGTGAGCACCGCGGGATGGGTCGGTGTGCACATCCCCCTCGGTACCGTCTACGCCGAGGAACTGATCTTCCGGGCCACGTTGAACCCCTTGCTGGACAAAGAATTCGGAACCGGGGTCGGTGGCGTCGCGGGTGCCGCGGTCTTCGGGCTCTGGCATGTTCGTCCGGCCCGCGCCGCAGGCGACAACGTCGGGGGCACTGTCGCGCTCACCGGCATCGCCGGCCTGATCTTCGGCGCCCTGAACCGGCGCGCGGGAAGCGCCACCGCGCCCGCGCTGCTGCATTGGGTGGTCAACGCGGGCGGCGTTGTGCTGTCCCGCTGTCGCGGAACTCTCCCCGCCGGCCGGGACTCAGGCCCTCGATGACATCGCGCGCTGGACCGCCGCTATCTCTGTGACGATCACATCCGGCTCGAACGGGGCGAATGCTTCGATCTTGCCGGGTTTGTCGGCGAAAGCGATCACGGGCATGCCCGCTCGATGCGCGCCTTGTATATCGGTCGTGGAATCGCCGATATAGATACATTCGTTGGGGGAGACTCCCTTGTCGGCTATGGCGCGTTCGAACGCGAACGCCCCGGGTTTGAGCGCGGACATGTGGTGGGCGTTGGCAGCGACCGCGCCACGACTGTAGTTACCGTCGACAAGGTGTTGTGTGCCCTCGCGCAGGTGATACCGGTCGATGGCGGCGACGCTGTTGTTGCTGAGCATGAGGTTGATCCCACCGCGGGCGCGGTTGGCCCGGAGAAGGTCCGCGGCGCCGGGGGTGGGGCGCGCACTACCCATGGCCTCGACCTCCAGTTCCGAGAGTAAGCGCTCTGCCTTCCGGCCCCACTCGTCGCCGAAACTCGCGGCGTAGCGCAACACCTTGAACGGGTCGTTCGCGGTGGCGATGGAGCGGGGAAAGGGAAGGTCCAGTGATGCTCGCATTCGGGCGGCCACTACATAGTCGGGGAGCCCGGCGAATACCGAGCAGATGGGGCCGTCGACGTCGAAGATCATGCAGGGGTTTCGGTCGAGCAGTCGGCTCAGTCGGCGATCTGCGGCAGGGTTACCGACACCGGCCAGAACGCTGTCGGGCCCGCTGCCTGCCGGATACAGCCGGTATGGGTCGTAAAGTGGTTCGCGCAGTGCGATTCGGTCCACGGTGGTCATCGTGGTCGCGTGCGTTCGGATGCCGGCGGATGCGCGGAGATACTGTGGCGACGTCCCTCTGCGGGCGAGTGCGTGGGCGGTGTCGGTGAGCGTCGTACGCGCCACTTCCATCAACCTCGACGCGGGCATGTTCGTCCCGAGCGCGACGAGGTTCGTCAGATCCACTTCGGTCGCATCCTAAATGCGCGGCGGTACGGTTCATCCCGCCCAATTCGCGTCGATCGGCGTCCAACAGTTGTGAGCGGCAGTGTAGCCCGAGTGATCGCACGGTCACCGAGATCGCCGGCACCACCGGTGGCGAGGTGATCGGCGGCGAGCACCGCGTCTTCGCCGCCGACCCCGGGCGCGATCGCCCCGATGATGAAACACTGCGCCGGTGAGATTGATCGACAGCGATGGATACGGTGTGGGACTGACCATTGCCGGATACCAGTTTCCGGACCATATCGATCCGCGAATCCGGTACAGCTGGCTGGTGATAGCGGGCACCGCGAACTGCCCGGCCGGGAACTGGTCCTTCCGGTGGCAGGCGTTGAGCCTGGACGACACGGTCGAGTTGGCGGACTGGCTACGACGGGTCGCCGACGAAGCCGGGCCGAGTGGCGAACCGGCGGACGGTCCGGCCCGGTTGGCCTTCACCGAACCGAATCTGAGTTTCACGGCCATCCGCGCGGGCGGGGAGATCGAGTTGGCGATCGGATTGGATCTGGAGTTCTCCCCACCCTGGGACCGGCGCGCCACCGCGGGTTCTCCCTTCGTCGTCACGGTGCGGCTCGCCCCGGCCGATATCGCCACGGCCGCCAAAGACCTGGGCGCGGAAGTGGACAGTTATCTGCCGCCCGGCGGGCGGCTGCTCGGCCGCGCCAGATGAACCACGGCCGCTATCGGTGCACCCGGTGCCCGACCGGGTGATATCGCCCACGTTGCGCCCGGCGGTGCCGGGGGATTATGGCCCGGCGGTGCCGGTGCGCGGCTCGATCAGGTGCCGAGACGGCCGAGATGGCCCGGACACACGCTGTTTCAGCAGGTGAAAGGGGGGTTAACTGGGTATGACGGTTTGCTGGACCGACCGGCCGCCCCGGTGCGCGCCAGGTGGCGAGGGCCGCGATACCGCTTGCTGCCGGAGTGCTGATCCGGTGACGCGCAAGCGTGACACACCCGTAGAATGTCGAGTGCCCCCACACCCGCCCTACCAGGGAGCGCACGGTGACCCACGCCGACCGACCGGCTGTCAGCAATCCCACCGCAACCGACGAGACCGAGAATCCGCCCCGCGAGGAATGCGGAGTCTTCGGAGTCTGGGCTCCCGGGGAGGACGTGGCCAAACTCACCTACTACGGCCTCTATGCCCTGCAGCACCGCGGACAAGAAGCGGCCGGTATCGCCGTTTCCGACGGCTCCCAGGTGCTGGTCTTCAAGGATCTGGGCCTCGTCAGCCAGGTATTCGACGAGCAGACGCTGGCCGCCATGCCCGGCCATGTCGCCGTCGGCCACTGCCGATACTCCACCACCGGAGCCACCACCTGGGAAAACGCCCAGCCGATCTTCCGCACGACCGCCGTGGGCTCCGGGCTCGCGCTCGGTCACAACGGCAACCTGGTCAATACCGCCGAACTGGCCGACCGGGCACGCGAACTGGGCCTGGTCGCAGGCCCCGGCCGTCCCGGAGCGGTTTCGGCGACCTCCGACTCCGATGTGATGACCGCGCTGCTGGCGCACGCGTCCGCGGATTCGAGTATCGAACAGGCCGCCATGGAGTTGCTGCCCACGGTGCGCGGTGCCTTCTGCCTGACCTTCATGGACGAGCACACCCTCTACGCCGCCCGTGATCCACACGGTGTCCGCCCGCTGGTGCTGGGCCGGCTGGAACGTGGCTGGGTGGTCGCCAGCGAAACCGCCGCGCTCGATATCGTCGGCGCTTCGTTCGTCCGCGAGATCGAACCGGGTGAATTGCTCGCCATCGACGCCGACGGTGTCCGTTCCTCGCGATTCGCCAATCCCGAACCCAAGGGCTGCGTTTTCGAGTACGTGTACCTGGCCCGGCCCGACAGCGCCATCTCCGGGCGTTCGATCCACGCCACCCGGGTCGATATCGGCCGCCGGCTCGCCGCCGAACACCCGATCGACGCCGACCTGGTCATCCCCGTTCCCGAATCCGGCACTCCGGCGGCCGTCGGATACGCGCAGGGATCCGGACTGCCCTACGGGCAGGGGCTGATGAAGAACGCCTACGTCGGCCGCACCTTCATCCAGCCCAGCCAGACCATCCGCCAGCTCGGTATCCGGCTGAAACTCAACCCGCTGCGCGAAGTGATCCGTGGCAAACGCCTCATCGTGGTGGACGATTCGATCGTCCGCGGCAACACACAGCGCGCCCTCATCCGCATGCTGCGCGAAGCCGGCGCCCTGGAGATCCATGTCCGGATCGCCTCCCCGCCGGTGAAATGGCCGTGTTTCTACGGGATCGATTTCGCCTCCCGTGCCGAACTGGTCGCCAACAACGCCGGCATCGACCCCGACGACGCCGAAGGCCTGCCCGCGGACCCGGACGCCATGCACGACATGGTGGAGGGGGTACGCCGCTCCATCGGCGCCGACACCCTCGGCTATATCTCGATCGACGGTATGGTCGCCGCCACCGAACAGCCCCGTACGCGGCTGTGCTGTGCGTGTTTCGACGGCAACTACCCGATTCCGCTGCCCACGGAGGCGGCGATCGGTAAGAACCTGCTCGAATTCGGTGGTCGCTCGCAGTCGCGGGTGCTCACCGAGAATGCCAACGCGAGCGCTCTCAGCCGCCCCTGAGCGCGTCTCGGGTCCCACTTCCGTTACCGGCGGGAGTACTGCCCCGGTGAAGTTCCGGCGGCTCGGTGTACGCCGCATGCCGATCGATCGGTGTGCGGCCGAGGCTGCGTCCTGTCCGTTCGGTTGAATGCCGCGCATCGGTGGCCGCAGGTCCGATCGCGAAGGTGAGTGGTGTGTCGCTCGCGGCGGGAAACGTGCCGGAACGACTTCCCAGCCCTGACATCTTTTCGCCGGTGAGCGGTGCTTCGCCCCGCTGCGCAACCGCCGCTACGTGCCGGATCGCGAGCAAGTGAGCGGCGAGGTGGTGTTTCCCGTTCGGGCGCAGCGCAGTTCGGACCATCGGAGCGAAACGGGTCCGCTATGTTCAGGGGGCTACACAACGATGCTTCAGGAGTTTGAATGTTCACAGTACGTGGAACCCTTATGGCCGCCCTGGTCGGCGCCGCAGCTCTGGTCGGCACGGGAGCCGCCACCGCGGCCCCGCTTCCGCTCGAAGCGCCGGCCGCGGTGCCTGCCGAATCCGTCGCCACGGACAATTGTTTCGATGTCATCCACCCGTTGAACCAGATGATCTGCATGCTCAGCTCGATTTCGGGCTAGCGCCTCGAAAGCCTCCGCCCGGGACCGTTCAGGGTCTTTACCAGACTCGGCCGGTTACGGCCGGTGCCGACGCTCGACTCGCGGTGAGCAGATTGGCCAGGGCCCCGGGGACCGGCCCGGCATGTTCGGATTTCCGCCTCGCGGCTACCCCGGTCGGATCCCGTTCGCCATCGAGATCCGACCGGGTCGGACCCTGCGGCGCTGTGCGCGCCGGAAAATAAACACAGCCCGGCCCCCCGCGCTCCAGGGCGACGCCATAAACTCTGAGCAGGCAATTATCCACGGATTCGGTTTGGAGCTTTCCCCGACAATGACTGAGCAGAACCCCACCGGTGCCGGTGCGTCCTATGCCGCAGCTGGAGTGGATATCGAGGCCGGTGACCGGGCTGTCGAGTTGTTCGCCCCGCTGGCGCGTAAGGCGAGCCGCCCCGAGGTGCAGGGCGGGATCGGTGGTTTCGCCGGATTGTTCGCGCTGAAGAAGAGCTACCGGGAGCCGCTGCTCGCTTCGTCGACCGACGGGGTCGGGACGAAGATCGCGGTGGCGCAGGCGCTCGACAAACACGACACCGTGGGTCTGGACCTGGTGGCGATGGTTGTCGACGATCTGGTGGTGTGCGGGGCGGAACCGTTGTTCCTGCAGGATTACATCGCCGTCGGCAAGGTGGTACCGGAGCGGGTGGCCGAGCTGGTCGCGGGTATCGCCGAGGGATGCGTGCGTGCCGGCTGTGCACTGCTGGGCGGTGAGACGGCCGAGCATCCGGGAATGATGGGTGCCGAGGATTACGATCTGTCGGCGACCGGGGTCGGGGTTGTCGAGGCCGATGACCTGCTCGGACCCGATCGGGTGCGGCCCGGCGATGTGGTGATCGCCATGGGCTCGTCCGGCCTGCATTCCAACGGCTACAGCCTGGCGCGCAAGGTGCTGCTCGAGATCGACCGGATGGCGTTGACAGGGCATGTGGAGGAGTTCGGCCGCACCCTCGGTGAGGAATTGCTGGAGCCGACCCGGATCTACGCCAAGGATTGCCTGGCGCTGATCGCCGAGACCGATGTGCGGACCTTCTCGCATATCACCGGCGGCGGTCTGGCCGCGAACCTTGCCAGGGTTTTGCCCGCCGGGCTGGTGGCCGAACTGGATCGCGGAACCTGGAATCCGGCGCCGGTTTTCAAGATGATCGCGCAGCGCGGCCGGGTCGAGCGCGTGGAGATGGAGAAGACGTTCAACATGGGCGTCGGAATGGTCGCCGTGGTCGCGCCCGAAGATGTCGATCGCGCGCTGGCGGTGCTGACGGCTCGCCATATCGAATGCTGGACGCTGGGCACTGTGAAGAAGGCCAAGGATGCGGATGCTCCGCGTGCGGTACTGCTGGGAGATCATCCGCGATTCTGATCGCGTGGAAACCGCTGCGGCCGGTTCGTCTTCGGTGTGAAGGCGTTCCGGCCGTTGTGTTTCCGCGGGGGAGATCGGGTGCGTGAAGATGTTCGATCGCGGATCGTGCACCGGGGATTCCGAATACCGCCCGGGTGAATCCGGGCGCGCGAGAAGAAGACACCGACCGACGAGCCGACGGCCCGGTGGGCCGCCCGTTCGTCCTGCACCGACGCCGCGTGATCAGATGCTGCGTTCCGGACCGGGTCGCCGGTTCACGTCGCCCACCGCCGGGCAACCCGGCAGGAAACGGCGCGAACCGGCGTCAACGGCCGAAGGGGAGGCCCTGCAGCCTCCCCCGAGCGTATTCATCCGGTCAGCGGCGCCAGCTGTCGTAGCTGTCGTCGTCGTCCCACTTGGGCAACGAGTCGTCCGCGTCGTGCTCATCCGAGAGGACACCACCACGATGGGCGTTGTCACTACCGGAAAGCTCGCGCTGAAGGCTCGCCAAGTCGGTCGACGGCGAGCTGTATTTCAGCTCGCGTGCAACCTTGGTCTGCTTTGCCTTAGCCCGGCCACGGCCCATGGCTGACCCCCTCGCGTCACAGCGGGGCGGCCTGGGGATTGGTGGCGGCCCCGTTCGAATTAATATCTTCCTGACAGACACTTTAGCGCGTGTCCGGCCGTCGCGCTTCCACGAGTCGGCTATCCACCGGATCAACCGACCGGTTTGCCGATGTTTCGCCGCTCAGTCCCCAGGCGCGACAGCACCGGGTATGGCGCGTATCACACCCACTCGGCTGCCGCCGCCCAGAACGGGTGGGGCCGCGAGTGCTGCCAGTTCGTCCGACCAGCCGACACCCATATGCTGCAGGACTGCCATGGTCAGCGGGATTCTGGCGCGGTCGGCGCCGTCGTCGATTTTGTAGGCGAAGGCGCGGCCGTCCGGTAGCGCTCCCGCGTGCACACCGTCCGCACCGATTTTGCAGATCAGATCCGGGACGGCATTCATGGTGGCCAGGTCGGGACCGCCGGTGCCGGAGATCACCCACGGATGCGCGCGCAACGTTGCGGCGATCCGGTGTTCGGGGGTGCCGTCGGCGGCCGTGGCCAGGGTCGCGAACGCGCGCGCGAGATTGGTCAGCGATACCGGGACGATGGGCAATCCGCAGCCGTCGATCCCCAGGTCGGTTTCCGGTTCACCCGTACTTTCGACGATCTGGGCCAGCACGGCCTGCTGTAGCGGATGGCCGGTTTCGGTGTAGCCCGTGACCGGCCAGCCGTTCAGTGCGCAGGTCGCCAGCATGGCGGCATGTTTGCCGGAGCAGTTCATATACCGCTTCGCGGGTTTCTCCCCGCGGGACAGCACCCCGGCCCGGGTCTGTTCGTCGCCGGGGAGGTCGGGCGGGCAGGCGAGATCGTCCTCGCCGAAGCCGAACCGATCCAGCAGTCGCTCGACCAGTGCGATGTGTTCGGGTTCGCCGGTGTGTGAAGCGGTGGCGATGGCCAGTTCCGCGCCGTCGAGCGGTTCGAAGCCGAGTTTCAGCAGGGTGAGCGCTTGCAGCGGTTTGTTGGTGGAGCGGGGATAGATCGGTACGTGGACCGAGCCGGTTTCGAAGGCCGGTTCACCGTCCGGTCCGAGGATCACCACCGAGCCCCGGTGCACACATTCCCGGAATCCGGAGCGCACCACCTCGACCAGATCGGCGCTCATCCGATCGCCTCCGGCTCGGTGGCCGGGCCGTCCGCCGCGGTGGTCGTGCGGCGCCGGGTGTGCCGGGCGACCTGGGCCCGGATCTCGTCGGAAACGGTGGGTTCGGCGGCGAGCAGGTATTCGAGTCGTTCGGGGTCGGTACCGGTGAAGACATCGCGCACGGTGATGCCGTGGTCGGGGACATGGACGACCTCGACCGGATCGCCGGCAGCCACCTCACCTTCGGTCAGGACCCGGAAATAGCACCCGGTGTGCGCCGCGAGGGTGAAGCGGCGCACCCACTGGCGTTCGCCGGACCAGTGCCCGAAGGTGGCGCACGGTACCCGGGGCGCGCTGACCTCCAACACCGCGCCACCGATGGCGCAGCGCGCGCCGACGACCGCGTCGCTGAGCGGGAGCCCGGAGATGCGGAGGTTCTCCCCGAACCAGCCGGGTGCGAGGGGACGGCCGAGTTCGGCCGACCAGGTCAGTGCGTCTTCCTCGGCATAGCCGTAGACCGCCTGGTGGACGCCACCGTGGTCGCGGGTGTTGCACACGTGATCGCCGTCCAGGCCGAGTCGGCCGGCCCGGACCCGTCCGGGCACCGGTCGTTTGTCGATCGCGCTGCGCCCGACCCGGCCCGGGACCGTCAGATCGTCGTGCACCACGCATACAGCCAGTACCTGCCCGATAGTGCCGGCCCGCATGACCTTCTCCTCTCGGCTCATCGTCGGCGGCCGGTCAGCGGCCACGGAGCCGTTCGACGGCGCGGCGGCCGGCCTGCGGGGCATCGTCGGCGACCACCGAATCGGGGTCGATGGCGGCGGCCGTGGCGCCCACGGTGAGCTGGGTGTCGGCGGGTACCGATCGTTTGATCAGGGCCAGGGCGATGGGACCGAGTTCGTAGTGGTCGATCGTCGTACCGAGGACGCCGACCGCCCGGCCGCCCGCGGTGACCGGTTCGCCCGGCGCGGGCCGCTCGTCGGCGGATCCATCCAGGTGTAGCAGGACCAGGCGGCGCGGTGGTTTGCCGAGATTGTGCACCCGCGCCACGGTTTCCTGGCCGCGATAGCAGCCTTTGTCGAGATGGACGGCTCCGTATTCGGCGGGCCCGCCGATCCAGTTCACCTCGTGCGGAATGGTGCGATCGTCGGTGTCGAGCCCGATCCGCGGCCGGACGGCGGCCACCCGCAGCGCCTCGTAGGCCCACGATCCGGCCGGTTCGGCGCCGGCGGCGGTGAGCTCGCTCCACCGCGACATCAGCTGCTCGCGGGGCAGGATCAGGTCGAAGGAGTCGGCGGTCGGCCAGGGCATCCGGCGCAGGAACCCACCGCCGGGCACCGCGAGCGCCTCGTAGGTGTCGGGCAGCCGGTCGATTCCGAGCACGCCGGTCAGGGTGCCGGTGCGCGGACCGATCAGGCTCAGCACGGCGTGATCGGCCGCCGCCTGCGGCCGGGCGTCGGCCCAGAACACCATCTTGGTGAGGAAATCCAGTAGCCCGGGACCCCGGTCGGCCTCGGTATCGATCCACACCGTCGAGTCCAGTTCGGTCAAGACGAAATGATGCAGGACGCGGCCGTTGAGATCGAGGTCCAGATTCTCGGCGGAACGGCCGTCGCCCAGTTCGGCGATGTGCTGACTGGTGATGGTGTGCAACCAGCTGAGTCGTTCGGCGCCGGTGACGGTGAGTACGAAACGGTGCGAACGGTCCACGATCGCGACCCGCTCGGTAGCGGCCCGCTGTTCGCCCAGGGGATCGCCGTAATGCCAGGGGACGGACTCGTCCGGAGTACCGGCCGGGGCCGCGACGGCTCCCGGTACTGCGAGGACAGGGCTGGGTGCGGCGAGCACGGACACGGCCTCCACTCTAGGAGCTGGTCCCCCCTTCGCGCATCAGCGGGGGGTTGACCAGGCGATTCGTTTCACGACGCACCCTCGTCGGGGCGTATGGGAACCAGTGGCAGCCAGCGGTCGATCTCGGCGGCCCGGCTACCGGATGCCTCCACCTGCCCGGCCGCGACGGCCGCGGCGAGGTCTTGGAGCCCGGTTGCCAGCAGCAGCCAGGTCCGGGGATCGGTTTCCACGACATTGGGCGGGGTGCCACGGGTGTGCCGCGGGCCCGTTATGCACTGCACGGCCACGAACGGCGGCACCCGGACTTCCACCGAATGTCCGGGCGCTGCCGCGGCGAGCGCTCGCGCAGTGCCGCGGACCGCGGCCGCCAGTTCGGTCCGGGGCGGAGCCGGACGGGATTCGTCGAGCAGCCAATCCCGGACGGCTGTCACCGCGGCTCGCACCACGCCCGGGTCGATATCCGTCCGTCGCGCCATTGCCCGACCTTATCCACCGGAACCTGCGCGATCGAAATGGTGGACTACCGACGGTCACCGCGGTATCGGAATACGGCATACAGGAGACATTGTCCGGACTGCCTGGCTTTCTGTCCCTCATGGCGGACCGTGTTGGCCTACGCTCGTGCGCATGGTGGATCGAGTTCTTGTAACACTCGACGGCGAGGTTCGTGACGCGGATCAGCCGTTGTTGTATGCCGACGATATCGGCGTCCTGCGTGGCGACGGGATTTTCGAAACGGTTCTGGTCCGCGGTGGCACGGTCTGCGCGCTCGATTTCCATCTCGCCCGGCTGCGCCGCTCTGCCAAGGCGCTCGATCTACCCGAACCCGATCTGGCGCGATGGCGGAATGCGGCCGAGACCGCGGCCAAGGAGTGGGGCAGCGAAGAAGAAGGGGTCATGCGCCTGGTGCTCACCCGCGGGCGGGAGAGCGCGCTGGGCAGCCCCAAGGCGGGGCTGCGTTCGGGTGAACTGTCCGAGGCGGTTCCGGTGCCGACGACTTTCGTCATGGTCACCGAACTGGCGGAACGGGTGGCCGCGGCGCGGACCGAGGGTGTCGCGGTGGTCACGCTGACCCGGGGTATCTCGATCGATCTCGCGCAGGCGGCGCCCTGGCAACTGCTCGGTGCGAAAACCCTCTCCTACGCGACCAATATGGCCGCGTTGCGGTTCGCCGCCCGGATGGGTGCCGACGATGTGATCTTCACCAGTACCGAACACCGCGTGCTGGAGGGGCCGCGCTCGACGGTGGTGATCGCCCGGGACAAGCAGCTGATCACGCCGCCGGCGAAAAACGGTGTGCTGCCGGGAGTCACCCAGCGCGCGTTGTACGCGGAGGCCGAGCGTCGCGGTTACGACTGCCGCTACGAACCGTTGTTCACCGCCGATCTGTTCGACTGCGACAGCATCTGGATGCTCAGCAGTGTGACACTCGCCGCACGGGTGAATTCGCTTGACGGCGTACGGATGTCGGCCTCGGAGTCGGCTTCGGAGATCATCGAGATGGTCGACCGGGGGATCGAACGGGCCGGGACCATCGCCGATTGGTGATCTCCGGCGTGCTCGCGTGATCGGCTCGTGCCGAATGTGACCGGAACCGTTGCCGGATCGTGTGCGTATCGCTGGGCATGTCGTGTCCGCCGACACATTGATCGGCTCGCGCCGACGCGTAGTCTGAGTCTACGACACGTCGTAGTAACAGGAGGCTAGGTGTGGACGCCCTGGATGTCTCGCGATGGCAATTCGGCATCACGACCGTCTACCACTTCTTGTTCGTCCCCCTGACGATCGGTCTCGCACCGGTCGTCGCGGGTATGCAGACGGCCTGGGTCGTCACCGGCAAGGAGCACTGGTACCGGCTCACGAAATTCTTCGGAAAACTGTTCCTGATCAATTTCGCGCTCGGTGTCGCCACCGGGATCGTGCAGGAATTCCAATTCGGAATGAACTGGAGCGAATACTCCCGATTCGTCGGCGACGTATTCGGCGCGCCCCTGGCGCTCGAAGGCCTGGTCGCCTTCTTCATGGAGTCCACGTTCATCGGACTCTGGATATTCGGCTGGTCCCGGCTGCCCAAACTCGTCCACCTGGGCACCATCTGGATGGTGGCCATCGGCGTCAACGCCTCCGCGTACTTCATCATCGCGGCCAATTCCTTCATGCAGCATCCGGTCGGGGCCCGGTACAACCCGGAGACCGGTCGGGCCGAACTCACCAGCATCGTCGAACTGCTCACCAACAACACGGCGTTGGCGGCATTTCCCCATGTGGTCGCGGGATCGTTCCTCACCGCCGGGACATTCGTCGCCGGGATCGCCGGCTGGTGGATGGTGCGCAACGCCCGCAGCGGTGAACCGGGCAAGCTCGCCGAGGCGCGCACCATGTGGCGGCCGGCCGCGCGGGTCTCGCTGCTGGTCGTGGTGATCTCCGGTATCGCCCTGGTCTACACCGGTGACGTCCAGGGCAAGCTCATGTTCGAGCAGCAGCCCATGAAGATGGCCTCGGCGGAATCGCTGTGCCACACCGAGGTCGATCCGGATTTCTCGATCCTGACCGTCGGCACGCACAACAACTGCGACAGCGTGACGCATGTGCTCGAGGTGCCCTATGTGCTGCCCTGGCTGGCCGAGGGCAAGTTCACCGGCGTGGAACTGGAGGGCGTCGTCGATCTCCAGCAGGCCTACAACGAGAAGTTCGGCCCCGGCGACTACCGGCCGAACCTCTTCGTCACCTACTGGTCGTTCCGCGCCATGATCGGCCTCGCCGGCGGATCCGCGCTGCTGGTGTTCGCCGGATTCTGGGTGACCCGCCGCGGCCGGGTACCGGACCGGCGCTGGTTCTCCTGGTTGAGCCTGCTCGCCATCCCGACTCCGTTCCTGGCCAACGCGGCCGGCTGGGTGTTCACCGAGATGGGACGCCAGCCCTGGGTGGTGGTACCCAATCCGACCGGCGATCAGGATCTTCGGTTGATGGTGCAGCAGGGGGTGTCCGGCCATTCGGCGGCGACGGTGTGGATCTCGTTGATCACCTTCACCGTGGTCTACGGGCTGCTGGCCGTCGTCTGGTTCTACCTGATGCGCCGGTATGTACTCGAGGGCCCGGAACGGCCACCGGGTGAGCCCACCGACGGGTCTGCGGAAAAACCTGTCACCGAACAGCTTTCGTTCGCCTACTAGGAGCCGGGCATGGGACTGCAGGAATTCTGGTTCGTACTCATCGCAGTGCTCTTCACCGGCTATTTCGTGCTGGAGGGCTTCGATTTCGGGGTCGGCATGCTCATGCCGATCCTGGGCCGCGGCGGATCTGCGTCCTCGCGCGGCCCGCGCGGGTCCGCCGTGGCCACGCGGGTTGCCGCCGCGGAGCCCGGCCCGCTCGCCGCCGATACCCGCCGTCGGGTGGTGCTCAACACCATCGGCCCGGTCTGGGACGGCAACGAGGTCTGGCTCATCACCGCCGGCGGCGCGCTGTTCGCGGCCTTCCCGGAGTGGTACGCGAGCATGTTCTCCGGTTTCTACTTCGCCCTGCTGCTGCTTCTGGTGGCGTTGATCCTGCGTATCTGTGCGATCGAGTACCGCGGCAAGATCGACGATCCGCGCTGGCGGGCCCGCTGCGATATCGGGATCGGGATCGGTTCCTGGGTGCCCGCGCTGGCCTGGGGCTGGGTGTTCGCCAATATCGTGCGCGGAGTTCCGCTGGACGCGGACAAACAGTTCACCGGTGCTTTCGGCGAACTCTTCGGTCCCTACGCACTGCTGGGCGGGCTCACCACCGGATTATTGTTCGCCCTGCACGGGGCGGTGTTCCTGGCGCTCAAAACCGCCGGTGAGGTCCGCGACGACGCGCACCGCATCGCCCGGCTGTTGTTGATACCGACGACTCCGGTCGTGGGCGGCTTCGGGTTGTGGACACAGTTCGCCTACGGGAGCGGCTGGACCTGGATCCTGTTGGCGCTGGCGGTGGCCGGCCTGCTCGGCGGTGCCGCGGCGCTGCTGGCCGGCCGCGACGGCTGGTCCTTCACCGGAACCGCGCTCACCGTGCTCGCCGCCTCCGGACTGCTGTTCGGAGCGCTGTTCCCGGATGTGCTGCCCTCCACCATCGACCCGGCGTTCAGCCTGACAGTCGACAACGCGTCCTCGACCCCGTACACGTTGAAGGTGATGAGCTGGGCGGCGGTGATCGTGACACCGGTGGTGCTGGGATATCAGGCCTGGACCTATTGGGTGTTCCGCAAACGCATCAGTGTCGAGCACATCCCACCCGGAATCGGACTCACACCCCGCGTCGTGATCGAGGAGTGACCCCATGGCCCGCCCGCCCGTGGACCCACGCCTGTGGCGGTATGCGCGCTCGGCGCGACGTTATCTCGCACTGAGCGTTGCCCTTTCGCTGGTTACCACAGTGAGTATCGCCGGCGCGGCGGTGCTGCTGGGCCGGGTGCTGGCGGGGGTGATCACCGATCCCGCCCGCCGATCCCTCGGTGCGTGGACCGCGGAGCTGGTGTTCCTCGCGATCGCACTCGGCGGGCGGGCGGTGGCGGCGTGGTGGCAGTCGCGGATCGCGCACCGGGCCGGCGCCCGGGTGATCGCCGAACTCGAACAGGCCGTACTGGCCGCGGGAGCCGAACTCCCGCCCCGGGAACTGGAGTCGCGGCGCACCGAGCTCGCGGTGGTGGTGGGCAGCGGACTCAACGGGTTGCGCGCCTACTTGACCGGGTACATCCCGGCGCTACTGCTCGCGGTACTCGTCCCACCGGTCGTGCTGGCGGTGATCGCGGTTCACGACCTCACCTCGGCGGTCATCGTGCTGATCACGCTGCCGCTGATTCCGCTCTTCATGATCCTCATCGGCCTGCTCACCGAGGGCCGGGCCCGGGAGACACTGGCGGCCACCACCCGGCTGTCGGATCAGCTGCTGGACCTGTTCGCCGGTATGCCGACGCTGCGCGCCCTCGGCCGGGAGACCGGCGCCGCGACCGATATCCCGGGCCGCACGATGAGCGGGCGCGTGCGCCGGCTGGGCGAAGCGCTACACCAGCGCACCATGGGCGCGCTGCGGCTCGCGTTCCTGTCCTCGATGGTGCTCGAACTACTGGCCACCCTGTCGGTCGCGCTGGTCGCGGTAGCGATCGGTATGCGCCTGGTGCACGGCGATATGGGTCTCTACGCCGGGATTGTGGCCCTGGTCCTCGCTCCGGAGGTCTATCTGCCGCTGCGTACGGTGGGGGAGCGTTTCCATGCCGCCCAGGACGGAATGGCGGCGGCGGACCGCGCATTCGCTGTCCTGGACCCCGCGATCGGTGACGGCGCGGTGGCGGACCGGCCGGCCGTCGTCGCGATCGGCCCGGACCGAGACGCTCTCGTGTCCGCGCGGGCCGATTCGGGGCGGGCGGCGCGGGGCGAGGGCGGGCGGCCCGGGACGATCCGCGCGGCAGCCGGGCGGGAACCCGGTAGCGGAGGCATCGGATCCAGGCCCGGGGCCCCGAGCGCGGGTGTTGTCGAACTGCGTGATCTGACAATCGATTCCCGGGACGGTGCCGCCCCCGACGGTCTGCACGCCGTTTTCGCCCCGGGCGCTGTCACCGCACTGACCGGGCCCAACGGTTGCGGGAAATCGACCGCGCTGCAGGCGATCCTGGGTCTGATCGAACCCACTCGCGGCGCGGTGTTCGCCGACGGTGTCGATATCCGGGAGATTCCCGCCGAACAATGGTGGTCGCGGCTGGCGTGGCTGCCGCAGCGACCGGTGCTCGTACCGGGAACGCTGCGGGAGAATCTCGAACTGCTCGGTGCCACGGTGGCCGGACCGGCGCGCCGCGGCGCGGCCCGGGTGCTCAGCGAGCTGGATGCCGCCTGTGCCGTAACCGGTTTCGACGCGGTCCTCGAGGCTTTGCCCGCCGGATGGGATACCTTGGTCGGGTCCGGGGGGATCGGATTGTCCCTCGGTCAACGGCAGCGACTCGCGCTGACCCGGGTACTGGCCGCGGATCGCCCGATCCTGTTGCTGGACGAACCGACCGCCCATCTGGATCCCGACAGCGAAGTCGCGGTGGCGGCCGCACTCACCACGCTGGCGCGTACCGGCGCGACCGTGGTCGTGGTCGCGCACCGTCCGGCCCTACTGTCCGCAGCCGACGAGATCGTCGCGGTACCGACGACCATCCCCCGAATGTCGCGATGAGCCCTCGAACCGAAACCACTCGCCCTCCGCGCTTCCCGGCCCGCGTGGGTCGCCGCCGGGCCCGGCTCCGGCTGCTGCTGCGCGATATCCGGCAGATGTGGGAGCTGCTGGAGATCCCGCGCCGCCGGCTGGCCGTCTCGATCGGCTGGGGAGTACTGGCCCTGGGCAGCGCACTGGGTCTGGCGGCGCTCGCCGCCTGGCTGATCGCCCGGGCCTGGCAGATGCCGCCGGTACTGGATCTCACTGTCGCCGTGGTCGCGGTGCGGGCGCTCGGTATCTCACGCGGTGTGTGCCGGTACCTGGAGCGGCTCGCCACCCACGATGTCGCCTTGCGCTCGATGACCGCGGCCCGTACCTCGGTGTACCGCGCGCTGGCCCGCGCGCCGCTGTGGCTGACCCGCCGGGCGGACGTCCCGGATATCGCGCGGGGAGCCGGCCGGCCCACCGTACCCACCGCGCCAGGTGGCCCCGGCCGGTTACGGCGCGGCGATGTGCTGGTCCGGGTCGGTACCGATATCGACGATCTGGGCGCGGTGGTGGTCCGGACCTTCGTCCCCGTGGCGGTGGCGCTGGTACTGGCGGTGGCGGCGGTCGCGATGCTGGCGTTCATCTCGGTGCCGGCCGCGGCGGTGCTGGCCGCGGCGCTGGTGTTCGCCGGAGCTGTCGCGCCCTGGCTCTCGGCCCGGGCCGCGGCCGCCGCCGAGCGGTCGGCGCGGGCCGACCGGGCCGAATTCGCCGCGCACGCGCTCACCGTGCTCGACCATGCCGCCGAACTTCGGGTCGCCGGAAAGCTCGCGTCCGCAATGGACACCGCAGCCGCCGCGAACCGGCGAGCGCTGGCCGCCGAGGACCGGGCCGCGGGCCGCAACGCCTGGGCGGCGGCCGCGATACCGCTCGCGACCGGGGTGACCGTCCTGGCCGCGCTGTTGATCGGGGTCATCGTCTACGGTCCCGATGGCGGCGCCCCGGGCGCGGTGACACCCATGGCGCTGACCGTCCTGGTCCTGCTGCCGCTGTCCGCGTTCGAGGCGACCGGCCCGTTGCCGGCCGCGGCCCAGACCCTCACCGTGGCGCGCGCGGCGCTGCACCGGTTGCGTGCGGTATCGCCGGATCACCGGCCGGCGGAAACCGGCGGGACCGACGCTTCCGTGGTCGCGGGCGCCGACTTGTCCGCCGCTGCGGCGGCCGATACCCGGAAGCGGTTCGGCACCGGCGGATATCCGCACCCGTTCCCATACGCCGACAGTCGCGCCGACGGTGTGGTGATCGGCTGGGTCGGTGACGGGCAGTGGCAGATCCCGGAGCGCCCACAGGCACCACGCGTGGTGGTGGTCGGGCCCAGCGGTGCCGGAAAAACCACTCTGCTGATGGCGTGGGCCGGTATGTTCGACCATCCCGACGACCAGGTGCGGTTCTTCGCCGAGGACGCCCACCTGTTCGGTACCAGTGTCCTGGAAAACCTGCGGGTCGCCCGCGGCGACCTCGACGCCGAGACTGCCGAGCGGGCACTGCGCACGGTCGGACTGGGGGACTGGTTGGCCGCGCTGCCCGACGGCGTGCACACCGACCTCCCGGGCGGTGCGGCCGCGGTCTCCGGGGGGCAGCGCCGGCGGATCCTGCTCGCGCGGGCCCTGGTCTCGCCGGCGCGGGCACTGCTGTTGGACGAACCGACCGAACACCTCGACGCCGCCGCCGGAGCGGAATTGTTGCGTGCGCTGCTCGATATCGACAGCGGACTGGTCGCGGCCGACCGTGATGTGGTTGTGGTCACACATCAGCTACCGGCCGGGCATCGAGCCGGCCTGGTCGTCACGGTCGACGAAACCGGCCAGGTGCGGGCCGCTTTCGCGGACGGGATAGCCACTCGTTACGCCCTCGACGAAATTCCGTTGCCGACTACCGCGGGTGGTGGCTAAGTTCGGAGTTACACAAGGAAGGAGGTGATCCCAAGAATGCAGATTCTCAGGACGCGTGAGGTGGCTACCAGCTGACGCTGTAGCCGGCTGTCCCCTGGATTCCGATCGCTTCAGCGCTCAGCGAATCCACGGTAGCCACCCGGCCCCCGAGTCCCCGGTCCGTCCGATCGGGATCGGCCGCGAGACCACCGGTATTCCTTCCGGAGGCCGCGCCGATACGGCTCGGGGGTCGTTCTGTGTCCGGGCGAGGCCGAGGACGCTCTCGTCGATCCCGGTGCGCTTCCGGCCGGAACGGGTCGCGGGTCAGCAGATGTCGTGGGTCAGCCGATATAGCGCTGCAGGCGGGCGGACAGGCGCGGTTGCAGTGGACCGTCGGCCACCACCCGTTCCTCCACGTAGGCCAGATCGCCGCCCTCGACGATTCCGTACAGGCGTTTGGCCCCACCGACCACCGCGCCCGTCTGGCTGCGGATGACCACGTCGGTGGCCAGCTCCCAGGACGACTGGGTCAATGCGGTGCCGTAGAACAGTTCGACGATTCCGGTGCTGTGGGTCAGCAGCAGTTCCAGGACCTCGTCGTTGTCGTCCACCCCGACCCGCCAGAAACCGCGTTCCCGCAGATCCGGACCGCCGTAACCGCCGTCGGATTCGACGAACCAGGAACGCGAATCCCAACTCAGATAGTCGCCGCCGTCGTGGGAGACCACGATCTGCTGGCCGAAGCGATAATCCCCGCGCTCGGGGTTGTTGCCCTCGCCCTCGCCGCGCCACACACCGACCATCGGCAACAGCGCCAGCATGGCCGGGTTCAGGTCCGGGCCGAGGCGCAGATTCGCCGTATCGTCGGGCAGCGGGAGGTCCGGGAGCACTGGGATATTGCGGCCGCCGGTGGCCTTGGCGCGCTCGGCGGCATCGGCCACCGCCCGATCGCCGCTCAGCGACGCCGGGTTCTCGCCGGAACGGCCGTGACCGTTCTGGCCGTGATCATCGGCCGGAGGCTTTCCGTTGCTGATGTCGCTCGCTCGCTCGGCCGGATCGGAACCCTCGCTCGCGAGATCGCTCATGACTCGGTGAACAGCCGGTAGAAGACGTACAGGCCGAACCATCCGATGAGGATCGATACGGCGATCAGCAGAATCTCGAAGAAGAGGACCACGCGCTAATTCTAGGCGTCGCCTCCGGCGTCGCGGGGCGGGGCCCTATTAACCCCGGTTCTTCACTCCGGCGCTCAGTCGCTGCGCTCCTTCGCTCTGTCGCTCCAGAACCGGGGCGGGCCCCGCCCACACATGCCGACCATCCGGGAGTGGATACATGGTGTGGACAAGCATGCCGACGATCCGGAGTAGCAATAGACAAGAGTTCGCAGGCCGACCCATCCGGCGTAGCAAATCCCCCTGGGCCCGCTCGGCCCGTGTGTCCGCATGCTGGCCGGACGGTCAATGCCCCCGCAACCGAGTGAGTCGAGTTTTACGAGACACCTCAAAGGGTTGAGGCCCGTCTCGCCGTTCAGGCCTCGAAGCGCATGCGCCGCAGGCGCGAGTCTCGAGGCCTGAA
>NZ_JBSFDZ010000047.1:0-34286 GCF_053594175.1 Nocardia sp. NPDC001965
CGCCGTTCAGGCCTCGAAGCGCATGCGCCGAAGGCGCGAGTCCCGAGGCCTGAACGGCGAGACTTCAGGGGGCCTCAACCCCGCGCGCGCCAGCGCGCCGAAAACACAGCACCTTCGCGAGCAACCTCCCCCCACTTGTACGTCCCTATCCCAGCGCGACTTCGACGTAATGGATGGCTGCTGCCGCGTCCAGGCCCAGCCGCCGGATGGTCGCGACGTATTCCGAGGCCGCACGGCCCGCCGCGTCGGCGGTGGGGTCGCCGGAGGAGGCGATGAAGGAGCCCAGCCGGCCGCGGGTTTCCAGGATCCCGTCCTGTTCCAGTTCGCGATAGGCGCGGGCGACTGTGTTGGGCGCCAGGCCAAGTTGCGCGGCGAGGGCCCGCACTGTCGGGATCTTGGTGCCCGCCGCCAGTTCACCTGCCCGGACCCGGGCTATGACAGCGAGCCGCAGTTGTTCGTATGGCGGGACGCCCGAATCGTGGGTCACCGTGATTTCGAGCATGGCTCGTTCTTACCGTATCCGGCCGGGTTTCATACCGGATCCCGGGCAAGCGGGCAGGACAGGCAGCGTGGGCCGCCGCGACCCGAGCCGAGTTCCGAGCCGGGGATGCGCAGGACTTCGACACCGGAGTCCTCGAGCCGGGCGTTCGTCATCTCGTTGCGCTCGTAGGCGACGACGACTCCCGGTCGCAGGGCCAGGGTGTTGTTGCCGTCGTCCCACTGTTCGCGTTCGGCGGTCACCCCGTCGAGTCCGGTATCGATCACGCGGAGTTTGCCGATGCCCATGGCTGCCGCCGCGGCCGGCAGGAACGGTTCGGGTCCGGTGACCACGCAACCGCCCGACTTCTCGTCGGGGCGGATCGTGTACGCGGTGAGGCTTTCGCGCACACCGGGATACATCACGACCGCGTCGGTATCGACCATCGTGCACACCGTGTCGAGGTGCATCGTGGCGCGGTTCTGCGCGATCGGCACCACCAGCACGGTATGCGCCAGCCGGTCGTCGAACAGGCTGCGCGCCAACGCTTCCGCCCCCGCGGGGGAGGTCCGCTCGCCGACTCCGACCGCCACCACGCCGGATGCGAGCAACAGCACATCGCCGCCTTCGATCGGCGCGGTATGCGACTCATAGGCCCGCCGCACCCCGAGAAACCTCGGATGGAAGGCGTAGACGAGGTCGGTGAGCGAGGTTTCCCGGGCGCGCGCCGGTAGCGCCAGTGCGGTGATCGCGACCTTGGGCCCCACCCAGAACGAGGAGTCCCGAGTGAACAGCAGGTTGGGCAGCGGATCGATGACGAAATCGCCGCCCTGGTGCATCCGGCGGACGAGCGAGGTGTTGTCGGCCGCGAAGGGGAGTTCGTCGAACGTCATTCCCGCCATGAGGATTCGTGCCAGTTCGGGGGCGGGCACTGCGCGCAGATGACCGGCCAGATCGTCGGCCAGGGCGTGGCCGAGCCGGCGTGCGTGGACGGCGGCGGAGATGCCCTGGATGCGGGCGGCGCCGCTCACCTCGAGCGTTTCGGTGAGCACATCGGCCACCAGCAGGACTTCGACTCCACGGTCGCGCAGTACCTGCGCGAAGGTGTCGTGTTCCTGCTGGGCGCGTTCCACCCAGGGAATGCCGTCGAACAGCAGTTGGTCGTTGTTGCGTGGGGTCAGGCGGCGTAATTCGTCGCCCGGGCGGTGCAGCAGTACCGCGCGCAGGTCGCCGACTTCGCTGGTCACCCCGTAGGTGCCGGAGAACGCCCGGTTCACGCCCCGGGCGGACGTCGGATCGGATGCGGCATCTGGTCCCATGTCCCGACACTAATGCGCGAGCGAGGCGTGGGCACGGTAACTCCCGCCGGTTCGCGGGGCAGTTGCCCCGATTCCACCCCGGCCTCCAGCAACCTGAAGTATTGTTCAGATAAAGGAGGAGTATCGATGCCGACAGCGGATTGGAAGATCAAGGAGCTGACCCCGGGCCAGCTTTCCGAGCGTAGCGGAGTGGCCGTGTCCGCGTTGCATTTCTACGAACGTGAAGGCCTTATCTCCAGCCGCCGGACCAGTGGAAACCAACGACGCTACACCCGCGAGACGCTGCGCCGGGTGGCGTTCATCCGGATCTCGCAACGGGTCGGCATCCCGCTGAGCGAAATCCGGGGCGCGCTGGATCGTTTGCCGGAAGGTCGCACGCCCACCCGGCGCGACTGGGAGACGCTGTCCACCGCCTGGCGGGAAGATCTGGACGACCGGATAACCCAGCTGGTCCGCCTCCGCGACAACCTCACCGGATGCATCGGCTGCGGCTGCCTCTCGCTGGGTAGCTGCAAACTGGTGAACGAGTACGACCGGCTCGGCGCGGAGGGTCCCGGGGCCCGTGTACTCGATGTCCATCTCAACTGCCCGGATCCGGAACACAGCGGATCCGGCGAAACGCTCAGCTCGGCGCCGGAGAATCCGGATTCGCTGTGTTCACCGCTGACAGATCCCGATTCACCGACCGCTTCAGCGTGCTGAACTGCTGGTTTCCCTGCCGCATCAGCAGTTCGTACGGGAAGGCGAATTTGCGCTTCCACCAGTAGCCGAATCGGATATCGAAGGAGCTGTACACCAGGAACCGGTTGCGCTCGATCCCCTTCAGGATCACCGCGGCGACCTTCTCCGGCGCCACGGCATGCCGGGTGAACAGCGAGGTGACCTTCTGCACCCGCGGATGCTCCTTGTCCACACCGACCAGGTCGAAGGACCGCACCAGCGGAGTGGCGACCGCGCCCGGCGTCACCACGTGCACCGAGATCCCGTGTTCGGCCAACTCGAAACGCAGCACCTCCGACAGCCCGCGCAGCCCGTATTTGGCGGCGCTGTAGGCGGCGTGCCAGGGCAGGGCCAGCAGGCCGGCGGCCGAGGAGACGTTCACCAGCGCTCCGCCCCGGCCGGCGCGCACCATCGGCGGGACGAATCGCTCGATGATATTGATCGGCCCCAGCAGATTGATATCGACCATCCGCCGCCAGTGCCGGATCTCCAGGCTGTCCACCGTGCCCCAGACCGAGGTCCCGGCGACGTTCATCACCACATCGAGGGCCCCGAATTCCGCGTGCACCCGCGTCGCGAATTCGGCGACGGCGTCGTAATCGGTGATATCGAACGCGTCGGCGATGAGCACCGTGCCGCCCGCTCGTTCGATTTCGGCGACCGTATCGGCGAGTCCGGCGGCGTCGATATCGGTGAGAACGAGCCGCGCCCCACGTGCCGCGGCCGCCAGTGCGGTGGCCCGGCCGATACCACTGGCCGCGCCGGTGATCAGCGTTTTCGCATCCTTGACCGATTTTCTGCGGTCGATCCGCCCCATAATGAACTCCCGATCGTCCGACTGCACTGTCGGCAGCAGCCTACCGATCCGGGGACTGCCCGGCACGGCGGAACCGGGCGGCCGGACACGCTACCGGTGCGCACCGCAGCGCACGGGTGACCGAACAGCGGGCCCCCGCCCCGGCCCGGCTACAACAGTGGACGCACGAGAGCACGGACCAGCCCCTCGGCCGTATCGCGGGTGCGGGCGGGTGCGTCGACGGCACCGCGATAGTGAGCCAGGAACGCCTCGTGGAAACACGCACCGACCAGGAGCGAAGCGACGTCGTCCGGCGCCGCGCCCGCAGCGATCCGGCCGAGCTGCTGTTCGGCCGCCAGATACGCGGCGAAGCCGGCGGCCGCCCGGTCCGGGCCCGCTCCGTGCTCGTCCATGGCGGCGCGGTGGGCCGCCATCCGCCGCGGATCCGCCAGTAGCGCACCCAGCATGAGGATCGACTGCCGGTAGAAGTCGAGCGCCGCGCGAGCGAGTTCGATGAGATTGTCCGCCACCTCGCCCGCACCCGGCACGATGCCCGCCCGGGCGGGGCCGGGCAGTCTCTCTCGAAGGACGGCCAGCAGCAGGTTCTCCTTGTCGCCGAAGTACTTGTAGAGCGTCGGCTCCGACACACCGGTGGCCCGCGCGATCTCCTTGGTCGTCGCATGGACGACTCCCCGGGAGCGCAGAATCTCCGCGGCCGCGTCCAGGATCCGCTCGCGCGTGCTCATCTCGGTCTCCTCGTTGCGCGCTCGACAGGTTAGTAGACGCTAGATCATTCTGGACCGGCTAGTGTTTACTAACCCAGAGGGGTTCACCGATACCGCCCGGAGCACATCCGCCGTCCCACCGCTGCCCGATCCCACCGGCACGGGCACTCGATCTCCGTGGAGAACCGATATGCGACCACTGACCACCCGGAAACGACTGCTGCTCGTTCTCGCCGTCACCCTCACCGCCGTGCTGGGCGCCGCGGGCATCGTCGGCTACCTCACCTTCGTCCGGTCTCCGACGGACTCGCCGGCGAAGGCCTGCCGCGGCGCGGCGAGCACCGGCCGGCCCGTCGTCGTCACAGCCGGAGCCAGCATGACCAGAGGCAACCTCGGTGCCGATTGGGTGGGCGCGCTCCGGAAACGGAACGAATTCCGCGATCTCCGGTTCGTCAATGCCGGCGTCAACGGAAACACCAGCGCAGACCTGCTCGATCGGCTCGACACCGATGTCCTGGACTGCCATCCGGACGCGGTCATCGTCCTCGTCGGCACCAACGATGTCCGGGACGACGTCGCGCTGGACACCTACCGGAACAACCTCACCGAAATCGTCGGCCGGATCGCCGCCGCGGGGACGACCCATCTGGCGCTGATGTCGTTGCCACCGCTCGGCGAAGATCCCGACGACGAGATCAACCGCCGACTCGCCGGTTTCAACCGGGTGATCGCCGCGACAGCCGCCGGCGCCGGCATCGACTATCTGCCGCTCCACGAACGGATCGCCGATCTCGTCGGGCAGCACGGCGATCCGAGCACACGCTACGATTTCGGCTTCACTCTCGCGTTCACTGCCGCCGTCCAGCACTACCTGTTCGGACGCAGCTGGGATCAGGTCGCGCACAGCCGGGGCTCGGAACTGTTCGTCGACAGTATCCATCTCAGCGACCGCAGCGGCGCCGTGGTCACCGAGATAACCGCGCACTGGCTGGCGACGGCGCTGCACCGCCCCGCCTGACCGTCCCGCGGCCCGGTGCCCGCGACGGCCGGCACGGTCACACGTCCCAGGGATCCAGACCCATCTCGGGGACTGTGTGATCCAGATTGGCCAGCCGTTTGACCGAGGCCATGAGGGCCTCGTGATTCGCGGGCGTCGGACTGTCGCTGAAGGCGCGCGCGATGGCGAAATGATCCGTGGACAGCCGATGGGCGATCGCGGTCCGAGTGGCCCGGCCGACCGAGTTCCATTCGTCGGGGGCGATATTGGCCCGTAGCGCCCGGTCGGAATCCCAGTACTGCTCGACTCGCGAGATGAAGGCGTGGTTCAGTTGCGCACCGGGGTCGGGCGCGAGGGTATGCCGGGCCAGACTGTCCGCGTCGGCCACTGCCTGCGCGGCGAAGGCTGCCTGCGCATCGGTCCCGGCATGATTCATCACCGCGTTGCCGGAGGCGACGGCCTTCTGCAGGGGCGCGAAGCCGTACGGGTTGCGCGATCTGGTCTCGTTGCGGACCGAACGCGCGCGCAACGCCTGATTGATGCTGCTGTGACTCGCCCCGGCGTCGAGCAGCACGGCCGACATGTGCCGGTAGGGCACCCGGTTGTTGTCGAGGTACTTGATCGCACGGGCGAGGCCGAGATCGGTTTCGATACCGCCCCATTCGTCGGCCTCCCGCCGCGCCAGCAATCGCCAGTTCTGCCGGGACAGCGCGGCCCACTGATGCCCTTCCAGCCGGCTGTCCGCCGTGGCCACATTTACCCGGTCGTTGCGCATCTTGCCGAACGCCAGCGGACTGAGCGGGTTGACAGTGGCCCCGGCCAGCCAAGCCGTCAGCGGCGAGGAGTTGACGGTGTTCAGGGCCGCGAGGCTCGCGATCGTGCCCATACCGGACCCACCCCCGGAGCTCTTGCCACCACCGCCCATACCGAGCGCGGTACCGCCGGAACCGCCGCGCGCGCCCTGGATCGTGAGCGAGAACCGGTTGGCCATCCAGTCCGACCCGCGGGTCAGCCCTTTGGCCAACCGCCCGAACTGCAGGATCGCCACGGCTTCCACCACCGCCGCGATCACGATGACCGCGAGTACCTGCCCACGCGCCTGCTGGAACAGGTTGCCGAGGAACAGCAGGTACACCCCGATGAACACCGTGTACGCACACATGCGGGCCGCGGCGATACCCGAGTTGACCAGGTTGCGGACCAGGAAGGTCTGCGTGGGCCCGAAAACGAATCCGCCCGCGGCGAACCCGAAGATCGCCAGGAATCCCTGCATGATCGCATCGAGCGCGGCCCGCATGAGCCGATAGCAGAGAATCACGGCGAACAGCAGCAATACGGCCGCCGATACGAGCAGCAGCAGACCGGTACCGATCTGCCCCACACTCGGGTGGGCCGCGGCCGCGGCCGCGGCGGTGTCCCCGCAGGCCGTGAACGCGCTCCGGGTCCGGCCGGTATCGCCCGCGGTCACGCCCGACGACCACACCGCGGCACACGAGGACCGGTTGTCCACGATATGACCGAAGTTCCACACTTGAACCGGACGGCGCGCGAAGTTGTCGGCCATATCGCCCTGCAGTGTGCTGACCGCCAGATCCGGATTCCGATTCATCGACCCGTTCAACCCGGACGCGACCGCCAGGCCCACATCACGACCCTGGGCGAGCAGACCGTCCGAGCCCAGGACGGCGGCCAGCGGTTCGGCCAGGAAAAACGGCCCCAGCACCGCGACGGCCAGCATCGTCACCGTATGGATCACCGCGCGGGCGTGGAAACCGCGCACGATGAACCAGGCGACGAAGAACGCGCCGATGGTCGCGGCCGTGATGAGGACGGCCGGCGTGGCCAGCTGGTCGGCGAACGCACCGGCGGTACCACGCAGCGCGTCGGCGAAGAAGTCCAGCCAGGCGAAACTCAGGGCGTAGCCGATGAACCAGATCGCGCAGGTCACGATGATCATGTAACCCACGAATTCCAGCCCCACGATCGTCCACACCACGGTGGCACCGGGGTCGAGCAGCCCTCCCTTGTCGCTGATGTAGGTGTAGTCGGCGAGCGGGACGCCGAAGGAATCCCGGATATCCATCCAGGCCACCCCGTCGATTCGGGTCAGCCCGGTCACTCCGTCCTGCGCGACGGCCACCGCGCCGAGCGAGCCCGGCAGCACGGCCAGTACGAAGACTCCGGCGAGGCACCAGAGGAACCGGCGCCCCCACCCCGCTGCCGTTCGCGGCGTACTGCTGCCGCGTTCACCCCACAGGCGCATGGCCGTCGGTCCGGTCAGCGGGATGCGCGTTTCGCGCACTCGCCGGGTGCGGACAAGGCCCGCCGATCTGGTCTACCGATCATGCTGGCATTGGTATCCACGCCGAATGAAATTCAGCTGAACTGGTAGTGGCGGACCGGTCCCGCGACGATGAATTACCGAACAATAACCGGAAAAATACCCACCACTGAGAACAGCGGTAAAATGCCGAATTCAGCTCGTAGAAACGGCAATTCGTCCCATGAAGGCGATTACTCTCACATTGCGGGACACTGGTGCAAATGCGATATTCCGGTTGATGATGGTGGGTTTCCGATCGAGCGGCAGCGAGCCGCCCGGCCACCGGCGGCAGCGACGCCGCGACGCCGGGCGCGGGCAAACGGGCGGCACCGCCGCCGGTTGATAGCATGGCGGATCCAGCCGACCATTCGGTCGGCTTGCCGACCAGGACACATCTCGAAAGAGTCGTTCCATGCAGTTTGAATTCGTCGAGCGGGACGAGACGTGGGTGGCCGGACTGCCGGTTCGCAGCCCCAAGCGCGCGCTCGGTGAGTTGTACGACCGCGACCTCGAAGGCGCTTGGGCGTCGGTACTACATCACGAGCTGGGCGGGCCGCTGGCCACGGCCTATACCGACTACTCGACGGAACTGGGCACCTACAACACCCAGATCGTCGGCTACCGATGCACGGCCTTCGACGAGGTCACCCGCGGCCACCTGGTCGCCCGCCTACCGCGTGGCACCTACGCGAGGTTCTCCTCGGTGGGTAACTTTCCGCAGATCATGACCAGCCTGTGGACACAGATCGCCTACGCCGAGGAACACAACCAGATCAACCGGACCTTCTCCGGCGATTTCGAGTTCTACCCGCACGCCTACAAGATCGACCTGTATCTGGCGGTAGAGCCGCGATGACCTACACGATCGTGGTGCGCGGTGAATCCGTGTACGCCGGACTGGTCTTCCCCAAGGTCCGGCCCAGCTTCAAGGTCAGCAACAGCGAGCTCATCGAGTTCCTCAAGGACCGGGTACGGGAGCGCCTCGACAACGGTGCCGGGTCACCGGATTCACAGCGGCCCATGTACACCGTGTACGTCCGGACACCGACGGGGACCTACAACGCGCTGGTGTGCTTCGAATACGCCGACCCGGGCGACGCCCCGGTCGGCGACGTCCTGGTCCGGGTCCCGAGAGGTGTCTACGCCCGGTTCGTTCCCAACGGCGACTATCACGATCCGGTCGAGGATGTCTGGGCCCAGGTCGACGACGCGACCGCGTCGGCGGAGATCACTCGCGCCTACCGCGAGGAGATCGAGATCTGGCACGGTTCGGAATCCGTGGAGCTGTTCATCTCCATCACCCCCTGACCACATACGGAACAACTTGTTGCCAACCGGTAACTAAGTCAGTACCAACCGGTCTGGTGGTAACGGTACATACCTGTCTCATCCGGTTTGACCTGCGACGACGACCGGACACGAGCCAGGTTTTCGGAAGATTAACCAGAGTTCTGGTCAATTGTGTTCCGATGACGGATACTGCACAGGGCACGCCGACGAGCCGGGGCGTCGGACGGGCTGCTGGACAACAAATCCCGCACGGTCCCTGGGTTGTGCGGCGAAAGAGTAGGAACTGCATGACTGTCGAAACGATCGCAGTCGGCCAGGAAGACCCGTGCCGTGGCCGCACTGTGCGATTTCGCGACAACGTCTCCGGCTACGACATCCGCGCCACCACCCCGAATCTCTCCCCGGGCCTCTGGCGCCGATATCTGAACGGGGCGCGGGAAGCTTACCGCCACTTCGGCAACGAGACCGCACTGGATTACGAGGGGGTCCTCGACGGGTCGTCCACGGCCCTTTTCTTCGCCGCCACCGACTCCGCCGGCGAACTGGTGGGTGGCCTGCGCGTCCAAGGCCCCTACACCTGGGTTTCCGAGGTCGGCTCCCTCATCCCGTGGGCGGGCCGGCCCGGCGCGGCCGACCTCGGACTGATGATGGCCCGGCGCATTCCACGCGGCGTGGTGGAATCCCGCGCGGTCTGGGTCGCCCGGGACGCACCCCGGCGCAACGATCTGGCAGCGGCGATCTCGCGCTGCATGGCCCACGCGCCCCGCATCCTCGGCGCCCGGTACGGCTTCGCCACGGTGGCCTCCTTCACCACCGAGCGGCACCGCGCCAGCGGTGGAATCCCCGCCCAGTCGATCCCGCCGGTGCCATACCCCGACGAGCGCTATCACACCCTGCCGATCTGGTGGGACACGAGGACATATCACATATTTGCTGACAAGTTGCAGTATCTGCTCATGCGTGGTGAACTTCGCGCTATGGGATTAGCTGAACCGAGGTCACGGCTGTCGCATCACCTGCTGAGCCCCGGTGGGGAGGAATGCTACGCATATGGTCGGTGAGGCAGATCTCGGGGTGGAATACCGGCCGCTGATCCTGGACCCGAGCGATCTCGACGATAAGCGGGCCCTGGCGGGACTACGCGCCATCCCCCATATCGAATTCAATGATCTGCGGGGCCTGCTGGCCGCGGAGTTCGCCCGGCTCAACGACCCCCCGGACACCGGCGAGAGCGCGTCCGACGACCGCTGGGTGTACTACCCGTGGCGGCGCAGCGTGCTCGTCCTGCCGGGGCCGCGGACCTTCCGCGCGATCCGCCTGGATCGCAACCGCAACAAGCTGACCCGAGCCGAACAGGAGAAGCTGAGCACCGTCACGGTCGGCGTGGTCGGCCAGAGCGTCGGGCACGCCATTGCCTACACCCTGGCCCAGGAGGGCGTGTGCGGCGCCCTGCGGCTCGCCGATTTCGACGAACTCGAACTGTCCAACCTCAATCGGGTGCCCGCGACGCTGTTCGATATCGCGGTGAACAAGGCGATCGTCACCGCCCGGCGGATCGCCGAACTCGATCCGTACCTTCCGGTGCAGGTGCGGGGCGGCGGTGTGGATGCCGAAACCGTCGACGAATTCGTCGACGGTCTGGGAATCGTTGTCGAGGAATGCGATTCTCTCGACATAAAACTGCTCATCCGCGAATCGGCCCGCCGCCGGCGGCTGCCGCTGATCATGGAGACCAGCGACCGCGGCCTGCTCGACGTGGAGCGTTTCGATCTGGAACCGGACCGGGTGCCCTTCCACGGCCTGCTGGGCGATACCGCGGCCGAACAGCTGCGCGGCCTGTCCACCCGCGACAAGGCCCCCTATGTCGTCGGCCTGCTCGGTGCCCGCGATCTGTCGGCGCGCATGGCCGGCAGCCTCGTCGAGGTCGGCGAGACCCTCAACAGCTGGCCGCAGCTCAGCGGTGATGTGGTGCTGGGCGCGGCCAGTGTCGCGACGGCGATCCGGCGGATCGGGCTGGGCCGCCCACTGCGGTCGGGCCGCACCCGGGTGGATGTGGAACAGGCCCTCGACGCACTCGCCGACCCCGAACTCGATACCGACGGCCACCCGGCCGACCCGGACACCGACGACCCCGCCGGCACCACCGTCGACCGGATTCTGGTCTGCGCCCAGCGCGCCCCCTCCGGCGGAAACATCCAGCCCTGGTCACTGCGATCCACGTCGCGGGAGACCCGGATAACCCTCGAGCCGCGGTACACGACCGCCATGGATATCGGCTGCCGGGGCAGCGCGGTGGCGGTGGGTGCCGCCCTGTACAACGCCCGCGTCGCCGCCGCGGCCTACGACGTTCTCGGCCCCCACGAGTACCTCGCGAGCGCCGACCCCGGCTCCCCACTGATCGCGGTGCTCCGGCACGGGACCGGCACCGACCCCGCACTGGCGGCGGACTACCCCTACGCACTCGCCCGCGAGACCAATCGCCGGCTCGGCTACGGCGGCCAGATCCCGGCCGCGGTGCTGAGCGGGCTCGCCGCCGCCGCCGCGGCGGAGGGCGCCCGGATGCGGGCGGTCGCCGATTCGCCGGGGATCCGGACCATGGCCGCGGTCCTGGCCGAATCGGACCGGATCCGCTACCTCACACCGCTGCTGCACCGCGAGATGTTCGCGGAGATGCGCTGGCCCGGCGACGACCTGACCGACGGTATCGACACCCGTTCACTCGAGCTGGCACCCGACGAACGGGTCGCGCTGCAGATCGGGCGACGCGCCGATGTGATGGCCCAATTGCACAGCTGGTCGGCGGGTGCGGCACTGGGCGATTACGCCCGGGACCGGGTGCGTTCGAGCTCGGCCGTCGTGGCCCTGACCTTCACCGACGATCCCGGCGCCGAGCCCGGGGCATTGACCGGATATGCCCGTGCGGGGGCCGCCGTCGCGCGGCTTTGGATCCAGGCGCAGCGCTCCGGTCTGGCAGTCCAGCCGATGTCCCCGGTCTTTCTGTTTTCTCGATCCCGTACCGAACTGGATGCACTTTCCCCGGCATACGCGGATAGACTGTCCACACTTCAGGGTCGTTTCCTGGAAATACTGGAAGTGCCGGAACAGGACAGCGTGGCGCTGGTACTACGCCTGAGTTACGCGGCAGCTGCCAGCGTGCGGAGCCGACGGCGCCCGGTACCGGGCGCGGACAGCCGCAGATAGTGTGATCGGAGATCAGGTGCCTCGGCGGACACTCGACTCGCTGGTGACCGAAGTCGCCGCGGAGCTGATGGGCGTCGACTCGGCGACCATGGTGTCGGCGACCGAACAGGTGCTGGCGATGCTGATCGACTATTTCGACGTCGACTTCAGCTATCTCCGGCACAACAATCCCAAGAACCGGTCCACAGTACTGGTGGCCGAATGGCCACCCCGGCCGGATGTACCGGAGCCGGATCCGCTCAAGATCGTGTATTTCGATCAGGCGGATTCGGTCTTCAAATCGCTCGAGCACGCCACCGAGCCGTTCCTCATCCCCGCCAGCGCCGCCGACTACCAGCAGACCATCCATTCCGCGTCCGGACTGGGCGATATCAGCTCCGCGGCGGTTCCGCTGGTCTCCCGGGGCAGATCCACCGGCCTGCTCGGCTTCGTCAAGGTGGGCGATCGCGACTGGAGTACCCGCGAGTTGAATGTTCTCAAAGCGATCGCCACGCTGTTCGCGCAATTGCAGGCCCGGGTGGAAGCCGAGGAACAACTGCGGTTCATCGCCCTGCACGACGATCTGACCGGCCTCGCCAACCGCCGGGCACTGCTGGAACATATGGAGCAGCGACTGCAGTCGGGCAGTCCCGGGCCGGTCGCGGCATTCTTCCTGGACCTGGACCGGCTCAAAGCTCTCAACGACTTCCTCGGCCATACCGCCGGGGACAAATTCATCCGGACCCTGTCCGAGCGACTGCGCGACAATCTGGACCCCAACGATATGATCGCCCGCCTCGGCGGCGACGAATTCGTGATCGTTCCCGCCAAACCGATGGATACCGTCGCCGCCGAATACGAGGCGACCCGGATCCAGGAACTCATCAGCCGCCGGGTCACCGTGGGTGGAGAATCGGTGAGCCGGGGCGCGAGCGTCGGGGTGGCCGTCGGAATCCCCGGCGAGACCACGGTCGCCGATGTGCTGCGCCGCGCCGACCACGCCCTGCTGTCGGCCAAATCCGGCGGCGGCAACGGGGTGGCCCTGTTCACCGACGCGATGCGCGCACAGTTCGAACTCCAGGACGATGTGGAGCTGAACCTGCGCAGTGCGGTGGCCGACGGATCACTGATCCTGCACTATCAGCCCGAGGTCGACCTGCGCACCGGCCGGATCGTAGCGATGGAGGCCCTGGTCCGCTGGATGCACCCGACCCGCGGCCTGCTCCCGCCCGGCGCGTTCGTGACCGTCGCCGAAGCCACCAACCTCGCCGGTGAACTGGGCCGCTGGGTGCTGCGGACCGCTTGCGCGCAGTTCGCGCAGTGGCGGCGGCAGGGGCTGGCGGCGAATATGGTCATGCGGATCAATGTGTCGCCGGTCCAGCTGGTGAGCCTGGATTTCGTGGAACGTATCGAGGACATCCTGCGGCATTTCGGGATCGACGGAAGCTCGATCTGCCTCGAGATCACCGAACATGTGGTGGTGCAGGATCTGGCCCGCACCCAGGTCACCTTGCGCGGGCTCAAACGGATGGGCGTTCAGATCGCCATCGACGATTTCGGGACCGGCTACTCCTCGCTCTCCCACCTCAAGGCGCTGCCGGTGGACGCGGTGAAGATCGACCGCGGTTTCGTTCAACGTCTGGGCGCCAGCACCGACGATCTGGCGATCGTGAAGTCGATCATCGGTCTGGCCGGGTCGTTCGGCCTCGGCGTGGTCGGTGAGGGGGTCGAAACCCCGGTCGCGGCCCGAACACTGGTCGGGTTGGGTTGTTACCGGGCCCAGGGCTTCCTCATCGCCCGCCCGCTCCCGGCCGACGAGGTCGGCGAACATCTGGCCCTCGGCCGGATCCCGCTGAACCTGGACCTACCGCGAGTGGGCCGGGGCCTGGCCACCCCATAGCCCACCGGTGACCGAATAACACCCGCCCTTCACCACGAGTTCAACGGCACGGTTCCGGTGGTAACCCGGCCCGCGCCACGATCGGCGGTGTGCGCATCGTGCAACTGGCGAATTTCTACGGCCCGCGCTCGGGCGGGCTGCGGACCGCGCTGCACCATCTGGGCGAGGGATATGTGGCGGCCGGACACGAAGTCGTGCTGATCGTGCCAGGGCCGCGGCGCCACGAGGAAATCCTGCCGAGCGGAGCGCTGCGCCTCACGCTGCCGGCGGTCGGGATCCCCTGGACAGGCGGCTACCGGGCCGCCGACCCGCGTCGGGTCGCCGACGTACTCGGCGGTCTGCGACCCGATGTCCTCGAAGTGTCCGACCGGATGACTCTGCGCGGTTTCGGCCGGTGGGCCCGCCGCCGGGGCGTGGCCGGAGTGATGATCTCCCATGAGCGCCTGGACCGGCTGCTGGGGCAGGTCATGCCCGACCGGATGGCCCGGTGCTGCGCAGATATCGCCAACCGTCGCACCGCGGCCGATTACGACATGGTGGTGTGCACCACCGAGTTCGCGCGGGCCGAATTCCGGCGGATCGACGCGTCGAATGTCGAGATGGTCCCGCTGGGTGTGGATCTGGACCTGTTCAGCCCACACCGGCACGACCACGGCCTGCGAGCCGAGCTCGGGGCGCCGGGCCGGCCCCTGCTGGTGCACTGTGGTCGGCTGTCGGTGGAGAAACGTGCCGATCGCAGTATCGAAGCGCTCGCCGAACTACGCCGGGGCGGACTCGCGGCCCGCCTGGTGGTCGCCGGTGACGGTCCGCGCCGCGATGCGCTGGAACGCCGGGCGAAGCTGTTACCGGCGCTACCGGGTGGTCTTCCCGCTGTACATTTCACCGGGTTCATCAGCGAAAGAGCCGACGTGGCCAGGTTACTGGCGACGGCGGATATCTCCCTGGCTCCGGGCCCGCACGAGACCTTCGGCCTGGCCGCCCTGGAAGCGCTCGCCTCGGGGACTCCCGTGATCGCAAGCCGATCCTCGGCGCTGGCCGATATTCTCACCACCGACTGCGGCGTGGTCGCCGCCGACGATCCGGCGGCTTTCGCGGATGCGATCACCGATGTGCTGGCCCGGCCGTCGACCCAGCGGCGCGGCGCGGCCCGCCGCCGCGCCGAACAGTTCACCTGGCCCGCGGCCGTTTCCGGGATGCTGGCCGTGCTCGACCGCTGAGCCGAAAGACGAATCCACCGTTTCGAACCCGTAGGACAGCGCGCACGGGCACACCGTGAACCGGCTTCATTTCCGGCCGGGTAGCCGCCGTCCGCCCCGGAGAACATCGCAGATCAGTTCCGTGTACCCGTCGATCAACTCCGCCAGCCGCTGCCAGCGTTTCCGGGCCTGGTGATCACGCCCGTCGATCTCGACGACCTGATTCGCGTCCACCCACCCCCAGGCCATCCGGTCGATCACCGCTCCCAGTGTTTCGGCGTGGATCAGCACGTCACCGTCGTGCCGTAGCGACCGCGAGCCGATCCAGACATCGATGTCCTCGACCAGTTCCCGACGCCGGTCGTCGAGGTCGGCGGCCAGGCGCAGATCGCGCACGGCCACCCGATGACCGTGCAGCAGGGCCAGTGCCCGGGCCGATCGGAGCACTTCGTGATCCTCGAACCGGGTCCCCTGGAAGCTGCACAGCAGTTGCGTCGCTGTGGGCAGGCTCAGAGCGGGCCCGATCACCGCCGTCCCCGTGCGAACATCGCCCGGCACCATCACACTCTGCTCAAACATGATCGGCTCTCGATTCGGTCGTACCGCATATCGGACAGGTTTTGTGCAGCCACTGACAATAGTCGATACACATAACTCGAGCGAGAAAAACGCACTATTGCGTTCTCGAATTCGAGGGTGGTAGGCACTCGTTCTCTCGTCGAACCGATTGCGCACGAACGCAACCAGAGCCGCCCGCCCCCCGATCTACGAAAAGCTCGACGCACTCGGCTCCGGGGCGAGAGAACTGGCCGGCGGTCGATGATCCTCGCGGGCCTCGTCGGCGATCACCACACCAGCACGGTCGCCGCACGCAGCAGCTTCGAGAAGGAGATCAACATCGCGGTCGCGGCCGTCGGAATCGCCGACGCGGGTGCCTCTGTGAACCTGACCATCTCGACATGGTCCCCAGCCTGAACGATCTGATGACCGAAGGCGGGAAACCGGATCGAAGGGCGCCTGGACGGACGGCACCACCGGCGAGGACCTCGACGATCTCGCTGAAGCTGCCGAGACCCCCGCGCGGGCCGAACAAGGACGGTGATTTTCGAACGGGAAGTCAGCGTCGGAGCAACGATCGGTCGCGTATCGGGGCAGCTGGGCGGCCACATGGCCAGTCGATACAAAGTGGTCACCAACCGATTCGGCGGCGTCGTGACCATGCATCCGATCCCATGGTGTGGCGAGGTGAACAATGGGAAATACGGGCAATTCACGGCCATACCGACACGATGTTCAATACGACACAGCTCAATGTTCTGCTGGACGAGATCGCCTGATCAGCGGCCGCGCCGGTACCGGGCGCGGAGCAAGGTGTCGATATCGGGTCCTGCCCCGTCCTCGCGGATCGAGTGGGGCTGTGCCGCATTCGTTGCGATATCGGCGACCGGAGTGATGAGCCGAAGGGTCAGCGTCGCGCCGACACCGATGACATCGACAGTCCGTGCGGGCATATGCCGGTACCCGTCGAGTCGAGTCCGTAGCCCGCCGCTGATCAGTTCCCGCGGTGTGGGGGTCCACTCGTCGCGATGAAAGACCACGCAACCTACGGGGCCGAGCGCGGGCCGCAGCACCGGCAACAGACCCGTGAGCTCCGCGACGAGGTCGCGACTGTGCGGCCACCAGACGTCATCGGCATTTCCGACGCCGGCGGCAGCCAGCTCGAGCCGCACCTGCTGGGTGGACCAGTCCTGCCGCCTGATCTCGTTCGTTCGTGACCTCATATTCTTTACTCCTGTCCCGCCCACGGTCAGGGCGACTACAGTGATCCGGTTCGGGGACCGGTGGTTGTCCGAGCATCGAATCGACCGATCGACGAACGTGCCGAGTAGTTCTTCCTACAACGGTTCTCGCGCCAGGCGCCGGGCCTGCTGCTGAGTCGAAATCAATGCCAGCGTCGACTCCGCGCCCTGGTTCTCATTGCAACCGATGGCCTCCAGCCCGTCGGAACAACCGAAGCTTTCCGGGTCGAGCAGCGGGACCCCGATATCGTTGCGGCCACGGAACCAGGCTTCGCACAACATGACCGCGTCTCTCCAATGCCGATCCCCGGTCACGTCGTAGGCACGGGCACAGGCATCGGCCAGGCACGCCACCTCGACCGGCTGCTGATCGAAACCCGGCCTCGGCTCCCCGACCGCCCAGCCGTCGACCGGAGTCACCGAAAGGTGATCACCGGCCGTCTCGATCGCGAGCAGCCAACGCAACATCGCCAACCCATCAGCCAGGACACGCTCCTTACCGGGTATCGAACCGACCGCGAGCAACGCCTCGGCCAACACAGCGTTGGCATAATGCAACCGCGGCTCCGGCCACCGCCAATCGGACCGACGCGTCGGCGGACCGATCACCGACACAGCATCACTCGAGAATCCACGAGCACGCCGATTCCCGGGATCCACCCCCAAGACCTCGGCCGCACCCAACACGCCGAACGCCATCGCACGAGCCGACCGCGGCCGCTGCCCGACAGCGACCATGAAGCTGGCCAGCGCCGTCTCCGCCAGATCGGACCGGTGCGCGACCACGACGCCGAGTGCCCACAACGCACGCCCCCAATGATCATCGAGACTCGGTTCGTCCTGCCAATGCCGGTCCGACCCACACCGATTGTGGCACCGCCCGTCCGGGGTGAACGCCTCGATCAAGAAGTCGAAATACACCATGGTGAGGTCGAGCAACTCCTGAGACGGCTCGGGTTCACGAACCGCGACGACGAGGCCCCGCGCGACGTCGTCGACGCAGTACCCGCCCTCGATACGAGGCTCGCTGAGCCGCGCGTGTTCGAAGATCCCCCGGTCGTCGCTGAGCCGGAACAGATGGGTGTAGGAGATGGTCTGCGTGCTCATGTACATGTGCTCACCTTGCTTTTCGCTGCCGGTGACCGGTCGCCACTGGAGTCCGATGTGGCATTCGGCCGGTTGCGGGTTCGAACCTGCACCTATCTGCCTTTCTCCGTTGTTCGATGTCGACCGGCCGTTGCCGATGTCATCAGTGCTGCAGGGCTTTTCGGCGCCGTCGCGATATCCGGAGTTCGCGGCGGCGAATGCCGGGCGTCGCCGTTATCCCTGTCGGGCTCGCCATCGTGTGCAGTGCGGAGCGCAAGCCGCGTCGGCGGGCCCGTCCCGCGGAGGCGGCGCTGTCCCGCGCGTCCTCGGGCTCGAATTGATCACGCCCATAGAACTTCCGCTCCGAGGCGGTCTCGGGTGCGTCGTCGCTGTTCGCGATCAAGAACCTGTCCGGTAGCGCAAGTTTGTGAATGGTACGCAGGGTCAGCAGATATTGGCGCAGTAACGGACCGGTGGTGTACGGGAGGTCGTACTTCTCGCACAGCGCCCGCACCCGGCTGCTGATCTCGGCATAGCGGTTGCCGGGCAGGTCGGGAAACAGATGGTGTTCGATCTGGTAACACAGATTCCCGCTCGCGAACGCCAGAACCGGACCGGCATCGAAGTTGGCGGTGCCCAGCATCTGCCGCAGATACCACTCGGGCTTCGACTCCTCCTCGACCACGCTGGGCGCGAATTTCTCGGCACCGTCCGGAAAGTGGCCGCAGAATATGACGACATAGGCCCAGAGATTGCGTGCGGTATTCGCAGCCGCGTTCGCGGCGAGGGTGCGCCGCCGCGGCCGCCACGGCTGATCGCGGGTCACCCGCATGACACCGAACCCGATATCGTCGTCCATGCCGACCACATTCGTGTACACGTGATGACGGAAGTTGTGCGAGTATCGCCATTGCGCCGACAGCCCCACCATGTCCCACTCCCACGTGCGGGAATGGATCTCGGGATCATTCATCCAGTCCCATTGGCCGTGGCAGATGTTGTGCCCGAGTTCCATGTTCTCGATACTCTTGGCCACCGCCAGTCCGCCGACTCCGAGCAACCAGCCGACCTTGCCCTTGCTCAGGGCAATGATCAGACGGGACACCACATCCAGTCCCCGCTGGGCGGCGATGGCGCGGCGTATGTAGGCCGCATCCCGTGCGCCCCGTTGATCGACGATATCCTGCCGTATCGCATCGAGGTCGTTGCCGAGCGCTTCGATATCGGCGGGACTCAGGTGCGCGTAGACACCGACTTCGGTAATTGCCATTGCTCATAACCTCGAGTTCGCCGAGTATTGCGTCGCGGCCGAACCGGTGCCGGTGCACTGTTCAACCCACACCGGTCAGCGTCTGAACGCGTTTTCTATCGCGTTCGTCGCCTCCGCCGATGAAACCGCGGGCCGGTGGGACGATCCGTTGCGCTCGATTGCGGTTGCCGCTGCCCGTTTTCTCGAGCAACTGTTCAGGCTCGCTCTCGCTGCCCGAACCCGGTGCATGATCTGGTATTTGTCGGCCATCGGGATGGCCCCGTCTCCGGACGCGCTGTCCGGCCGCGGTCGCCCGGATCAGCCGACCGGTCTACGCATCCGCCCGGATATACGAACAGCCCAGTAGCGGATACAACGTCAGTCTACAGTGTAGATATACGTCGTTACCAACAGCGGGCTGAACAGGTGGTGCAGGCGATGATCGATGCGAGGGCGGGTCCGTTCGACAGCCTGGACCGATCGGGCGATCGGCTCGGAAATCGCCGCGACCCACCACTGACCCGCACGGTGGTTCTGGCGGCCGCGCTCGACATCATCGACCACGACAGTGTCGAGCAACTATCGATGCGTCGCCTGGGCAAACGGCTCGGCCGCGACCCGATGACGCTCTACCGGCACGCCGCCGACAAATCCGCGAACGCGGTCTCGACATCCTGATCAGCGGCCTCACCGCGACCGTCATCCCGGGCACGACACGGCCGGAGCACCCCGACGCATCCCGTCATCGGGACGTGGGCGCATCCCCCGGTCCGGGCAACGTGGCATCGCCGGACCCGGGCAGCTGCGCGTGATCCGGTCCGGGCAACGTCGCCGCCGGCCCGGCCAGCAGCATGTCCAGACCACGCTCGAGCTCCACCGCGCAGTCGTAGGTCGCAAGTACCGGCGCCAAGGCGCGCACCAGCGGAAATTCCCCGATCGGCAAGCGGTACAACCCCAGCCGCAGCAGATCGTCGGTTTCTTCCGGGCGTTCCACAATCTCCTGCAACTCGTTGAGCACATGCCCGTACAGGAACCCGAACAGCGCCCGGTAGATATGCAGCGCATCGACCTCGGTGTACCCGACCCGGGTGAGCAGCGCGAGCATATCTTCCAGCGGCCGCACCACCGCCGGTGGCCGCAAACCGAGCGGCGTCGCCAGCGGACGGGTCACCAGTAGCGGCACCACGCGCGGATGCGCCAACGCCACTCCCCGGAACTCCCGGGCCACCCGCCGCACCTCGGCGACCCAATCCGACGCCTCGGCATCGACCGACAACGCGCTGATCACCACCTCGGCCACACCGTCGAGAACAGCTGCCTTGTTCGGCAGATGCCGGTAGATCACCATCGGATCGCGACCCACTGCTTCGGCCAGACGCCGCATCGACAACCCGTCGACCCCGTCGCGGTCGACGATTTCGACCGCCGCGCTCAGCACCGCCGCCCGAGTAACCGGGCTGCCCCGACGACCATCACCTGCATGACTGCGGTTGTCCGGCGGTCCGGCCACCTCGGAGCCTCTTCTTTCCTGCCTGCGAGAAATCAATGTAGACCTACAACGTTGACACACTGACGCGCGCAATGTCCACGGGTTCATTCAAGATCGACGAGAAAGCCGTTCGAAGACCACCCCGACGATCGCGAGGACGGTCCGTACACGGTGCACCGGTGGAATTCCCGGTAGAAGTCCGCCGACGGAGGACGACGCGCCGCCCACAATGTTCCCGGGGCTCGCGATCCGCCTTTGTCGTGGCGCCCACCTACCACCTGTTCTTATCCCATCGGTTGCCGACACCGCGCATTCCCCGCCCCGGGGCGGTCGCCGGGGCTGATGGCCCCACACGAACAACTGGGTGTCCTGGGTCTCGACCGCACCCGCCTCGTCCTCTTGGTGATCCCCGCGGCTACTGCCAACGGCCCCGCTCGAGCGTTGCTGTCGGCCGCGTTCCGACCCGATAACGCACTCACCGCCGATGAACTCGTGGCCGCCCAGACCCGGCATCGTCTCGACCACGACCAGAACGACGTCGCGTTGTACCGCGGGGACAACGAAGGCGGACACCTCGACAGGCTGAACGCGGCAGACCGGCGCAGCTTCTTCCTGTGATCTCCGCGCTTGCCGGAAGCAGGCTATGACCGACAACCCGCCGCAGAACGGCGCCGACGCTCCCGCCGACCGTGGCCTGGGACGATTTCAGGCCACCGCAGGTGGGGGACAATCGTTCGATACACCGACCCGCGCACCGCGGCGCTGGGCGACCGTTGAAATCCGACGATGTCCGGTGGATCCCGGGCTTCATCCTGAAATGAAAGAGCAGAGGAAGATACCCTCCGACTCTTGTGGTGGAGCTAAGGGGAATCGAACCCCTGACCTTCTCGATGCGAACGAGACGCGCTACCAACTGCGCTATAGCCCCGTGCGGCTCGGTGAACCGCGCTGTGTCACTCTAGCAAAAAGGGTAAGCAGAATCCGAATCGGGCCTCGGCCTGCGGATATGTACCCGTGTCGGACCATCGCACCGTGGTCCGCCCAAAGCGCTCAGGCACCGGCGGCCCGGCGGATATCACCGCCGGTGGCCCGATTGCGCACTGTCCGGGCGACGCTCGCGTCGTAGGCGTCCAGATGCTCGAATGCCGGATCTTCGTCGTCGGGCTCGAGCAGCTGCGAGCGACGACGCAGGGCGCGGGCGGTATCACGATCCATTCCCGGGCGGGCCGACCGCGCCGAACCGGCCTCGGCACCCGCGAGCCCGTACTCGGCCGATTCGGGGCGGCCGGTGAGCCGGGCGCTGCGCCGCCGGCGGATCTCCTGTTCGATCCGGACCTGTTTGCGCAGGTATCCCAGATAGGTGCCGAGTGACAGCACAGCGCCGCCACAGCCCCACCAGAAAATGGGCGCGACAGCGACCGCCAGGCCGCCGCACAGGACGGCACCGAGAACGAGTGCCACCACGGCTCGCTGCCGGAAGGTGTAGCGGGCGGCCCGCGCCACGGCATCGGCCTCGGGGTCGTAACCGCCGCGGCCCCGCCGGGTCGGCACGAATTCCTCGTCGTCGTACTCGTACTCGGGTTCGGGTATCGGTGCGCGCATCGTGGCCCGAACCGGCGGTATGCGCGCGGGCACATTGCTCGCGGCAGCGGACGCGGCACCGTCGACATCCTCGGAATCGGACGAGAACAGCTCGCCGGCGTCGGCGCCGGGTTCTTCCCCGCCGTCGCCGGACTCCATCTCGCGGGCGGTGGTGTCGTCGTCGGGTTCGGGCCCGGCCACGGCCGGATCGCCGATACCGTGATCGGGTTTCTCCTCGTCAGCCGCGGTCCCGCTCTCCTCGGCCGATGTACTCATCGGATCCTCCGCATCGTTGGCGTGGTGACGCTTCCGGTAGGGCCGGGTGGTCCGCTTCTTACGAGCATGGCCACTTCCCTTACGCCGTTTGGAATCTCCACGATGCAGTACCCGCGTGGCCAGGGCCGTGTCGGTTGTCCGGCGGATTCTCGGATGCCGGTCGGCAAGGATGGGAAACAGGACGAAGACCCACAACACGACCAGCCCGATCCACAGGATCGAATTCGGCATCGTCGTCAGCACCTCCGTCCCGCCTGGTCGTCGTCCGAGCCCCCGCCATGAACCGTGTGCGACCCGGCGCCGGAGTCCTTCCCCGCGGGTACGTCTCGCAGATCGTGGTACGAGCTCTCCACCGGTGGCGCAAGGCGCACCACCGACGTCCGTAGGTTAATTCCGAGTAGGGGTACAACACGGCAGGCGCGCCGTGCACTTCCGCCACATGAGTCACATTTCCACCAAAGCCGGTTCCGGACAGGCCGGTTTCCGGCGCCGCCTCACCGCAGCGTCAACCGCCCTTCCCGCGCCAGGCGATCGACCACTCTCCCGGGCAACTCCTCCACCGTCATCCCGACCAGCAGATGATCGCGCCACGCCCCATCCACATCGAGATACCTACGCAGCAGCCCTTCTTCGCGGAACCCCACATTGCGCAGGACGGCCTGGCTCGCCAGATTCTCCGGCCGCACCGTCGCCTCGACCCGGTGCAATCCGACCGGGCCGAAACAGTGATCGAGCCCCAGCGCCAGCGCGGCGGTCGCGACACCCTGCCCGCCGAGATCCTTGGCGACCCAGTATCCGATCCATGCCGAACGCAATGCGCCGCGCACGATATTGCCGACCGTCAGCTGCCCACTGAACGCACCGTCGACCTCGATCACCAGCGGAATCATCGCACCGCGGCGCGCCTCCGCCTTCAGGCTCGACCACAGCGGCGGCCAGTTCGAAGCGTGATTGCGCGCGTCCCAGGCACCGCGGCCGGTGGGTTCCCACGGCTCCAGATGGTTTTGGTCGCGCATCCTGATCCGGCTCCACGCCGCCGCGTCCCGCAACCGCACGGGCCGCAACGTCACCTCCCCGGCCGACACCCGCACCGGGCCGAGGTGCGCGGGCCACCCGGGATGCTGGGTGGCCCGGAAGACATTCATGGACTCCACTTCTAGCCGCGCTGCGCCAGGAACGCGACCCGAACCTTGTCACCGGTGCGAATTTCGGTGTCGTCGGGTTCGACCACGATGAGACTGTTCGCCTCCGACATCGCGGCCAGCAGATGCGACGACGCGCCCGCGCTGTTTCCGAGCGGCTGCACCAGGTACTCCCCCGTGGATTCGTCCCGCATCAACTGGGCGCGCAGATAGCCTTTGCGACCGGCCATGGACTGGATCGGGGTTATGGTCCGGGCCCGGACGATCCGGCGCATCGGCTGCCGCCTTCCCAGCGCGATCCGGATCAGTGGTCGCACCATCACCTCGAAAACCACCAGGGCGCCGACCGGATTGGACGGCAGCAGGAAGGTGGGCACCTCGTCCCGGCCGAGCCGGCCGAACCCCTGCACCGAACCCGGATGCATCGCGACCCGGGCGATCTCCAGTTCACCGAGCCCCTCGAGCGCTTCGCACACCTGATCGGAAGCCCATCCGCCGACCGCGCCGGCGATCACCACCACTTCCGCCCGCACCAGCTGGCCCTCGACCACATCACGCAACCGGCGCGGATCGGCGTCGACGATGCCGACCCGGTTCACATCCGCACCGGCATCACGGGCGGCGGCCGCCAACGCATAGGAGTTCACGTCGTAGACCTGCCCCGGTCCGGGCGCACGGTCGATATCGACCAGTTCCTCACCGATCGAGATCACCGACAGCCGCGGCCGTGGATGGATCAGGACCTTGTCCTGGCCGACCGCGGCCAGCAGGCCCACTTGAGCGGGACCGATGATCGTCCCGGCATGCACCGCGACATCCCCGGGTTGCACGTCATCACCGGCCCGGCGCACGTAATCACCCGATCGCACGGGCTCGTACACCTTGAGCCGGCCCCGGCCACCGTCGGTGAAATCCAGCGGCAGCACCGCGTCGGCGAGGGTGGGCAGCGGCGCGCCGGTCGCCACCCGCACCGTCTGGCGGGGTTGCAGCCGGATCGGCTGCCGGGAACCGGCGAGCACCTCACCGACCACCGGCAAGGTCAGGTCGACCAGTTCGCCGTCCTCGTCCCGGATATCGGCGCCGGCAGACGCCACATCCACACTGCGCACGGCGTATCCGTCGATGGCAGCCTGATCGAACCCGGGCAGCGGCCGTTCGGTCACCACGTCCTCGGCACACAGCAGGCCCTGGGCCTCGGAGATCGCGACCCGCACCGGCCGCGGCGCGACGGCCGCGGCCGTCACCTTGATCTGCTGATCCTCAACAGAGCGCATCCAGCCCTTCCCGATGTCCTCGCCCCGCAGGCGATCTCATTCGTCCGCGGTGAGTTGGGGGTTCCACGCCGGGTCGAGCCGTTGCTGGAGCCACTCGCGCAGCGCAGGACCGTATTCCTCGCGCTCCAACGCGAAATCCACCGCAGCACGAAGATAGCCGCCCGGGTTACCCAGATCGTGGCGCGACCCACGGTGGACGACAACATGGACCGGATGTCCCTCGTCGATGAGCAGCGAAATCGCGTCGGTGAGTTGTAGTTCCCCGCCCGCACCAGGGCCGATTCGGCGCAGCGCGTCGAAGATCGCGCGATCGAGCAGGTAGCGACCGGCGGCGGCGAAGGTGGAGGGCGCGTCGGCCAGGCTCGGTTTCTCCACCATCGCCTTGACACGCAGCACATTCGGATTGACCGCATCGGGTACCGGTGCCACATCGAAAACCCCGTAGGCGCTGACCTGATCCTTGGGCACATCGATGGCACACAGCACGGATCCGCCGCGTTTACGGCGGACCCGGTTCATCACGTCCAGCACCCCGCACGGCAGCACCAGATCGTCGGGCAGCAGTACCGCGATCACTTCCTCGTCGGGATCGAGCACGGCTTCGGCCTGCGCCACGGCGTGCCCGAGACCCAGCGGTTCCTCCTGCACCACCGAGCTCACATCGAGCAGCCCCGGAGCCTTGCGCACCTTCTCCAGCAGCTGGAACTTGCCGCGCTCGGCGAGGGTGCTCTCCAGCACCAGATCCTCCACGAAATGCGCGACCACACCGTCCTTGCCGGGGGAGGTGACGATCACCAGCCGGCTGGCGCCGGATTCGGCGGCCTCGCTGGCCACCAACTCGATACCCGGGGTGTCGACCACCGGCAGCAGTTCCTTGGGAACCGTCTTGGTCGCGGGCAGGAACCTGGTTCCCAGCCCGGCCGCGGGTACGACGGCCGTCCGGAAGCCCGGTTCCGGCGCGGTGGCGCCCTCGTTGCCCTGTTCTGCGGCCTTTTCTGTCATATACACACCCTATCCATCCACAGCGCCGTCCAAACGGCTGTACACCGGCCCGCCGCGGACTTACGGGACGAAACCGGCACCGGTGAGAGCCTATGGTTGTCGCCGTGCCCATGCCCGACGAGCGTGACAAGCAGGCCTGGCGCGCGGAGATCCGCGCCCGCCGGGCGCGACTGCCCGAGTCCGTACGTACCGCGGAGGCCGCGGCGCTGGCCGCGGCGGCCGCGGATCTGGATCCCGCTGAGTGGGTGTGCGCCTACGTGCCGATGCGCGGAGAACCGGGATCGGTAGCCGTACCCGAGGCGTTGCGCGCTGCCGGCAGTCGCGTGCTGCTGCCGGTGACCGGGGAACCGGGGGCGCTGAGCTGGGCCGAGTTCACCGGTGCGGAATCGTTGCGCCCGGCCCGGTTCGGCCTGCTCGAACCGGCGGGACCGGTGTTGCCGCCGGAAACCGTCGCCCGGGCCGAGGTGCTGCTGATTCCGGCGCTGGCCGTGGATCGGCGCGGCGTCCGGCTCGGGCAGGGGGCCGGTTACTACGACCGGACGCTGGGTATGGCCGATCCGGCCGCCCGGCGGACGGTCGTCGTCCGGGACGACGAGCTGGTCGAGCGGCTGCCCGAGGAACCGCACGATATCCGGATGACCTGGGTACTGACACCGGGCCACGGCCCGCGGCGGCTCCGATCGGGCCCGCCCTGAGCACCCTTCGCCGTGGCACTCGACACAATGGGAGGTGTCCGGGAATCAATCGGCGATTGGCACTGTTGGCACTGTCAGCTGTAGAGTGCTAAGTCTCGAATACTGCGGAGGACCCTGTGCCAACCTATTCATACGCGTGCACCCAGTGCGACAACCGCTTCGATATCGTTCAGTCCTTTACCGACGAGGCACTCACTGTCTGCTCGGAGTGCTCCGGCACCCTGCGTAAGCTCTTCAATTCGGTGGGCATCGTCTTCAAGGGCAGCGGCTTCTACCGGACCGACAGCCGTAGCGGCGCCTCGACCGCCAGCGAGCCGGCCAAGTCCGACAGCTCCGCGTCGACCTCGTCCGGGTCGGGCTCGAAATCGAGCTCCGACAAGGGTTCGACCGGCACCTCGTCCACCCCGGCCGCCGCAGCCAGCTGAGAGATGGATCTCGCGCCGCTCCGGCGCTGATCGCCCGGCGATAGCAGCCGGGCATCGTCAGGGATTCTCCACACCCCGGGAGTTGTCCACAATCGCGCACAACTCTCGGTCCGGGCCGGAAATCGTTCATACGCTCGGCCCATGAGCCGCACTCGAATCTCCGCCCGGACGGGCATCGGCGGGCGCAGCCGTCTCGGCACCGGTGAGACCTGGCGCGCCGCCTTCGACAATCGCCCACCGTGGGCCGATGGAGTCCTCCTGCGGCGCATCCTGGCCGCCCTGTGCGCCTTGGCTGCCGTCGTACTGCTCCTGCGTAGCGATCCAGCTCACACGCGTATCTCCCTCGTGGTCGCGGCACGTGACCTCCCACCCGGTCATCTGCTCGCCGCCGCGGACCTACGCCTCACTTCCTATCCACCGGGTATCGCACCCGGCGGCGCGGCCACCGACCCCGCCCCGCTGCTCGGCGCCGTATTGACCGCCGGCCTGCGCGCGGGCGAAGTACTCACCGATGTGCGCGTGGTCGGGCCACGGCTGGCCGAGGTCGCGACAGGCCACCCGAATGCCAGGATCGTGCCCGTCCGCCTCGCGGATACCGCGATCACCGAGATCCTCCGCGCCGGCGACCGGGTCGATGTGGTGGCCGCCGGTTCCGCGGAATCGGCACTAGCGCACACCCTGGCCGTCGACGCGGCCGTGGTATCGGTATCGGGGCCGCCCACGGATACGGGCGCGACCCGGCACGCCGACCGCGTCGTGCTCGTAGCGATGGATCCCCACCGGGCCGCGGTCGTGGCCGCGGCCTCGCTGAACAGCGCACTCACCGTGATCTTCCATTGAGCGCCCGATCCGTGGCAGCACAGAAACGCAGGGGCCTGCCGCGACTACGCGGCAGGCCCCTGCACCGAGATGTGGGACCGACCCGAAATGGGCCGGATGAGCCCTACTTTCGGATCAGCCGATGCTGAACGGCTGGCCCCACAGGGTCACCACGGACATCACATGATCGGTCTCGACCTTGACCTTCACGAACGAACGGGCCTGCGCGTAGCCGCCACAGCCGCTCAGCCCGATGGTCTCGTCGGACCAGGTCACCGAGCCGTTGTTGCCCTTGAACTTGTTGCTGGTGGAATGTTCCTCGTCACCGTAGTCGTCCGGCTTCTCGATATCGAGGACGTAGAAAGCCTTTGCCTGGCCGGGGCCGAGGGTCAGGTTGGCGCCACCCTTGCCACTGGGTGTGATCTCGGCACTGTCGTCACCGACCTTCACATCGCCGGTGACGCTACCGTCGACACCGCCGCCGGAGATGTTGACCTGGCAGCCCACGACGTAGCCGGGGTAGATCTTGCCACCGACCTTCTCCCCACCGGCGATCTCGACCTGCGCACTACCGGACACCCACGCATTGCGGTGAACGGGGGTGGCGCCCATGGACGGGCTGATGTTGGCCGATTCGCCGACGATTCGCACGGTCACCACGGTGCCGTCGGACAGGGTCTTGACGATTTCACCGCCGGGCAGCGGAACGAAGGTGTCAGCGTTGGCTGCTCCGGTGGAGAACAGGCCGAGCGCGATCGAGGCGGCGGCACCGACGCCGGCCAGGCGCGCCAGATTTTTGCGGTTGAACATGTGTTTGTGCCCCTCTGGGGTTGAATTCGCGACAGCGAGAAGTGAAATGGGTGAATTCGACCGGTACCGGTGTCAGCCGATGCTGAAGGGCTGCCCGTAGAGGGTGGTCTTGGAGTAGTGGTCGCCGATGACCTCGACGACGGTGTAGGCCCGGGCCTGCGCGTAACCGGCGCAGCCCTGGATCGCCATCTCCACATCCTGGTACTCGACCGAGTAGACACCGGGCTTCTCGATGTCCTTGAATTCGATCTGCACGAACTTGACCTCGCCCGGGCCCAGCTTGAGGCCGACCGAGCCGCCGACACTGCCGCCGTCGAGTTTGATCCCGACCGAGCCACCCAGGCTGATCGCGTTGTCGGCGATACTCACCTGGCAGCCGACGACATAGCCGGTGTTGATCTGCGAAGCGCCGTGGGTCGAAGAATTATTGGTGCCGCCGGCATTGGTCGGACCGTTGTTCGGACCGGATTTACCCTCGGGGGTCACCGAGACATCGGCCGTGGCGGTGCCCGAGACCCAGACGGTCCGGCCCACGCCGTTGGCGGCCAGGGACGGCGAAACGATCGCGCTCTCATGGGTGCGGGTGATCTTCACGCCCGGCCCGGCCTTCTCACCGTCGGGCAGCGGCACGAAGGTATCCGCATTCGCGGCACCGGTCGAGAACAGGCCCATGGCCACGGCAGCGACGGCGCCCACGCCCAGAGCGCGCGCGCCGCAGCGCAGACCGGTGGTGCGGTTCTTGCTCATATTTCCCCTCATCAAGGTTTTCAGCGACTCCCGGCATCTCAGCGATTCGATATCGGGGCGGCCCGAGAACAGGCTTCATAGAGCTTGAGGGATGGCTGTAGCCACTAGATGAACCCGAAACCGCACAGCCGGTGAACACTCGAATACCGTGCCGCCGACACGGTGTGTCGACCGGGTGATTGCCGGGTTGCCGGAAGGTGACGGGTGCTGGGGAAATGCGCTCGGAATATCGGCTGAGCCTGTTCTGTACGAACAGAATACGGGCCCGCCGCAGCTGCGGCGGGCCCGTACTCGTGCCGATATGTCCGGATCGGTCGATATCAGCCGAGGCTGAACGGCTGTCCCCAGAGCGTGACGAAGGTGATCACGTTCTCGGTCTCCACCTCGACCTTGACGAAGGACCGGGCCTGCGCGTAGCCACCGCAGCCGCTCAGGCCGATGGTCTGATCGGACCAGGTCACCGAACCGCTGTTGCCCTCGAACTTGTTGTTGGTCGCGTGATCCTCGCTACCGAAGTCGTCCGGGCCCTCGATATCGAGGACGTAGAACGATTTCGCCTGGCCGGGGCCGACCGTGAGGTTGCCACCGGTTTCCGCGCTCGGGCTCACGGCGCCCTCGGTATCGACATCGGCGCTGGCACCGCCTTCGGCGCCGCCGCCGTCGATGTTCACCTGGCAGCCCACGACGTAGCCGGGGTAGATCTTGCCGCCCACGTCCTCACCGCCGGCGATCTCGACCTGCGCGCTACCGGATGCCCAGGCGTTGCGATGCACCGGAGTAGCACCCATCGACGGGCTGATGGAAGCCGATTCGCCGACCATGCGGACGGTCACCACCGTGCCGTCGGACAGTGTCTTGACCAGTTCGCCGCCGGGCAGCGGAATGAAGGTATCGGCACTGGCGGCCCCGGTCGAGAACAGGCCCAGCGCGATGGTGGTGGCGGCGCCGACGCCGGCCAGGCGCGCCAGATTCTTACGGTTGATCATTGGGTTACACCCTTCGAAGGGAGAGCTCGCGGGCTGCGCGAGGAAGTTCGGTTCGATACGACGTGGTCGGGCGCGGCGGCTCAGCCGATGCTGAACGGCTGGCCGTACAGCGTGGTCTTCGAGTAGTGGTCGCCGATGATCTCGACCACCGTGTACGACCGCGCCTGCGCGTAACCCGCGCAACCCTGGATCTCGATCTCGGCATCCTGGTACTCGACCGAGTACTTGCCGGGCTTCGTGATGTCCTTGTAGTCGATCTGCACGAACTTGACGTCGCCCGGGCCGAGTTCGAGCCCGATGGAGCCACCGACTCCACCGCCGTCGAGGGACAGGCCCGCGGAAGCTCCGAGACCGATCGCGTCCTCGCCGATACTCACCTGGCAGCCGACGATATAACCGGTGTTGAGCTGCGAAGCGCCGTGTGTGGACGAATTGTTGGTGCCGTCCTCGCCGGTAGGACCGTTGTTCGGGCCCGGCTCACCCTCGGGCGTCACGGCGACGTCGGCAATGGCGTTTCCGGAAACCCAGACCACACGGCCTGCCCCGTTGGCTGCCATCGATGGCGAAACGACGGCATGCTCACCCGTACGGGTGATGGTCACTCCGGGTCCGGCTTTCTGGCCGTCGGGCAGTGCCACGAAGGCATCTGCGTTCGCGGCGCCCACCGACAACAGGCCCACGGCGACAGCGGCCGCGGCACCGACACCCGCGATCCTGGCGCCGTTACGTACACCGTCGGTGCGGTTCTCGCTCATATTTCCCCTCATCACTTCGGACAAACAGCATGGCCTACGAGACTCGGACATATGACTCGCCGGCTCAGACCAGTGTTTCGCCTGTTTGTTACCTACAGGTGACCTGTTGTTATTTCGGTGCAACGCCGCAAACCGGACAATGCACGCCAATGCGACCGGCGGAGAACCGCATTGCGGAACCACGCCGGACCGCCATTGCGGCGGTCGACGATCCGAGATTAAACGGTCGGTAACAGGTTGGACAAAGGGTGCTTTCGCTATACGTTAATGTGATTCGAATCACATGCCGTGCCGAGAAGTCAACTCTCGCAGGGCAAACGCAGGTGGGCGGCACAAATGCGGCCGTCGGCCGCGGAAATTCACCGCAAAGAAATCATCAAGAGAATCGGCGCGTCAATCGGACACGTCGATGACCGAAGATTGTAATCTGCGGCAGCAGAAGTCTGGACAATTCGAAAAAAACAAGCTCCCCCTTTACCTCCCGGAGATAGCGCATCAACGCCGCATTCTATCGAAAAGCATTGTGCGCCAATACTTTTCCGGGATCAGCCGGTGCCGCCGTGATGCGGCGGCACCTGCGAACGCCACCAGTCGTCGCCGTCGGCGCTCGCCCCCGCACCCTCGTCCCGCTCGTCGCGCGTGGTGGACGGCAGCACCTCACCGAACACCCGGTCCAGATACGCCGGGTCCCCCGCCCGGCGGTTCGCCCGGCGGGGGACCTCGGGGGTCTCGCCCTCACTCATGCCGTGCCCCGGCTCATTCCAGCAGCCCGGACAATTCGCCGATCACCCGGCTCGCCAGCGGCCCCAGCGTCGCCATCCCGTCGCGGATCGCGGCCCGGGTCCCCGGAAGGTTCACCACGAGAGTGCTGCCCGAGATACCCGCCAGCCCACGGGAAAGACCCGCGTCCAGCGAGCCGGCCACCCGGCCCGACGCCCGCAGCGCCTCACTGATCCCCGGCAGATCCCGGTCGAGCACCTCTGAAGTGGCCTCCGGTGTCACATCGCGCGGCGACATACCGGTACCACCGACCGAGATCACCAGGTCGACACCGCCGATCACCGCTGTGTTCAACGCGTTCCGGATCGCCACTTCGTCGGCTTCCACCGAAACGGACGCGTCGACGAGGAAGCCCGCCTCGGTGAGCAGCTCGGTGACCAGCGGGCCCAGCGAGTCCTCACCGCCGTGCGCCGTTCGATCGTCCACCACCACGACCAGTGCGCGCCCCGCAACAGGAGCATCGATTTCCATACCGCTCACCGTAGCGCCGAGTTCGATCGCCGCGTGCCCACCCCCGGTCACCAACTGCATCACCGGCCTCCCTCCACCGCGGCAGCGGCCAAGGTCACCTCGGCCGTCCGGGTATTACCGCCCCGCTCGTCGGTATAAGTCACCGTCACCTTGTCTCCGGGTTGTTTGGATCGCACCGCCGCTACCAGCGCGTCACCGGAATCGATCGTGCGGTCGTCGAGCCGCGTGACGATCGAGCCGGGCGGGATCTTCGCCGCGGCCGCCGGGCCGTTCGGCGTCACATCGAGGATTCGGGCACCGTGCACCGACTCGTCACGCTGCACGGTCATCCCGATCTGCGCGTAGGTGGCATGACCACTCTTGATCAACTCATCGGCGACGCGCCGCGCCTGATCCACCGGAATCGCGAAACCGAGTCCGATCGAACCGCTCTGCTGACCGCCCTCTCCCGACGAGCCGAGGCTCGCGATGGCCGTATTGATCCCGATCAACCGCCCCTGACCGTCGACCAGCGCGCCACCGGAGTTACCCGGATTGATCGCGGCATCGGTCTGGATCGCGTCGATCACCGGATTCGGCACAGTCGGGTCGTTACTGCCCTCTCCGGTGGTGGATACCGGGCGGTTCATCGCCGAAACGATCCCGGTGGTCACGGTGCCCGCCAGCCCCAACGGCGAACCTATCGCCACCACGGGCTGACCCACCTGGAGATTCGCCGAACTGCCCAGCTCGATCGGCTGCAGATCCGATTTTCCCTTCACCTTGATGACCGCGAGATCCGATACCGGATCGGCACCCACCAGCGACGCCGACGCCGTACTGCCGTCGGAGAAGGTCACCGACATCTCACCGTTCGCGCCGCCCCCCGCCGCGACATGGTTGTTCGTCAGGATCAAACCGTCCGACGACAACACCACCCCGGACCCCTCCCCCTGGCCGCGATTGCTCGCCACCTCGATCATCACCACCGACGGCAGCACCCGCTGCGCGACGGCCTGGGTCGAACCGGCCGGAGCGTTCGCCGCGTCCCGTACCGCCGGAGCCGGTGCGTCCAGCGCGTTCGTCACCGCCGGACTGCCCCCCGAATCGCTCACCAGCGCACCCACCGCACCACCGATACCCCCGCTCACCAGTGCCAGCGCGACCGCTCCGGCCACCAGACCGGTACGAACCGGCCTCCGTCGCGGCGGCGGTACCGCGGCGTAGAACTGCCCGGAATCACCGGACGGCGGGCCACCGAACGGGCCGGCGGGATACGCCGCGGTATCGCCGGGCGAACCCGGCGGAAACTGCGGTCCGCCCGGAAACTGCCCCGGAGCGCTCACCGGCGGCTGTCCCGGCACGCCCTGCTGCCCGCCGACCGGCCCAGGACCCGACGACGGCCCCGCCTGCGCCTGCTGCGCCTGCTGCGGCGGCTGCGGCGGCTGCGGAGTCGAGGGCGGCACCGATCCGGATTCCGGCCCGGCCGGCCGATTGGTGAAATCCTCGGTCATAGTTTCCCTTTTCTGCTCATATTCGCTGTCCAGCCTGCCGACAACTACTGAGAACGAACTGAGAGCCGCATTAATTTGGCTGTGTTTATTTGCGACGCCTTCGGCGTCGCGGGCGGGGCCCTCGTGACCCCGGTTCTTCCCTCCTCCGCTCCTCCGCTTCGCTCCCCCGCTCCGTCGCTCCAGAACCGGGGCGGGCCCCGCCTCGGAGGTGGACCATCCGGACAGGGGTACGAGGGACAGCCATTGCCTTCAGGAGCACAGGAGCACAGGAGCACAGGAGCACAGGAGCACAGGACAATGTAGTGCTCGACTCCCCGGAACCCCTCGAACGAAGGACCCCCGAGTCGCCAGACCCTCGCAACATGATTGCCCCCGCAACCCACCCGAGTCGAGTTTTACGAGACACCTCGAAGGGTTGAGGCCCGTCTCGCCGTTCAGGCCTCGAAGCGCATGCGCCGAAGGCGCGAGTCTCGAGGCCTGAAC
>NZ_JBSFDZ010000048.1:0-31987 GCF_053594175.1 Nocardia sp. NPDC001965
GCCCGGTCCCATTCCGAACCCGGAAGCTAAGCCTGCCAGCGCCGATGGTACTGCACTCGACAGGGTGTGGGAGAGTAGGACACCGCCGGAACATATTTCCCTTCAGGGGCCCACAATTGTGGGCCCCTGAAGTGGTTTTCGGGGCATATGCTTCCTACTTTCCGTTTCGGCCGCGAGTCGAATTTTCGATAACTGCGCGAAGAGGTGTCCCGGGCGGTCGCCGCCGAGTGCCGACCGGCCTCATACATATCGGATCCCCCATCCCGGCTGCTGAAAATTGCCCTCGGGAGCTGCGGTCGATTCCGTCGGAGTCGTCGATGCTGCGACGATGAGCGTCCGCTGTGATCGGTGGGCCGCACCTGCGCCTAGACTCTGCCGGATGCGACTCGTGATTGCTCGTTGCCAGGTCGACTACGTGGGGCGTTTGACCGCCCATCTGCCGATGGCTCGCCGGCTGCTGATGATCAAAGCGGACGGGTCGGTGCTGGTGCATTCCGACGGTGGTTCGTACAAGCCGCTGAACTGGATGAGCCCGCCCTGCTGGCTCGATGAGCGGGCCCCGGACGGGGCCGCGGAGACTCTGAAGGCGCTGTGGGTGGTGACCAACAAGGCGGGCGAGGAACTTCGGATCGGAATCGAGGAGATCGAGCACGATTCGAGTCATGAGCTCGGGGTAGATCCCGGTCTGGTGAAAGACGGCGTGGAAGCGCATCTGCAGGAACTGCTGGCCGAGCATGTGGAAACCCTCGGCAGCGGGTACAGCCTCATCCGGCGGGAATACATGACGGCGATCGGGCCGGTCGATCTCCTGTGCCGGGACGCGGACGGGCGCACCGTTGCCGTGGAGATCAAGCGCCGGGGCGAGATCGACGGAGTCGAACAGCTCACCCGGTACCTGGAACTGCTCAACCGGGATCCGCTGCTGACACCGGTTGCCGGGGTGTTCGCGGCACAGCAGATCAAGCCGCAGGCGCGAACGTTGGCCGAGGATCGCGGGATCCGCTGCCTCACGCTGGATTACAACGCCCTACGCGGGACCGAGAGCAACGAATTCCGGCTCTTCTAGACTTGGGGCCATGCCACGACGAAACCCGCGCAGCGCGCGTTCGCGCGCGGAGCCGCCGCGGACAGGTACCGGGCTGGGCGATGTCTACCGCCGGACCGAATCGGGGCCCGACGGGGACGAGTACGTGGTCCGCACGGTTCCAGGGGCACGCGCGGTGAAGCGGTACCGCTGCCCGGGTTGTGATCACGAGATCATGCCCGGGGTCGCGCATGTGGTGGCATGGCCGGCCGGCAGCGGGGAAACCGACCGGCGTCATTGGCACAGTGGCTGCTGGAACGGCCGGGGGACTCGCGGGATCACCAGGCGTTGGTCCTGAGTTCGGTACGGCGGTGTGGGTCGGTGGATGTCCGAGGGGATCCGAAGGCAGGGGTGCGGCTGTCGCCGCACACGGCGTGCCGAACGCGGCGCGGGGTGTGCTGGATCTGCGTGGATCGACCCGGGAACGCGCGATCCGCTCAGATCGTCACCGATCGGTGGTGCTGATCGCCGTGTATCGCCGGGCTGGACGCAGCGATCCGGTTGCGGAACAGCGCGCGATGAGCAGCCGGGCTGATGCCGAGGATTCGATGGAAATGGTGGCGCAGATTCACCGCGCTGCCGAAGCCCGCGTCGGCGGCTATGCGTTCCATGGTGTCGTCGGTGTTCTCCAGCAGTAGACGCGCGCGGTCGGCTCGTTGGTGCAGTAGCCACTGCTGTGGGCTGCTGCCTGTGCGTTCCCGGAAGCGGCGGGTGAACGTTCGCCGCGACATCAATGCGGCACGGGCCCATTCGTCCAAGCCGACCGGCTCGGCCAACCGGGTGCTCGCCCACACCATGGCGCGCTCGACGGGGTCGTCGTCGGTGGCTTCGGGTACCGCTACCGGAATGAACTGGGACTGGGATCCACTGCGGTGTGGGGCGAGAACGAGTCTGCGGGCGAGGTCGGCCGCGGCAAGGGTGCCGAGGTCGGCGCGAACTATATGGAGGCAGCAGTCGAGAGCGGCGGCGACGCCGGCGGAGGTGATGACGTCGCCGAGGTCCGACCAGAGCATATCCGCGCGTACCCGCACGGCGGGGTGCGCGCGAGCCAAGTTCTCTGCGGCCGACCAGTGCGTCGTGATCTCCCGGTCGTCGGCGAGTCCGCTGGCTGCCACGATCCATGCCCCGAGACACAGTCCGACAATTCGCGCACCCGCGGCGTGGGCGGTGCGCACGCTGTCGAGGAGGGGTTTCGGCGCAACGGTATCGGGCAGCCAACTCGGGACGATCACGATATCGGCACGGGTCACCGTGTCCAGATCGTCCGGTACCGAGATATCGAAGCCGGCCGCGGTGGTCAGCGTGCCGGGGGTCTGCGCGCAGATCCGGACCTCATAAGGCCAATCGGCGGGTTTGTGGAGGCCTGCACGGCCGAACACCAGCGAGGGGACCGAGAGGTGGAACGGGCTGATACCGGCGAAAGCGACAACCGCCACGGAGATCATGGCCTGATATTAGCGATACATGCCCTTCAGGCCACTGTTGTGGACCGGTCCGGAAGCCGAGACTGATCCTCATGACGAATACGATCGCCCGCGGCGCCATCGAAGTCCTGCACGTCGGCGGCCCGACCCTACGCTTCCGCTATGCCGGCCTGACCTGGCTGACCGATCCGACCTTCGACGCGCCTCGTGAGTACCCGGGCACAGTCACCCTCCGCAAACTCGACGGGCCGGCGGTATTGCCGGAGCAGGTGGGACCGGTCGACGTGGTGCTGCTCTCGCACGATCAGCACGCCGACAACCTCGATATCTCCGGCCGCGAATTCCTGAAGGAGGTGCCGACCGTCCTGTCCACCCCGGACGCCGCCGAGCGGCTGGACGGTGTCCGCGGCCTGCGAAACTGGGAGACGATCACCGTCGGTGCTGTGGAAGTGACCGGTTTGCCCGCGCTGCACGGGCCGGAGGGTTGCGAACCGCTCAGCGGTGTCGTCACCGGATTCGTGCTGCGCGCCGCGGGGGAGCCGACCGTGTACGTCTCCGGCGACAATGCCTCGGTGGACGTGGTCCGCGAGATCGTCGAGCGGGTCGGGCCGATCGATATCGCGGTGGTGAATGTCGGCGCCGCCAATGCCGGCCGGTTCGGGGACGTGGATGTGACTCTCAATGCCCGCACCGCGGTCCAGGCCGCGGAACTACTGGGTGACGCGGTACTCGTCGCGGTACACGGCGAGGGCTGGGCCCATTTCACGGAGACCCTCGACTATCTGGGTCGCGCCTTCGAGTACGCGGGTCGCCGCGCACAACTGGTGATTCCGCCGCGCGGGCAGTCCGTCCGCGTCTGAGCGGAGCTGCCGCCGGTGGGGCCGAGCACATCACCGACCGCGTCCCGCGTGGCCAAATGCGCCATGGTCGCGTCGTGTGCGACGGATATGAGGAAGGCCGCCCCGTGGGGCGGCCTTCGGATTCGATTTATGGTGTCGCCGTGTACGTCCCGACAGCAGCTCAGCGGCTGATGTCGGCGTTCTCGCGTTCGTCCTCGACGATATCGTCGGATTCGTCTTCGGAGCTGACCTCGGGGATGGCCTTCTGACGCGGGCCGTTCACAGACTTGTTGTTCTGGCCGCTGCCGATGGACTTACGCGGCTGCTCGGGCACACCGTCGAGCAGTTCGCTCTCCCGATTGACGGCGGCGAGCATGGCCGGGACCGAATCGAGCTGGCCGCGGATACCGAGCAGCTGGGCCAGGACCCGGCCGCGCAGGACGCGCATCTCCTCGGCCAGTTCCTTCGCGTGCGCGATCTTGCGCTCGGAGGTCTGGGTGGCGGAGGTGATGAGACGGTTGGCCTCGTCGGTCGCGTCCTTGATCCGCTGTGCGGCCTCGGCGCGGCTGGTGGCCTCCAGCTCTTCCATGGCGCGGGTGAGCTTGGTGCGCCGCTCGGCCATGGTGACCTCGAAGTCCTGCTGAGTGGCCTTGCGCTTGGCCTCGGACTCCTTGGCGAGACGCTCGGCGTCGGCCTGGGAAGCTTCGATGATCTTCGCGGATTCGGTACGAGCGTTGGCCAGTGTCTGCTCGTATTCGATTTCCAGCGCTTCGCGCTTTTCCTTCGTTTCGGCCAGCAGGGATTCGTATTTGCCGCGCATCTCGGTGGCCTGCTGCTCGGCGATGGAAACCATCTCGGCGGCTTCGGCCTGGGCGAGGGCGCGAACCTCGGACGCCTCGTCCGAGGCCAATCGCAACATGCGGGAGATGCGGTCGCTCATCCCCTCCGCGGTGGTCGGCGGTACGGACAGCCGGTCGACTTCCTTACGGAGCTCGTCGATTTCGTCGCGGGCGTCTTCCAGCTGACTGGCGAGGTTCCGGGCCTGGGCGGCAGCGGCGTCGCGGTCGGTGGCGGTAACCCGCAACTCGGCATCGAAGCGGTCGAAATAGTTACGTACCTCGTCTTGCGCATAACCCTTGCGCACGACGGTGAAGGGCAGCGCAACGAAGCGATTGCGATCGGACTCGGGTGACGACATGGCCAACAAACTACAGCCTGAGACCTGCGCATGGTGAGCCGACCGGGAATGTTATCGGAGCGTCTCCTTACAGCCCGATCTTGATACTAGTGCGTAACATTCGGATCCGGTTCCAGTAACTCCACCAGCACACCGCCAGCATCCTTCGGATGAACGAAATTGATTCGGGAGTCGGCGGTTCCGCGCCGCGGCGCCTCGTACAGCAGGCGCATGCCGCGATCGCGGAGAAATGCGGAAACGGCCTCGATATCGGTGACCCGGAAAGCCAGCTGCTGCAGACCCGGGCCGCTGCGGTCGATGAACTTCGCGATGGTCGAGGTTTCGTCGAGCGGGGCCAGCAACTGCAGAGCAGTCGAATCGTCCTCGGCGGCGGGCGCGGACAGCATTGCCTCCTGAACGCCCTGCTCTTCGTTGACCTCGCGGTGGGTTTCGACCAATCCGAGGTTTTCCGCGTACCAGGCGACAGCGGCGTCCAGATCCGGGACGGCGATACCGACATGGTCGACCGCGACGATGTAGTCGGCGGGAATGAATTCTGATGACGGGGTAGCGGTGCTCACCCTTCGAAAGTAGCGCGTTCCATCGTGCCGCAGTTGCTTACCCACCCGGATGGGGCTCAACAGAGGGCGGCTGCCATCAAATATCGCCGGGTGATCTGAGCATCCCTGCGCTTCGATCCGGCGAGGCCGCAAGCTACCGTGGAGTAGGCCGCGCGTCGCCCTCCCGGGCAGCGCGTGGACAGTGACGTCGCATGGTCGGCCCTCCGGCCGCATCCGGAGGCCGCCTCGAGGCTTACCCGGCTCGGTCGCCTGCGCTGGGGCCCGGGCTCGGGGGCTGCCGCGTGTGTGGAGACGCTACCCGGAGGAGGAAGGCCGTTGAGCGCTTACTGTGTCGTCGGTCTGCCCCGTAACGCCTGCGTGTGGTTCCGTACGCATCTCTCGTCGCGCGCCGCGCCACAGCCGCTTGCCGCAATCGCCGTTTCCGGAGCCACGAAGCGGGCAAGCTCGGCGAACCGGCGCATGCGCTCGGCCGCCGACACCTCGGCGACCGCTGCTCACCTACTCCGCGGCGAACCCGTCCGGGCCGCCCGAAATACGCGTTCCCGCATCCCCTCCGTCGCCTCCTCCGAATTGTCTGCTTCCGTGGTCGGGGCCCGCCCCGGTTCCGGAGCGACGGAGCGGGGGAGCGAAGCGGAGGAGCGCAGGAGTGAAGAACCGGGGTCACGAGGGCCCCGACCCGCGGCGCCGCAGGCGCCGCAAATAAACACAGCACCGGGGTCGACAGGGCCCCGACCCGCCCCGCCGGAGGCGGGGCAATCAGATACAGGAGGCTCGTCGTGACCAACTCCGTGATCGTGTCCGGTGCTCGCACCCCGATCGGCCGGCTGCTGGGCGGTCTGAAGGATTTCAGCGGATCGGATCTCGGCGGTTTCGCGATCGCCGCGGCGCTCGAGAAGGCCGGCGTCCGGGGTGATCAGGTCGATTACGTGATCATGGGTCAGGTACTGACCGCGGGCGCGGGGCAGATCCCCGCCCGCCAGGCCGCGGTGGCCGGCGGGATTCCGATGGATGTTCCGGCGCTGACGCTCAACAAGGTGTGCCTGTCCGGGATCAATGCGATCGCGCTGGCCGATCAGTTGATCCGGGCCGGGGAGTACGAGATCGTGGTCGCCGGCGGGCAGGAGTCGATGAGTCGTGCCCCGCATATGCTCGAGAAGAGCCGCGAGGGCTTCAAATACGGTGATGTGACGCTGCGCGACCATATGGCCTACGACGGGCTGCACGATATCTTCACCGATCAGGCGATGGGGGCGCTCACCGAGCAGCGCAACGATACCGATCCGATCACCCGGGCCGATCAGGACGCGTTCGCCGCGGCGTCGCATCAGCGGGCGGCCGCCGCGTGGAAGAACGGCGTGTTCGACGACGAAGTGGCGCCTGTCGAGGTGCCGCAGCGCAAGGGCGATCCGGTGGTGGTGCGGCAGGACGAGGGGATTCGCGCCGATACCACCGCGGAATCGCTGTCGAAGCTGCGTCCCTCGTTCCGTAAGGACGGCACGATCACGGCCGGGTCGGCTTCGCAGATCTCCGACGGCGCGGCCGCGGTGGTCGTGATGAGCAAGGCCAAGGCGCAGGAGTTGGGTCTGAGCTGGATCGCCGAGATCGGCGCCGCCGGTGTGGTGGCCGGGCCCGATTCGACTCTGCAGGATCAGCCCGCCAACGCGATCGCGAAGGCGTGCGCCAAAGAGGGGATCAGCCCGGCCGATCTGGATCTGGTGGAGATCAACGAAGCCTTCGCGGCGGTCGGTATCGCTTCGACTCGCAAACTCGGTATCGATCCGGCGAAGGTGAACGTCAACGGTGGCGCTATCGCGGTCGGGCATCCGCTGGGGATGTCGGGTGCGCGGATCGTGCTGCATCTGGCGCTGGAACTGCAGCGGCGTGGCGGCGGGATCGGTGCGGCGGCGCTGTGCGGTGGTGGTGGTCAGGGCGACGCGTTGATCGTCAAGGTATAGACCGCCTGGTTTGTCCCGAGTGACCGATGTGACCGGTTAGACTACGACGCCGCGTAGTGGCTAGGGCACAATGGGCGCATGAACTTCCTTGGTCTGCGTACCGTTGCCGGCAGGTTCCGATTCTTCGCGGTGCTCGAGGCGCTGTCCTGGCTGGGACTGCTGGTGGGAATGGCGTTCAAGTACCTGCCTGCCGAGGGCAACGAGATCGGGGTGAAGATCTTCGGTCCGGTGCACGGTGCCGTCTTCGTCCTGTTCGTGCTGACCGCGCTGCTCGCGTCGCGTGAGCTCGAATGGAACTGGAAGACCACCGTGCTGGCGCTGCTGTCCAGCATCCCGCCCTTCTTCACCGTGATCTTCGAGGTGTGGGCCGTGCGCACCGGCAAGCTGGGCGAGCTGAGCGCGTCCGGCATCACCGAGTCCCCGGCGACTGTCGCGGCCTCTTCGTGACAAACTGGACCCTGTGACTCGACCAGCATCTCGCCGTCCTTCACCCGCCGCAGCCGCCGCCATGTCCGGGGCGGTGGATCTGTCCGCCCTGAAACAGCCGCCCGCGGGTGCGCCGGCCGCCTCGGGCGACCATACGGTCACCGAGGCGGACTTCGAGACCAAGGTGCTGCAACGCTCCGCCCAGGTACCGGTGGTGGTGGCGCTGTACTCGCAGCGCAGTCCCGGCAGCATCGAACTGGTGCAACTGCTCGAACGGCTCGTCGGCGAGGCCGGCGGTGCCTGGGATCTCGCCGCTGTCGAGGCCGAGAGCAATATGCGGATCGCGCAGGCGTTCGGGGTCCAGGGCATCCCCACGGTGATCGCGGTGGCCGGTGGACAGCCGCTGGCCGATTTCCAGGGCAACCAGCCCGAAGCCCAGGTGTCGCAGTGGCTCGCCGCGGTGGTGCAGGCAGTGGAGGGCAAACTCGAAGGCGACCCGGACGCACCACAGGAACAGCCCGCCGATCCGCGATTCGCGGCTGCCGAGGCGCTGCTGGAGCAAGGCGACCTCGCGGGTGCGGAATCGGCCTACGAATCGATCGTCACCCAGGAGCCCGGGAACGCCGAAGCGAAAGCGGCGCTGCGGCAGGTGAAGTTCCTCGGCCGCGCTCAGGATCTGCCCGAATCGGCGATCGCCACGGCCGACGCGGACCCCGGTAATGTCGCCGCCGCGCTCGACGCCGCCGATGTGGAACTGTTCCAGCAGCAGCCCGAGGCCGCGTTCGAGCGGCTGATCGGGCTGGTCGCCCGGACCGCCGGCGACGAGCGCACCACCGTGCGCACCCGTCTGCTGGAACTGTTCGAACTCTTCGACCAGGCGGAGCCCTTCGTCGTGGCGGCGCGGCGCAAACTGGCGACCGCGCTGTATTGATGGCAGCGCCTCCGGCGCCTCGACCTGTCGGGGCGCCTCGTAAGCATCTCGGCACCGGCCTGGAACCGGGTGTTGTCGGCGATTTCCGTGCAGCTTCCGGCGAACGGCTGTTCAGGGACGCGGGGTCAGCCAGATGACACTGAGCGGGCCTACGGTGAGCGCGGCCGAGGCGGGACGGTCGTGTCGGCTCACCGGCTCGGTGTGCACCACGCCGAGATTGCCCGCGCCGGTGCCGCCGTATTCGAGTGCGTCGGTGTTCAGGATCTCGATCCAGTCCCCGGCGGTGGGTAGGCCGATCCGGTGATCTGTGCGGGTGGTGCCGGAGAAATTGCAGATACAGGCCACCGTGGAGCCGTCGGCGCCGTGCCGGAGGAAGGCCAGGACGTTGGACTCCCGGTCGTCGGCGGTGATCCAGGAGTGCCCGCCGGGAGTGGTGTCCTGACTCCACAGGGCCGGATGGTCGCGGTAGACGCGGTTCAGGTCGGCGACCAGCAGCTGGATTCCGCGGTGCAATGGATTGTCCAGCTCCTGCCAATCGAGACTGTGGTCGTGCCACCATTCGCGGTAGTGGCCGAACTCCTGACCCATGAACAGCAGTTGTTTACCGGGATGGGCCCACATGTAGGCGAGCAGGGCGCGGACGCCGCCGGCTTTGGCGAATTCGTCGCCGGGCATCCGGGTCCACAGCGTGCCTTTGCCGTGTACGACCTCATCGTGGCTGAGCGGTAGCACGTAGTTCTCGCTCCACGCGTACATGAGCGAGAAGGTGATCTCGTTGTGGTGCCAGGTGCGGTGCACGGGATCACGGCCCAGATAGTTCAGGGTGTCGTGCATCCAGCCCATGTTCCACTTCATGGAGAAGCCGAGCCCACCGACCTCTGTGGCCCGGGTGACACCCGCCCAAGTGGTGGATTCCTCGGCGATCGTGACCACACCCGGATACGAGCTGTGCAGGCTGTCGTTCAGTTCGGTGAGGAAGGCGACCGCTTCCAGATGCTCGCGGCCGCCGTGGATGTTCGGCTCCCACTCGCTGCCGGGCCGCGCGTAGTCGAGATACAGCATGGCCGCGACCGCGTCGACCCGCAGGCCGTCGACATGGAACTCCTCGATCCAGTACCGGGCGTTGGCGACCAGGAAATTACGTACTTCGGGTCGCCCGTAGTCGAAAACGTAGGTGCCCCATTCCGGTTGTTCGCCGCGGCGCGGATCCGGATGTTCGTAGAGCGGGGTGCCGTCGAAACGGGCCAGTGCCCAGGCATCGCGCGGGAAATGCGCGGGCACCCAGTCGAGGATGACGCCGATACCGTCGGCGTGCATATGGTCGATGAAGGCCCGGAAATCGTCCGGGCTGCCGAACCGCGAGGTCGGGGCGTAATACGAGGTGACCTGATATCCCCAGGACCCGCCGAACGGGTGTTCGGCGACCGGCAGCAGTTCGACATGGGTGAACCCGAGGCGGCGCACGTACTCACTGAGTTCGGTCGCGAGTGCGCGGTACCCCAGACCGGGGCGCCAGGACGCGAGATGGATTTCGAAAATGCTGAGGGGGGCCCGCGCGGGATCGGTGTGGGCGCGCGCGGTGACCCACTTGTGGTCGGTCCACCGGTGACCGGACTCGGCCACCACGGATGCGGTGGCCGGTGGAACCTCGGTGGCGAAGGCGACCGGATCGGCGTGATCGGCCATCCGGCCGTCGGCCCCGTGGATCCGGTATTTGTAGCGGTCACCGGGCGCCGCGCCGGGGACGAAAACTTCCCAGACCCCCGACTGTCCGAGGGCGCGCATCGGCCACGTACCGCCCTGCCAGTGGTCGAAATCGCCGAATACGGTCACCCCGCGGGCGTTCGGCGCCCAGACCGCGAAGGAGACACCCCGGACTTCCCCGTCGAGGCCGTGATAGGTGCGCGGGTGTGCGCCGAGGACCTCCCACAGCCGCTGATGCCGGCCTTCGCCGATGAGATGCAGGTCGAACTCGCCGAGAGTGGGCAGGAAGCGGTAGCCGTCGGCCGCGACGGTGGCCCGATGATGGGGATGCACGGTGACGATGCGGTAGTCCAGTAGCTCCGGGTACGGCAGTACGGCGGCGAATACGCCGTGGCCCACCGACTTCAGCCGGTGATCGGTACCGCCGACGAGCACCGACACCGATTCCGCGACCGGCCGCAGCACCCGGACCACGGTGCCGTCGGGATGGGGGTGCGCGCCGAGCACCGTATGCGGGTCGGGGTGGCTGCCGGCCGCCAGGAGCAGCAGGTCGCGACGTTCCATCACGCGGTCACCGGAAATCGCGCCGATGGGCCAGTGCGGCGCGGGCGTGATGGGGAACCGGCGGGAGAGCGATGAGGTGGGCGACCGCATGGGCGGGGTCGAGCCGGATGTAGTTGGACTGCGCCCAGTGGTATTGCTCGCCGCTGATCTCGTCGTGCACCACCGGGTGATCGTGCCATTCCCGGCCGATCGCCGGCAGATCCAGTGACAGCGTCCCCTGTTCGGCGGTGAACGGGTTCAGGTTCACCACCACCAGAACCGCGTCGCCGGACGCGGGGTCGATCTTCGAATAGGCGAGCAAATTGTCGTTGTCGATGTGGTGGAAATGCAGACACCGCAGCTGCTGTAGTGCCGGATGCCGCCGCCGGATCTCGTTGAGACGGGTCAGCAGCGGTTCCAGCGATTCGCCGCGTGCCCGGGCCTCGGCGAACGGACGGGGCCGCAGTTCGTATTTCTCCGAATCCAGGTACTCCTCGCTCCCGGGCCGGACGGCCCGGTGCTCGTACAGCTCGTACCCGGAGTACACCCCCCAGCTGGGGCCGAGGGTCGCGGCCAGCACCGCCCGGATCGCGAACATTCCCGGGCCGCCGTGCTGCAGGCTCTCGTGCAGGATGTCGGGGGTGTTGACGAAGAGGTTGGGCCGGGCTTCGTCGGCCTTGGCGGCGAGTTCCAGGCCGAATTCGGTGAGCTCGTGTTTGTGGGTGCGCCAGGTGAAATAGGTGTAGGACTGGCTGAACCCACGCCGCGCGAGACCGTAGAGACGTGCCGGATAGGTGAACGCTTCGGACAGGAAGATCACGTCCGGGTCGGTCCGGCGCACCGCGGCGATCAGCCACTCCCAGAAATCGGCCGGTTTGGTGTGCGGATTGTCGACCCGGAAGATCCGCACGCCCAGCCCGACCCAGTACCGGACCACGCGCAGTACCTCGGCGTAGAGGCCGTCGGGATCGTTGTCGAATTCGAGCGGATAGATGTCCTGGTATTTCTTGGGCGGGTTCTCGGCGTAGGCGATGGTGCCGTCGGGCAGGGTGGTGAACCATTCCGGATGCGCGCTCACCCACGGATGATCCGGTGCGCATTGCAGCGCCAGGTCCAGTGCGACCTCCAGGCCGAGGTCGGCGGCGGCCGTGACGAAGGCGCGGAAATCGGTTTCGGTACCCAGCCGCGGATGGAACGCGTCGTGGCCGCCCTCGGCCGAACCGATCGCCCACGGGGAGCCGACGTCGCCGGGACCGGCGGTGAGCGCGTTGTTGCGGCCTTTGCGGTTGACCGCGCCGATGGGATGGATCGGCGGCAGATAGACCACATCGAATCCCATCGCGGCGATCCGGGGCAGTTCGTTCGCCGCGGTCGCGAAGGTGCCGTGCACCGGGACGCCCCGGTCGTCGCGGCCACCGGTCGAGCGGGGGAAGAACTCGTACCAGGACCCGGTACGCGCCCGCGGCCGCTCCACCAGCACCGAGTACTGCGGTCCGCGAGTGAGCAGATCCCGTAGCGGCGTCCGGCGCAGGATCTCGGCGACCTCGTCGGTGAATGCCGGAGCCACCCGCGCCGGAAGCGGTGCGGCACTGCGCAGTGCCGCCGCAGCCGCCCGCAGCCGCTCGAACTCCCGTTTCGGGACCGCTTGCGCCGCCCGCTCCAGCAACCGGGCGCCGATCTCCAGATCGTTGTCCAGATCCGCCGCGCTCTGCCCGGCCGCCAGTTTCGCCTCCATCGCCGACCGCCAGGTCGCGACGGAATCGGCCCAGCCCTCGACCCGGAAATGCCATACTCCTGGCCCGGTGGGGGTGAAGACGCCGTTGAAGACATCGGGTTCGTAGTCGGGGGTCATCGGGATACGCGCCGAACGCGACGAACCCGGCGCCCGCACCGCGAGGGTGGCGCCGACGGCGCCGTGCCCGTCGCGCCATACGACGGCCCGGACCGGGAACACCTCCCCGATCACGGCCTTCGCCGGATAACCGCCGGGGACGAGCGGGGCGGTGTCATCGATGGCGATGCGGCCGGTCATCCGTACCACGTTATTGGCAACGGCGGTGGCGGGGAAACCGGCACACCACCGCAACCGGGCCAGCCGATTCCGCTGTCGTCGCTCCCAATAAGCTCGGGCGGATGAAGGCACTGCGTCGGTTCACCGTCCGCGCCCATCTGCCGGAGCGTCTGGCCGCGCTGGGCGAGCTCGCCACCAACCTGCGCTGGTCGTGGCACGGGCCGGCGCAGGATGTGTTCGCCGCGCTGGACCCGGATCGGTGGGCGGAGGTCGGGCACGATCCGGTACGGATGCTGGGCGAGGTGCCACCGGAGCGGCTCGACGCACTCGCCGGTGACGAGGAGTTCTGCGGGCAGGTCGATGCGGCGGCGGCCGATCTGCGGGCTTATCTGGATCGGCCGGTGACAGATTTCGGGGTCGGAGGGATCGCCTACTTCTCGATGGAGTTCGGTGTGACCGAGGTACTGCCGAACTATTCGGGTGGGCTCGGCATCCTGGCCGGTGACCATCTGAAGGCGGCATCGGATCTGGGGTTGCCGCTGATCGCGGTGGGGCTGCTCTACCGATCGGGATATTTCCGGCAATCGCTGACCGCCGACGGCTGGCAGGCCGAGCGGTACCCGGCCCTGGATCCGCAGGGACTCCCGTTGCGACTGCTGACCGCCGATTCCTCGCCGGTGCTGGTGCACGTGGCGATGCCGGATCGGCGGGTGCTGACGGCGCGGGTGTGGATCGCGCAGGTGGGGCGAGTTCCACTGTTGCTGCTGGATTCCGATATCGCGGCCAACGATCCGGATCTGCGGTCGGTGACCGACCGGCTCTACGGCGGCGATCAGGAACACCGGATCCAGCAGGAGATCCTCGCCGGGATCGGCGGGGTACGGGCAGTGCGCGCCTATACGGCCGCGGCCGGGTCGGCCGATCCCGAGGTCTTCCATATGAACGAGGGGCATGCGGGGTTTCTCGGACTGGAACGGATCCGTGAATACCTGGCGGCGGGTCACGATTTCGATACCGCGCTCGCGGCGGTACGCGCGGGCACCGTGTTCACCACTCATACGCCGGTACCGGCCGGGATCGACAGATTCCCGGTCTCGCTGGTGCACCGTTATTTCGGTGGATCGTCCGGCGAATCGGAGTCGCCGCTGCTGCCCGGAATCGGGGTGGACCGGATCGTCGCGCTGGGCCGGGAGGCCGATCCGACGGTGTTCAATATGGCGCATATGGGGTTGCGGCTGGCCCAGCGAGCCAACGGGGTGTCCCGGTTGCACGGCGCGGTGAGCCGGGACATGTTCAACCCGCTGTGGCCCGGTTTCGATGCCGCCGAGGTGCCGATCGGGTCGGTGACCAACGGGGTACACGCTCCGACCTGGGCCGCCCGGGAATGGGGAGAACTGCTGGACACCGCCGACTGCCCGCGGGTGTGGGAGCGGCTCGGGGAACTGGAGCCGGAGCGGCTCTGGCGGATCCGCGCGACCCTGCGCGCGAAGCTGGTCGGGGAGGTGCGGCGGCGGCTGCGGGAGTCGTGGCGGCAGCGGGGAGCGGCTGATGCCGAGCTGAACTGGGTGGATTCGGTGTTCGACCCCGGAGTGCTGACGGTCGGATTCGCGCGCCGGGTGCCGACCTACAAGCGGCTGACCCTGATGCTGCGCGATCCGCAGCGGTTGCGGGATCTGCTGCTCGATCCCGACCGTCCGGTGCAGCTGGTGGTGGCCGGTAAGAGTCATCCCGCGGACGAGGGCGGTAAGGCGCTGATCCAGCAGGTGGTGCGGTTCGCCGATGATCCGGCGGTGCGGCATCGCATCGTGTTCCTGCCCGATTACGACATGTCCATGGCCAGGTATCTCTACTGGGGGTGTGACGTATGGCTGAACAATCCGCTGCGACCGCTGGAGGCGTGTGGAACCTCCGGGATGAAATCGGCGCTCAACGGCGGGCTGAACCTGTCCATCCGGGACGGCTGGTGGGACGAGATGTTCGACGGCGAGAACGGGTGGGCGATCCCGACCGCCGACGGGGTCGTCGACGACGAACGCCGCGACGATCTGGAGGCCACCGCGCTCTACGAGTTGATGGAGCGTACCGTCACGCGGCATTTCTACGATCGGGGCGCCGACGGGATTCCGGCGCACTGGGTGGCGATGGTGCGCCACACGCTGCACACCCTCGGGCCGCAGGTGCTCGCGGACCGGATGGTGCGTGAATACGCCGAGCGGTATTACGCTCCGGCCGCCGCGGCCCGGCGGCAGGTCACGGCGGCGGATCTGCGGGGGGCGCGCGAGATCGCGGCGTACCGCCGGCGGGTGGACGATGCCTGGCCGGGCGTGCGGGTGGTGCAGGTGGACGCGGCCGGACTACCGGACACCCCGGTGATCGGGGCGCGGCTGTCGTTGACCGCACGGGTGGATCTCGCCGGTCTCGGCCCCGGCGATGTGACAGTGCAAGCGGTATTGGGCCACGTCTCGGCCGAGGACGATCTCTCCGATACACAGACCGTCGCCATGTCCCACACCGGTCGTGAATCCGCCGATTCGGCACTCGAGGTCTTCACCGCCGACACCCCGGTTCCGCTGTCGGGTGTGGTGGGTTACACGGTTCGCGTACTGCCGTCGCACGATCTGCTCGCGACCCCCGCCGAACTGGGCAGAGTCGTGAACGCCTGAGTGTCCGCGATGGTCCGGATACGGCGGCCGTCCCGGTGTGCTGCCGGGACCCCGACAGCGCATCGGCGGCCGGGCCCGCGTTCGCCCGCACCCGGTGGTGGCGACTTCGGTTCGTAACAGGTATCGGATACCGTTCCAGACTGGCGCTGCCGGGCGCCGGACCTCACTGCGCACTGTGCGACCACCAGCGGAGGTGGATGAGGCTGTCGCCTTCCGGTTCGGGTTCGGCACGTACGCGCCGGGTGCCGGCCGGAGTGGTGCCCGGCGAGTTCCTGCCGGACTCCGGTCCGCTCTCGCCCGCTCGCGGGCGGATGTCATGTACAGCCGACTGGAGGGTCCCCATGACCACCGATCTCCTCACCCGGACCCGCGGGCGGATCGATTCGTATTTCGCTGTCGGGGTGCACGGTTCGACCATGCGCCGCGAGCTCATGGCGGGCACGGTGACATTCCTGGCCATGTGTTACGTGCTGGCGGTCAACCCGTCCATCCTGGGCGATGAGGGTGCGCTGGGTGATCTGGGTATTCCGACGCAGGCGGTGTTCACCGCGACGGCGGTTTCCGCGGTCGCCGGTTCCCTGGTGATGGGCCTGTGGGCACGCTATCCGATCGCGTTGGCGCCGGGGATGGGGCTGAACGCGTTCTTCGCGTTCTCGGTGGTGCTGGGGATGGGGATCCCGTGGCAGGTCGCGCTGTCGGGCACCTTCCTGTCCGGTGTGATCTTCTTCGTGCTGGCGGTGACCCGGGTGCGGGAGAAGATCCTCAACGCGATCCCGTTGCAGTTGAAGCTGGCGGTCGCGGCCGGGGTCGGCGTTTTCGTGGCGTTCCTCGGGTTCAAGAACGCGGGCATCGTGGTGAACAGCGAGTCGACCCTGGTGAAGCTCGGCGATTTCACCGAGGGCACGACGGTGCTGGCGTTGTTCGGACTGGTGGTCACCGTGACCTTCCTGGTGCGCGGCTGGCACGGGGCGGTCCTGTACGGGATCGTGCTGACCGCCGTGGTCGGGATGATCGCCGGACTGGTGGATGTGCCCGACGGGGTGGCCGCACTGCCCCGGGGTCTGGACGAAACCTTCGGTCAGGCGATCATCCATCTGCCCGACGCGTTCACCGCACAAATGGCTGTGGTGGTGCTGACCATGCTTTTCGTCGATTTCTTCGATGCGTCCGGGACATTGATCGGGGTCGCGAACCAGGCAGGTCTGCTGGACAGCGAGGGCCGGTTGCCGCGGGCCGCGAGCGCGCTGTCCGCCGATGCGGTGGGCACTATGGCGGGTGCGGTGATCGGTACCTCCACGACCACGGCCTATGTGGAATCGACCGCCGGTGTATCGGCCGGCGGCCGAACCGGGCTGACCGCTGTGGTGACGGCCGGGTGGTTCGCGGTGGCTATGTTCTGCTATCCGATTTTCGCCGTGGTGGCGGGTTCGGGTGCGGTGACGGCGGCCGCGTTGATCGTGGTCGGGGTGCTCATGGCCCGGTCGCTGGGGGATATCGACTGGACCCGGCTGGAGTTCGCGGTTCCGGCGTTCATCACCATCGTGATGATGCCGCTGACGTATTCGATCGCGAACGGCCTGGCCATGGGGATGATCTTCTACCCGGTGGTGATGGTGGCCCGCGGCCGGTTCCGCGAAGTGCATCCGGTGATGTGGGTGCTCACGCTGATCTTCCTGAGCTACTTCTTCTTCCTGGCGGAATAGCCGAGGACCTGGTTGGCTACCGGTATGGAAAGAAAAGGACTCCGGGTCCGTTTGTTTCCGTGGCTAACTATCCGGATAGGAATGAGGGGTTCTCATGACCGTCGACTCGACGTCGGTCCGTACCGCCGTTCCGGCGAGCACGGACCGGAATTTATCCTCCGATATCGGCCTGCTGATCCTGCGGGTGGTGTTCGGCCTGCTGTTGGCCGCGCACGGTAGCCAGAAACTCTTCGGCTGGTTCGACGGGCCGGGCCTGCGAGCCAACAACGCCGCTTTCGAACAGATGGGCTTCAATCCCGGCGACTTCTTCGGCACGCTGGCCGGGCTCTGCGAATCCGTGGGTGGCCTGCTGCTGGCGCTGGGCGCGCTGTCCCCACTGGGCGCGGCCATCGTGCTGGGCACCACCATCGTCATCATCAATACGAGCTACAGCGGCGGGCTGCTCACCGGCCACGGCTACGAGACGGGCCTGCTCTACGCGACAGCAGCGGCCGCCCTGGCGTTCACCGGGCCGGGCCGCTTCTCGGTGGACGGCAATCGCCCGTGGGCGCGCGGCGGGGTGGTCTGGGGTGTGATCGCGGTGGTTGTCGCCGTGGTCGCCGCGGTGCTGACCTTGATCTTCAAGCACGCACTCTGAGCTTCCGGGAACCGCTGCCTGCCCATGTGATCGGGGACCGGGACTCCCGGCGAGCGCACTGTGAGCCGGTCTCGGTCCTTGCCCGCGGCTCCGGGTCAGACTGTCGCGGCCGCGGACAGGCGGCGTAGCGCCTCGGCCACCACTTCGGGGTCGGCCGTCTCCCAGTACGGCGGCAGCGACGCCCGGAGGAATCCGCCGTAGCGCGCGGTGGCCAGGCGCGGGTCGAGGATTGCCACGACCCCGCGGTCGTCGACGCTGCGCAGCAACCGGCCCGTGCCCTGGGCGAGGAGCAGCGCGGCGTGGGTCGCGGCGACCGTGAGGAATCCGTTGCCGCCGCGTGATTCGACGGCTCGCTGCCGGGCCGCCAGCAGCGGGTCGTCCGGCCGGGGGAAGGGGATGCGGTCCAGGATCACCAGGCTCAGCGACGGGCCGGGCACGTCGACGCCCTGCCAGAGCGAAAGGGTGCCGAAGAGCGAGGTCTCCGGGTCGTCGGCGAATTTCCGCACCAGGGCGCCGGTCGCGTCCTCGCCCTGGCACAGGATGGGTGTGTCCACGCGGTTGCGCAGCACCTCGGCAGCGGCCTTGGCGGCCCGCATGGAGGAGAAGAGCCCCAGCGTGCGCCCGCCCGCCGCGCCGACCAGCCGCTCGATCTCGTCGAGGTAGGCAGGCGGTAGTCCGTCGCGGCCCGGCGCTGGCAGATGCCGGGCGACATAGAGGATTCCGGATTTGGCGTGGTCGAACGGTGAACCGACATCCAGCGAGCTCCAGCGCACGGTATCGGCATCGCTCGGCGCCTCGGCACTGCCGGCGGTCGTCGTATCCACCCGGCCGGTGGATTGCGGTGGGAGGCCCCAGGTGCGGGCCAGCCCGTCGAAGTTGCCGCCGATCTGGAGGGTCGCCGAGGTGAGGACAACCGTTGCCGCACCGAACAATTGACTGCGCAGCAGCCCACCCACGGCCAGCGGTGCCATCCGCAGCGTGCGCCGGGTGACCCCGCGGATCTCGTCGGCGGACAGCCAGACCACATCGCGGCGCACCGCGGGATCGGGTTCCTCGAAGGCGGTGAGCGCGCGGACCGCGCTGTCGTGGATCTCCTCCACGCCGGCGACGGCCATGTTCCGCCCGGCGGCTTCGGGATCGTTTCCGGGAGCGCTCGCGCCCTGTGGGTTGAGTGCGGTCCGGGCGTTCCAGGCGGCGTCGCGGATCAGTGCCAGCACCCCGGCGACGCCTTCGGGCAGGATGTCCCAGCGCACCGGGGGCAACTCGTCGAGCACGGTGTGCCAGGCCTCGGCTGCCTCCTCGAGTCGATCGACCTCCCGCTCGTCGATCAGTTTCGCGCAGCGCCGGGCAGCGGCGCTGATAGCGGTGGCGGACAGTTCCGCGGTGGCGATCCCGGTTACCCGGTCGACCAGTTCGTGTGCCTCGTCCACCACCACGAGATCGTGTTCCGGCAGTACCTGTACGCCGCTGATGGCATCGATCGCGAGAAGCGCGTGATTGGTGACGACGATATCGGCCTGGGCGGATTCGGCGCGGGCCCGCTCGGCGAAACAGTCCTGCCCGAACGGGCAGCGGGATTTGCCGAGGCATTCCCGCGAGGACACACTGACCTGACGCCAGGCCTGATCGCCGACACCGGGTGTGAGTTCGTCGCGGTCGCCGGTTTCGGTATCGGAGGCCCATTCGTTGAGCCGCTTCACTTCGCGACCGAGCCGGGAGATCGTGAACGCGTCGAACAGCTCGGCCTCGGCCGGCTCGTCCGGAATCGCGCTGTTGATCTTGTTCAGGCAGAGATAGTTGTTGCGCCCCTTGAGGATCGCGAACTCCGGGGTGCGACCCAGCGGTTTCGTCAGCGCCTGGGCGAGCCGGGGGAGATCCCGGTCCACCAGCTGGCGCTGGAGCGCGATGGTGGCGGTGGAGATGACCACAGTGCGACCGGTGCGTACCGCGTACCGCAGGCTGGGCACCAGATAGGCGAGCGATTTCCCGGTGCCGGTCCCGGCCTGTACGGCCAGATGCTCTTTCTGCTGGATGGCATTGTCGACCGCCGCGGCCATGGTCATCTGACCCGGGCGTTCCTTGCCGCCGAGTGCGGTCACGGCGGTCGCCAGCAGGTCTGATACGGGCGGGAGTTCGGGCACTCGGGCAGCCTACTGCGCCGCACCGACAGCCGTGCGCGCAGTCGTGAACCGGCCTGTCCGCCCGGCTCGACATCGGAGGCCGTACCGCTCTTCCCCCTGATCTTACTCAGAAGTAAGGTCGGTTCATGGCGTGGAAACCTGATCAGATAGCCGACCAGCGCGGACGCACTTTCGTCGTCACCGGGGCCAACGGCGGGCTCGGTGCCGAGACCACCAAGGTACTCGCCGCCAAAGGGGCCACTGTGGTGCTGGCCTGCCGGAACACCGAAAAGGGTCAGCAGGTCGCCGACTCCGTCGGCGGCGACCTGCGCGTCCGCCGGCTGGATCTGGCCGATCTGTCCTCGGTACGCGAATTCGCCGAGGAGACCGGTGAATTCGATGTACTCGTCAACAACGCCGGCCTGATGAATGTGCCGTTCTCGCGGACCGCCGACGGATTCGAAACGCAGTTCGGCGTGAACCATCTCGGCCATTTCGCGCTCACCGGGCTCCTGCTCGACCGGATCCGCGACCGCGTGGTGACGCTGGCCAGTATCGCCCATAAGCAGACGCCCAAGTTCTGGGTCGACGACCTCAACTACGAGAACCGGCGCTACCAGCGCAACCTGGCCTATGCCCAGGCCAAACTGTCCAATCTGATGTTCGCGCGGGAACTGCAGCGCCGGCTGGCGGCCGCCGGATCGCCGAAACGGTCCTACGGCGTGCACCCGGGCGTTTCGGCGACCGAACTGTTCACCCGCACCGAGACCCCGCTGGACTGGGTCAGCAAACCGGTGATCAAGCTGGTCGGGCACGCCCCGGCCAAGGCCGCGCATTCGACCCTGTTCGCCGCCACCACTCCGGACGCCGATCCGGAGACCTACTGGGGTCCGACCCGGCTGTTCCAGTCGCAAGGGCCGGTCGAGGCGTCCCCGTCGACCCGCCTGTCCAAGAACACCGAGCTGTGGGAACGGCTGTGGACGGAATCCGAACGCCTCACCGGGGTCGTCTACAAGTTCTGACCGGCGCCGATACCGGCTGCCGCGATACCCACCTCACACTACGGTTCGTGTAGTAGACGGGTACCGTGGTAGCCGTGTCCGCAACACCTCGCCGCACTGTGCACCGCCCGGCCCTGGTCGTCCTGGTGGTCGTGCTGGCGCTGGCCGCGCTGGCCCTGGGCTGGTGGCAGTGGGAGCGGTTCTCCTCGGCGAGCGGCACCGCGCAGAATCTCGGCTACGCACTGCAATGGCCGCTGTTCGCGGGGTTCGCCCTGTATGCCTACTTCCGGTTCGTTCGATTGGAACAGGAGTCCGGCCCGGCCGAGCCGGGCGGCGCCGCCGGACCGGCGGGCCCGGACGCCCCGGCTCGAGCCGCCGACGGCGTACCCGCGGATACGGGCCCGGCGGCCGGAGCGGGCGGTAGGAGCGGACTGTTCACCGGTCGCCGCGCCGCCCCCGCCCGTGCTCCCCGCGAGATTCCGGCGGGTTTTCTGCCCGAACGCCCACGCGCCGCCCGGGACGACGATCCCGTGCTCGCCGACTACAACAGCTACCTGGCCCGCTTGAACGCCGACGGCGGCGCCGCGGGCCGTCCGGCGGGCGCGGCCCGCGATACCGAGAGGAGCGCGGGTTGACCGCGAGCGAGAACGTCACCACCGCACCCGAGGCGGGCACCGCCGCGCCGACCGGTGACCGGCGGATCGCGGGAGCGCTGCTGCGCTACCGCGTCCTGGCCTGGGTCACCGGTCTGTGGCTGCTGTTCCTCACCGCCGAGATGATCGCCAAATACGGATTCGGCGTGGATACGCCGAGCTGGATCGCGGTGGTGCACGGCTGGGCGTACTTCATCTACCTGATCCTCACCGCCGATCTCGCGGTGAAGGTCCGGTGGCCGATCAAACGCACCGTCGGCACCCTGCTCGCCGGTACCGTTCCGCTGCTCTCGTTCTTCGTCGAGCACCGCAACACTCAGCAGGTCAAGCGCGACTTCGGGGTCTGATCACCCCGAAGCGGTCTCAGCCCGCGAGTGCCGCGAGCGCCGGGAGCAGCTGCGCCAGTGCCCGGCCGCGATGGGACGCCGCGTCCTTCTCCGCCGGGGTGAGTTGCGCGGCGCTGCGCTCCCCGCCGGCGGGACGGAACAGCGGGTCGTAGCCGAAACCGCCGTCACCCTGCGGCTCCCGGGCGATGGTGCCCGGCCAGTCGCCACGTACCACGATCTCCGCACCGGCCGGGATCACCAGCGCGCACGCGGAAACGAAACTGGCACCCCGGCGCTCGTCCGGGGTATCGGAGAGCTGCGCCAGCAGCAGTGTGTTGTTCGCGGCATCGTCGCCGTGCCGGCCCGACCAGCGAGCCGACAGCACACCCGGCATTCCGTTGAGCGCGTCTACCGCTATTCCGGAATCGTCGGCGATACACGGCAACCGCGTGGCACGGGCTCCGTCGCGCGCTTTGGCCAGCGCGTTCTCTTCGAAGGTGGCGCCCGTTTCCGGGGCTTCCGGGTATTCCGGCACATCGTCGAGGCCGACGATCTCCAGGCCCGCGACGCCGGCCTCGGCCAGAATGCGGCGCAGTTCGGTCAGTTTCTTGGCATTGCGACTGGCGAGCAGGACTCGGCGCGACATCACTTCTTCTTCGAGTTCTCGGTGGCCTCCGGCAGTACCCCGGGATAGGGCAGGGCCAGCGCTTCCTTCTGCACGACGAACAGTTGCTCGCAGCCGGCCAGTGCCGAGTCGAGCATCTTGTCGAGGGTGGACCGCGGGAAGGTCGCGCCCTCACCGGTGCCCTGGATCTCCACCAGTGTTCCGGTATCGGTGGCCACCACATTCATATCGACCTCGGCACGGGAATCCTCCTCGTACGGAAGATCCAGCCGGACCCGGCCGTCCACCACGCCGACACTCACCGCGGCGATCCCGCAGGAGATGGGCTGCGGATCGGCGAGGCCACCGGCCGCGCCGAGATAGGTGACCGCGTCGGCCAATGCGACATACGCGCCGGTGATGGCGGCGGTCCGGGTACCGCCGTCGGCCTGCAGGACATCGCAATCGACGGCGATGGTGTTCTCACCGATGGCGGCGAGATCGATACATGCCCGCAGGGAACGGCCGACCAACCGGCTGATCTCCTGGGTGCGCCCGCCGACCTTCCCCTTGACCGATTCCCGGCCACTACGGGTATGAGTTGCGGCCGGGAGCATCGCGTACTCGGCGGTGAGCCAGCCGAGACCCGACTCGCGCCGCCACGGCGGCACACCCTCGGTGACGCTGGCCGTGCACATCACTCGGGTCTGCCCGAACTCCACCAGCACCGAACCCGCCGGGTGCGTGGTGAAGCCTCGAGTTATCCGTACCTCGCGGAGTTCGTCGTCCGCCCTGCCATCGGCTCGTCTCGACACGGGCTCAGCGTAGTGGGGTACCCGCGCCGGGACGTGCCCGGGCTAAAGGTCGAAGCTCTCGCCGGGAGTGACCGCGTGTACGGGTCCGGTGAACTCGGCCTTGGCCTCGGCGATGACGTCTTCGCGGGAGGTCCAGGGCGGAATATGGGTGAGCAACAGCTCCCCGACCCCGGCCTCGGCGGCGATCCGGCCGGCCTCGGTGCCCGAAAGGTGGATACCCGCCGGACGATTCGCCGGATCGTGGGTCCAAGACGCCTCGGCCATGAGGACATCCGCGCCCTGGGCGAGCTCCTGGACCGCGGGACAGACCGCGGTATCGCCGGTGTAGACGAAAGTGCGACCCGTGGTGGTGACGATTCGCAGACCGTAGGACTCCGGCGGATGGAACATCCGCCGGGCGGTGATGGTGTGCCCGGGACCGAACTCGACCGTCTCACCCTCGGCCCAGGGCCGGAAGTCGATCACATCGGACCAGTCGTCGCATTGCCCGCCGACCTCGGCCGACGCGTTGCCGATACGCAGTGGCGCATCCGACGGTCCGCGTACGATCGCCCGCCCGGTCGGGGGAGTGGGATGATAACGACGCCACACCAGGAGACCGGGAAGGTCGAGGCAGTGATCGGCGTGGAGATGGGTGAGAAAAATGTCGACCTCACCCGGATCGGCGAAACGCTGCAGCGCACCGAGGATGCCCGGACCGAAATCGATGACCACCGGCGACATATCCGGACCGGTCAGCAGATAACCCGACGCGGGGGAATCCGGGCCGGACACACTGCCCGAGCACCCGAGGACGGTGAGGCGCATGTCACCATGCTGCCACGATGTTTCCCGATTCAAGACAGCATCCCCCGAAAATACTGGCCGCACCCACGGTCACCGGGGCGGGGCGAGGGGCCCGGTGCGGAGTTGACGGCGGTGTCGACGTTCATCACTGGAGAGTACCCACCCGGCGAACAGTCCACCCATAGCGCCGAAAAGGTGTCCCTGCCAAGATATTCCGTCTTGACCGGGCAGAACGCCCCACAGCAGCGAACCGTAGAGGACCAGGACGACGAGCCCCAGCACGATCTGACCCGGCTGCCGGGCGAACCAGCCGCGGCAGATGAGGTAGGTGAGCCAGCCGAACACCAGCGAGGACGCACCGACGTGCACGGTGTTCTCGCCACCGGTCAGCCAGGTACCCACACCGGCGACGATCCAGACGATCCCGGTGGCGGCCAGGCCCCGGCGGATGCCGGTGGCCAGGGTCAGGAAGAACAGGATCAGCACCGGCAGGGTGTTACCGATCAGATGATCCCAGCCGTGGTGCAGCAGCGGCGCGAAGGCGATTCCGTCCAGGCCTTCGAACTCGCGGGGTTCGATACCCAGTGTCCGATCGATGGAGAAGTCGATCGTTGCGTCCACGAGCTCGATCAGATACAGCACCAGCACGAATGCGAGCGTGACGACCCCGGCCCGCGACCAGGTACGACGGGTGGCGGCGAACCGTCGGTTGCCGGGCCTGCCGGGCGGGGTGCCGCCCTGCTGAGGGCGCAGCGCAGCGATCCGGTCGGGGTCGAACGAAGCGCCCAGCGGAGTACCACCGGTCATGCGATTCCTCCTAGTACGCGCCTTGCCGCCCGGCGCGTTCTCCCCCGAGGGTACCGACGAACGGTGACCTCAGGCCCAGAGCTGGCCGTCGAGGCGTTCCTCGGCTTCCTCGAGAGTGCCGTCGTAGGCGCCGGTCGACAGATATTTCCAGCCGCCGTCGGCGACGACGAAGGCGATATCGGCGCGGCGGCCGGCCGCGACCGCCTTGCGGGCCACTCCGAGCGCGGCGTGCAGGATGGCGCCGGTGGAGATACCGGCGAAGATCCCCTCTTCGAGGACCAGTTCGCGGGTGCGGCGTACGGCATCGTAGGGGCCCACGGAGAAACGGCTGGTGAGTACCGATTCGTCGTACAGCTCCGGGATGAAGCCCTCATCGATGTTGCGCAGGCCGTAGACCAGTTCGCCGTAGCGCGGTTCGGCCGCGACGATCTCGATGCCCGGGACGTTCTCCCGAAGGAAGCGCCCGGTCCCCATCAGGGTTCCCGTGGTACCCAGACCCGCCACGAAATGGGTGATCTCGGGCAGATCGGCGAGGATCTCCGGTCCGGTGGTCTCGTAGTGGGCGAGCGCGTTGGCCGGGTTGCCGTACTGGTACAGCATCACCCAGTCCGGATTGGCGGCCGCGATCTCCTTGGCCTTGGCGACGGCCTGGTTCGAGCCGCCCGCGGCCGGCGAGTCGACGATCTCGGCGCCGAACATGGTGAGCAACTGCCGCCGCTCCACCGAGGTGTTCTCCGGCATGACGCAGACCAGGCGATAGCCCTTCAGCTTTGCCGCCATGGCCAGCGAGATCCCGGTATTGCCGCTGGTGGGTTCCAGGATCGTGCAACCGGGCGTGAGCCGGCCCTCGGTCTCGGCCTGTTCGATCATCCGCAGCGCGGGGCGGTCCTTGATGGATCCGGTGGGGTTGCGGTCCTCGAGTTTGGCCCACAACCGCACCGGTTGTTCGCCCTCCCACTGAGGCGACAGGGTGCGCAGTCCGACCAGCGGGGTGTTCCCGAGGGTCGCGATCAGTGACTCGTAGCGTGCCACCGGACTTATCGGGCCCCGCCCGCGACGGCCGGCAGGATCGTCACCGTCGAGCCCTCGCCGACCGTGGTCGCCAGCCCGCCGGAGAACCGCACGTCCTCGTCGTCGACGTAGATGTTGACGTACCGGTTCAGTTTGCCCTCGTTGAGCAGCCGTTCGGCCAGACCCGGGTGATTGGATTCCAGATCATCGATCACCGCGGCGAGCGTGGACCCCTGGGCCTCGACGCGCTTCTCGCCTCCGGTGTGGGTGCGCATGATGGTCGGAATGGACACGGTGACCGGCATGGTTGCTGCTCCTCGCTGTGTGCTCGGTACGGTTCGGAAATCTGTGGTGGTCAGGCGGTTTCGTGTTTATCGCGCGTGAGCGAGGGCCCTGCGTGGTGACGCTTCGCCTCCGCCTCCGGGCCTGACTCGCTCCCGCTGTAGGCGTCGACGATCCGCACCGGCTCCTCGGTGACCTCGCCGTCGACGATCCGGTAGCTGCGCAGTTCGTGCCGCTCGGGGTCGCGAGTGGAGATCAGCACGTAGTGGGCGCCGGGTTCGGAGGCGTAGGAGATATCGGTGCGGCTCGGATAGGCCTCAGTGGCGGTGTGCGAGTGGTAGATGACCACCGGCTCCTCGTCGGCGTCGTCCATACCCCGCCAGACCTTCAGCTGTTCGCCGGAGTCGAATCGGTAGAAGGTCGGCGAGCGCTCGGCGTTGATCATTGCCACGAACCGTTCGGGCCGGTCGGAGCCCTCGGGCCCCGCGATGATGCCGCAGGCCTCGTCTGGGTGGTCGGCACGGGCGTGCGCGACCATCGAATCCACCAGGTCGGCCCTGATCACGAGCACAATCGAACCCTTCCACCTCTTGTCACGGCCATCGCCGACCCGTCACTGCCGACAACTGTCGAGGATATTCGGGTATTCCCGGCACCCCTCGCACACCCCCACCGCGGCGCCCCGGCACCCGGACACGATCACCGCCCGCTGTTCCCGGGACAGAGCCTCCGCCCGCTCCCCACGACCACTGCCCGGAGCCTCGACGGTCATCCGCCCCGGCCTCGATCCACACCGCCGAATCCCACTGCCCACACGCCGCCCGCCCTCGGATACCCGGCTTCCGCAGCCGAGCCCACGAAGACCCCGAAGCGACACCGAACCCGGCTCCACCGCAGAGTCGGGCTTACCGGGGTCGGTCACACCACAGAGTCGGGGTTACCGCAGGAGTCGGCGACACCACAGATTCGGGCCCACCACAAAGGCGGGGCCCGCCCCGGTTCTGGAGCGACGGAGCGGGGGAGCGAAGCGGAGGAGCGCAGGAGTGAAGAACCGGGGTTTCGAGGGCCCCGCCCCGCGGCGCCGGAGGCGCCGCCATCAGACACCGAAGAGGTCGCTGTAGGAGGGGATGCCCGCCACGGTGTGGGCGGTGCGGATCCCGTCGACCATCGCGCGTTCCACGCAGACCGCCGCAGCCGTGCTCAGCGCGTCGATCAACGGCAGGTCCGCCGGGAAGGCCGCGGGCAGTCCTGGTGTTTCCGGCGGTGTCGCCGTACCGGTTGCCAGCGCGAAGAATGTATCGCCGTCGAGTGGGGAGTGGGCCGGGCGTACCGCCCGGGCCAAACCGTCGTGGGCGACCGTGGCGAGCCGGCGGCAGCCTGCCGGGTCCAGCGGGGCGTCCGTGGCGACCACCCCGATCGTGGTGTTGAGTACGGTGCCCTTCACTGCCAGCGCGTTCGCGGTGGCGAGTTGTTCGGCGGTGCCGGGGTGTAGGCCGAAGAACTCGGGTCCGTCGGTGCCCGCACCCCAGGGGATCCCGGTGCGGGGGTCGAAAACCGAGCCGACCGGGTTGGCGACGACCAGCGCGCTCACGGTCACGCCGGCGGCCACACCGTCGGTGAACCGGATACTGGCGGTTCCGATACCGCCTTTGAGGGCGCCGGCCTGGGCGCCGGTCCCGGCCCCGACGCAGCCGCGCAGGAAATCGGGTCCGGCGGCTTCGGCTGCGTGATAACCGAATTCGGCGGTCGGGCGGGTGTACCAGTCGCCGACCGGGAGGTCGAAGATGACGGCTCCGGGCACTATCGGGACCACTCGGGCGGGGTCTTCGGGTGACATGGGCAGGCCTTCGCCGTGCTCCTCGAGCCAGCGCATCACCCCGTCCGCGGCGGCGAGGCCGTAGGCGCTGCCGCCGGTGAGTAGGACGGCGTGCACCTGGCGCACCGTGTTGGCGGGGTCGAGCAGATCGGTTTCGCGGGTTCCGGGTCCACCGCCGCGTACGTCCACCGCGGCGACCGCTCCGCCCGGTGCGCGGATCACGGTGCAACCGGTGGCCGCGCCGGAACCGCGGGTCGCGTCCGGGTCGAGGACATGGTGGTGGCCGACCAGCAGGCCGGAGACGTCGGTGAGCGCGTCGCGCGGTCCGGGGGCGGCGGTCACGGTGCCATCGCCTGCAGCAGGGAGTCCTGCATCCAGGTGAGCCAGTGGTAGACGTCCAGGTGCGGTGCGCGCGGATCGTCGGGCGGGAATTGTTCGGGCGTGTCGGCGTCGATCTCCAGCACCACACCGAGTGCCAGCCGCACATCGGTGAGTGCGGTGAGCCAGGCGTCGGCTTCTTCCGGTGTGATCAGGATCTTGCCGCCGTCTTCGGGCAGCGTGTGCAGCACCACCCCGGCCGCGGCCAGTTTCTCGTCGATGATCTCCGGCTCGTGCAGGCCGCGCAGCGCACTGTTCAGGTCGGCGCGGTCGGCGTCGGGTGAGCCCGGTTCGGCGCGGTGGAATTCGGGCAGCAGGCGGGCGAGTCGGGGATCGTCGGGCGGGGCGGTGTTACCGCTGCGCAGACCGGTGAGCGCGGCGAGTTCGTCCTCGGGGGCCGAGGAGGCGCGTTCACCCAGCAGACCCGAAACCGCGCCGACCAGCGAGCGCAGCACACTGGCTTCGCGCTCGTCCATCTCCGACCGCAGTTTGAGACCGCTCAATGAGTTCTTCCGGCTCCATTTACGCACGTCGCTACGGTAACCGTCCGATCAGTCGTCTCGTTGCATGGTCGCCCACAGACCGGCCGCGTGCAGGCGGCGGACATCTTGTTCCATCTTGTCCCGCGATCCCGACGAGACGACCGCTTTGCCCTCGTTGTGCACCTTGAGCATGAGCTCGGTCGCCTTGGCTTTGCTGTAGCCGAACAGCTTCTGGAATATGTAGGCGACGTAGTGCATGAGGTTGACCGGATCGTCCCAGACCACCGTGACCCACGGCCTGTCCTCTGCTTCCAGGATCTCGGTGTACTCCACGGCCTCCGGTGTCGCCTGGGCCGCCGACAGCGTGACGCCGGAGGCGCCGAGGAGGACCTCTGCCGTCGAGGAGCGGGGTGCGGTGTTGCACAGGGCCATGAAGTCAAGGGTACGACGCGGGGAGTAATTCACAACACCCGGAGCAGGAACGATACGCCCGGCCAGGCCCGCGATACGGCGTCGCCCGTACTCGCTGCCCGGCGCCCGCCCCGGCGGGCTTCCCCGCGCAGGGCACGGGCTGTTTACAGTGACATCCGTGGACCTGCGCGACGAGTCCGGCAGCACCGCTCTGCTGACCGACCAATACGAGCTCACCATGCTGGCGGCCGCGCTCCGCGACGGTTCCGCGGCGCGGCGGTGCACCTTCGAAGTGTTCGCCCGCCGGTTGCCGCACGGCCGCAGGTACGGCGTAGTCGCCGGTACCGGCCGTTTCCTCGATGCGCTGACGCGGTTCCGGTTCGGCGCGGCCGAGCTCGATGTCGTCGCCGGGTTCCTGGACGCGGCGACGGTCGACTGGTTGCGCGATTACCGGTTCACCGGTGATATCCACGGCTATGCCGAAGGCGAGCTGTACTTCCCGGGTTCTCCGGTCCTGTCGGTGACCGGCACCTTCGCTGAATGTGTGGTGCTCGAGACGCTGGCGCTGTCGGTGCTCAACCACGACAGTGCGGTCGCGTCCGCGGCGGCCCGGATGGTGGGTGCCGCCGCCGGGCGCCGGATGATCGAGATGGGCTCGCGCCGCACTCATGAACGGGCGGCTCCGGCCAGTGCGCGGGCGGCCTATCTGGCCGGTTTCGACGCGACCTCCAATCTGGAGGCGGTGCGCCGCTACGGTGTTCCCGGCGCGGGCACGAGTGCGCACGCGTTCACGCTGGTCCACAGCGGTGCCGACGGGGAGCACGAGATCGAGGCGTTCCGCAGTCAGGTGGCGGCCCACGGTACCGGCACCACCTTGCTGGTCGACACTTTCGACATCACCCGCGGGGTCGAGCTCGCGGTCGAGGTCGCCGGGCCCGATCTGGGCGCGGTGCGGATCGACTCGGGCGATCTCGGCGTCCTGGCCCGTCAGGTCCGCCGGCAGCTGGACGATCTGGGCGCGGTGCAGACCCGGATCGTCGTATCCGGGGACCTCGACGAATACGCCATCGCCGCGCTGCGGGCCGAACCGGTGGACGCGTACGGTGTGGGCACCCAGCTCGTCATCGGGTCCGGTGCCCCGACCGCGGGGATGGTCTACAAGCTGGTCGAGGTCGACGGTGTGCCGGTGGCCAAACGGTCCAGCCACAAGGAGTCACGCGGCGGGGCGAAACGTGCGGTGCGGTCGGCGCGTTCGACCGGGACCATTGTCGAGGAAATCGTCTACCCGGCTACCGCCGAACGTCCGGCCCCGGCCGGATACGAGGTGCGTGATCTGCTGGTCCCGCTGGTTCGCGGCGGGACCGTACTCGACCGGCCGTCGCTGGCCGAATCGCGGGAACTGGTGGCCCGCGGTCTGGTGAGTCTGCCGTGGGAGGGACTCAAACTGTCCGACGGCGAACCGGCGGTTTCGACCACATTCCTGGCCTGACCGGGCGAGGGCGAGGAGACTGAGGGTATGAAACGCGCGCTGATCGTGGTGGATGTGCAGAACGATTTCTGCGAGGGCGGTTCGCTCGCTGTATCGGGCGGCACTCGCGTCGCGGGGCTGATCAGCGAATACTTGGCCGAATCCGGTTACGACGCGGTGGTCGCCACCCGCGATTACCATATCGATCCGGGCTCCCACTTCTCCGAGACTCCCGACTTCGTGGACAGTTGGCCGCCGCACTGCCGGGTCGGTACGCCGGGTGCGGAATTCCATCCGAGTTTCGATACCGGCGCGGTACAAGAAGTTTTCTCCAAGGGCGAGTACTCGGCCGCGTATTCGGGTTTCCAGGGCGCCTCGACCGCCGGGGAAACCCTCACCGAATGGTTGCGCGCCCGCGATATCGGCGCGGTCGACATCGCGGGTATCGCCACCGACCACTGTGTGCGCGCCACCGCCCTCGACGCGGTGGCCGCCGGTTTCACCACCCGCATCCTGCTGGGCCTGACCGCCGGGGTGGCACCGGCCACTGTCGAGAAGGCGCTCGACGAACTGAACGGTGCCGGAGTCGAGCTCACGGGTGCGGTGGTCACGGCCGGTGCTTGATCCCGGTCCGTACCGGGCCGCTTGTCACCGGGCCCGTGCACAATCACGCCCATGACCGCCACCGGGGACGATGTCCGCACCTACGCCCTGGCCCTCCCGGCCACGATCGAAGAGTTCGCCTGGGGGATGCCGATCTTCCGGGTGGAACGCCGGCTGTTCCTGACCCTGCCCGAGGACGAGACCTCGATGGCGGTGCGCTGCCCGATCGTCGACCGCGACGAACTGGTGGCCGCTGAACCGGACAAGTTCTGGATCGCGGGACACGAGGCCTACAACGCCTGGGTACGCGTCCGGCTGGCGGCACTGGACGACCTCGACGAAATGCGGGACATAATCCTGGACTCGTGGCGCCTCGCCGCCCCCACCACCCTGGCGCAGACCTTGTAGCAGCCGAACCCCGAGATCGCCCTCGAATACCGGCTCACGCGGCCCTGAAATGCTGTTCACCCCCGCCATACCGTTCTCCGCCGCCGCGGCGATCGCCACGGGTCGCCTACCCGGGCCCGCGAACCCGTAACCGCACGGCCCGAGCGCCCACATCCGCCCCACACGAGTGCTCCGCACTCGGATCCGGCCGTCGATTGCCCCCGCAACCCCCGAGTCGAGTTTTGCGAGACACCTCAAAGGGTTGAGGCCCGTCTCGCCGTTCAGGCCTCGAAGCGCATGCGCCGCAGGCGCGAGTCTCGAGGTGACCGCGGCGGGTGCGGTCGCGACGGCGGGACACA
>NZ_JBSFDZ010000049.1:0-31976 GCF_053594175.1 Nocardia sp. NPDC001965
GTCAAGGGCGAGAACATTCCGGAGCCCGGCATCCCGGAATCGTTCAAGGTTCTGCTCAAGGAACTCCAGTCACTGTGCCTCAACGTCGAGGTGCTGTCGTCGGACGGCGCCGCGATCGAGATGCGCGACGGCGACGACGAGGATCTCGAGCGGGCGGCGGCCAATCTGGGCATCAACCTGTCCCGGAACGAAGCGGCCACCGTCGACGATCTGGCGAACTAGGGCGTCGGCCGGGTGCCGTAGCCGGATTGCGGCTCGGTACCCGGCCGCCGCGTTCGAATCCAATAGAGAACTTTTGCTCGTATTCGACCCGCACAGGGGAAAGGAAGTTACGTGCTAGACGTCAACTTCTTCGATGAACTCCGGATCGGCCTGGCCACCGCCGACGACATCCGCCAGTGGTCCTACGGCGAGGTGAAGAAGCCGGAGACCATCAACTACCGCACGCTCAAGCCGGAGAAGGACGGCTTGTTCTGCGAGAAGATCTTCGGTCCCACCCGGGACTGGGAGTGCTACTGCGGTAAGTACAAGCGCGTCCGCTTCAAGGGCATCATCTGTGAGCGCTGCGGCGTCGAGGTGACCCGCGCCAAGGTGCGCCGTGAGCGGATGGGCCATATCGAGCTGGCCGCTCCGGTCACCCACATCTGGTATTTCAAGGGTGTGCCGAGCCGGCTCGGCTACCTGCTCGACCTGGCGCCGAAGGATCTGGAAAAGATCATCTACTTCGCTGCCTACGTCATCACCGCCGTCGACGACGAGATGCGGCACAACGAGCTGTCCACGCTCGAGGCGGAGATGGAGGTCGAGAAGAAGACCGTCGCCGATCAGCGTGACGCCGATCTCGAGGCACGGGCGCAGAAGCTCGAGGCCGATCTGGCCGAGCTCGAGGCCGAAGGCGCCAAATCCGACGTCCGCCGCAAGGTCAAGGACGGCGGCGAGCGGGAGATGAAGCAGCTCCGCGACCGGGCCCAGCGTGAGCTGGACCGGCTCGACGAGATCTGGACCACCTTCACGAAGCTGGCCCCCAAGCAGCTGATCGTGGACGAGGTGCTCTACCGCGAGATCACCGACCGCTACGGCGAGTACTTCACCGGCGCGATGGGCGCGGAGTCCATCCAGAAGCTGATGGAGAACTTCGATATCGAGGCCGAAGCCGAGAACCTGCGGGAGACCATCCGCAGCGGTAAGGGTCAGAAGAAGCTGCGTGCGCTCAAGCGGCTCAAGGTCGTCGCGGCGTTCCAGACCAACGGCAACTCGCCGATGGGTATGGTGCTCGACGCCGTTCCGGTGATCCCGCCGGAGCTGCGGCCGATGGTCCAGCTCGACGGTGGCCGTTTCGCCACCTCCGACCTGAACGACCTCTACCGTCGCGTCATCAACCGCAACAACCGCCTCAAGCGACTGATCGACCTCGGTGCTCCCGAGATCATCGTCAACAACGAGAAGCGGATGCTGCAGGAATCCGTGGACGCGCTGTTCGACAACGGCCGTCGCGGCCGGCCGGTCACCGGTCCGGGTAACCGCCCGCTGAAGTCCCTGAGCGATCTGCTCAAGGGTAAGCAGGGTCGTTTCCGTCAGAACCTGCTCGGTAAGCGTGTGGATTACTCCGGTCGCTCTGTCATTGTTGTAGGCCCGCAGCTGAAGCTGCACCAGTGCGGTCTGCCCAAGCTGATGGCGCTGGAGCTGTTCAAGCCGTTCGTGATGAAGCGGCTGGTCGACCTGAACCACGCGCAGAACATCAAATCCGCCAAGCGGATGGTGGAGCGGCAGCGGCCGCAGGTGTGGGATGTCCTCGAAGAGGTCATCGCCGAACACCCCGTGCTGTTGAACCGTGCGCCCACCCTGCACCGCCTCGGTATCCAGGCCTTCGAGCCGCAGCTGGTCGAGGGTAAGGCCATCCAGCTGCACCCGCTGGTCTGTGAGGCGTTCAACGCCGACTTCGACGGTGACCAGATGGCCGTGCACCTGCCGCTGTCGGCGGAGGCGCAGGCCGAGGCCCGCATCCTGATGCTGTCCTCGAACAACATCCTGTCTCCGGCGTCGGGTCGCCCGCTGGCCATGCCCCGTCTGGACATGGTCACGGGTCTGTACTACCTGACCCGGTTCGACGAAGGCGCCAAGGGCGAGTACCAGCCCGCGACCGCTGATGCGCCGGAGCAGGGCGTGTACTCCTCGCCGGCCGAAGCGCAGATGGCGGTCGACCGTGGTGAGCTGACCGTACGGTCGAACATCAAGGTGCGGCTGACCGATCAGCGTCCGCAGAAGGAAGTCGAAGCGGAACTGTTCCCCGAGGGCTGGCGGCGCGGTGACGCGTGGACGACTCAGACCACGCTGGGCCGGGTCCTGTTCAACGAACTGCTGCCCGCGGACTACGCGTTCATCAACGAGCCGATGCCGAAGAAGCGGCAGGCGACGATCATCAACGATCTCGCCGAGCGCTACCCGATGATCGTGGTCGCCCAGACCGTCGACAAGCTCAAGGACGCCGGCTTCTACTGGGCCACGCGTTCGGGTGTCACCGTCTCCATGTCGGACGTGCTCGTTCCGCCGGAGAAGGCCGAGATCATGGAGCGTTACGAGGCGCAGTCCGATCAGATCGAGAAGAAGTACCAGCGTGGTGCTCTCGATCACCAGGAGCGCAACAATGCCCTGGTCAAGATCTGGCAGGAGGCCACCGAAGAGGTCGGCCGCGCGCTGCGGGCGCACTACCCGGCCGATAACCCGATCATCACGATCGTCGATTCGGGCGCCACGGGTAACTTCACCCAGACCCGTACCCTCGCCGGTATGAAGGGCCTGGTGACGAACCCGAAGGGTGAGTTCATCCCGCGGCCGATCAAGTCCTCCTTCCGTGAGGGCCTGACGGTGCTGGAGTACTTCATCAACACCCACGGTGCTCGTAAGGGTCTGGCCGATACCGCGCTGCGTACCGCCGACTCGGGTTACCTGACCCGTCGTCTGGTGGACGTCTCGCAGGACGTCATCGTGCGTGAGCACGATTGCGCCACCGAGCGCGGCATCATCGTGCACATCGCCGAGAAGCAGGCCGACGGCACGCTGATCCGCGACGCGCACGTGGAGACCTCGGCCTACGCTCGTACGCTGGCTGCCGACGCGCTCGACGAGAACGGCAACGTCGTGGTCGGCAAGGGCGCGGACCTGGGCGACCCCGCGATCGAGGCGCTGCTGGACGCCGGTATCACCGAGGTGAAGGTCCGCTCCGTGCTGACCTGCACCACCGGTACCGGAGTCTGTGCGACCTGCTACGGCCGCTCGATGGCCACCGGCAAGCTGGTCGATATCGGCGAGGCCGTCGGTATCGTCGCCGCGCAGTCCATCGGTGAGCCCGGTACCCAGCTGACCATGCGTACCTTCCACCAGGGTGGTGTCGCGGGTGATGACATCACCGGCGGTCTGCCTCGCGTGCAGGAGCTCTTCGAGGCCCGTGTCCCCAAGGGCAAGGCGCCGATCGCGGAGGTCTCGGGCCGGGTGCGGCTGGAGGACGACGACCGCTTCTACAAGATCACCATCATTCCCGACGACGGCGGGGACGATGTGGTCTACGACAAGCTGTCCAAGCGTCAGCGGCTGCGGGTGTTCAAGCACGACGACGGCACCGAGCGGCTGCTCTCCGACGGCGATCATGTCGAGGTCGGCCAGCAGTTGCTGGAAGGCGCGGCGGATCCGCACGAGGTGCTGCGTGTGATGGGCCCCCGGCAGGTGCAGATCCACCTGGTCCACGAGGTCCAGGAGGTCTACCGGAGCCAGGGTGTGTCGATCCACGACAAGCACATCGAGGTCATCGTCCGCCAGATGCTGCGCCGGGTGACGATCATCGACTCGGGCGCCACCGAGTTCCTGCCCGGTTCGCTCACCGAGCGTGCCGAGTTCGAGGCGTCCAACCGCCGGGTCGTCGCCGAGGGCGGCGAGCCCGCGGCCGGACGTCCGGTGCTGATGGGTATCACCAAGGCGTCGCTGGCCACCGATTCGTGGCTGTCGGCGGCGTCCTTCCAGGAGACCACCCGAGTCCTGACGGACGCGGCGATCAACTGCCGCTCCGACCGGCTCATCGGCCTCAAGGAGAACGTGATCATCGGTAAGCTGATCCCGGCCGGTACCGGTATCAACCGCTACCGCAACATCCAGGTCCAGCCGACCGAAGAGGCTCGTGCCGCGGCGTACGCGGTGCCGTCCTACGACGACACCTACTACAGCCCGGAGGGCTTCGGCGCCACCACCGGTGCCGCCGTTCCGCTGGACGACTACGGATTCAGCGACTACCGGTAATCGGTAGGTAGCAACAGCATTCGGCCCCCGCATCGCCAACGATGCGGGGGCCGAATATTTTGGTTTCACGTCGTGCGGCGGCGCTCCAGGCCGTCCATGAAGGTGGCCGGCCCGAATTCGAAACTGCTGTCCGGGGCGGCGTTGTATCCGGTGCCGGCCGCGCTTTCCACTGGCGCGTAGCCGGGGGAACCGCATCGCGATCTCGGTCGCGGCCGTCATGGTTTCGTGCGGCCGGCGCCGTCGGAGGTACCGAGCCATGGTCGTCGTGCCGTGATTTGTTCTCGCCGTGCAGTAGATAGGACGACTGCGCCTGCACCAGCCAAGGGTGTCGGCTCATCATCCGGTACATGCCGGTGGCCATCGCCTCGGCGGCCGTGCGCCAGGACAGTGTGTCCGGATCGGGAAGTGCCACCTCCGCCCAGACCTCGTCGGTGGCGAGCCGGACCAGGTTGTCCTTGTTTTCGACGTGCCAGTACATGGCCGTCGCCGCCGAATCGAGGCGCTTGCCCAGGCTGCGCATGTTCGGTCCGTCCAGCCCCGCTTCGTCGAGCAGGGTGATGGCGGCGGTGACCATCTGCGGGCGGGTCAGGGTGTCGTGGGGCATGGCACAACCATGAACGTCATCGTCGCTGTCCTCGCAGTGGGCGTCGCCGCGGCGCCCCTCACGGCGGCCGGATCCCCGACTGGACCTGGACCTCCAGAAGCTGCGGAATACCGTGGTGTTCGCGGCAGCAGCGCTCGGTATCGCGGTGACTCTGCTCGGCTGACCGGCAGCGCCGAGGATTCGGCCCGCTCCGCTCGGGACGGGCCGAAGTCGTTCTCTACGTGGGCGATTGCGATCGAACGCGTCCCTCGTGGAGGTGAACCCAGCCTTTCGATCATGTTGCGCGGATATGTCGTCGAGCCGAATTGCGGCGAATAATGTTGCAGCGCACTGTCTGCCGACGTCGTCGAACAGTCTCGGATCCGACGACCGCCGGAGGGTCATGTCAAGCCGAACGCCCCTGTTCACCAGCCGTACTCGCATACGCCGATCCCGGTGTGTAGACAGCGACGAACACGTGCCGAACTCGCGCCGACGGCGGTGGGTCCGGCGGCTGGCGGTTCTCGTGATCGCCCTGTTCGTTCTTCCCGCGGTGCTCGGCGCCACCGCACTGGCCGCGTCGGGTGACTACGAATCGGTCGCGAATTCCGGCTTTCCCGCCCTGAACTGGATGAATATCCGGGATTCCCGAGGCCTCGAGCTCACGCACTACCGGTTCGCCACCTCGGCGGGCAGTTTGTTCGAACCGCTGGAGACCGCGATCGCCGTCGTGCTCGGTCTGGAATTCGCCGGTTATATCGTCATCGTGACGAGTGCGATCTGGGTGATCGGCTACACGATGAGCTTCCACTGGCTCGATCCGTTCGGCCGGGCGTTGGCCGGCATCGCCAAAAGCCTGGACGCGCAGATCGGTATCCCGATGGTGCTCATCGTCGCCGCCTCCATCGGTGCGTTCATTGTCGCCTGGTTCGTCCTGCGCGGTTTCCACGCGCGGGCGGCGACCCAGGTGGTCACGATGATCGGAGTCGCGGTGATCGGCCCCATCTTCATGGCCGAGCCCCTGGAGGATGTGCTGTCCTCACACGGGTTGATGTCGCAGGGGCGAGATCTCGGAATCTCGGTCGCGGCCGGTCTCACCGGGCACACCTATGCCGACCCCGCCGGACTGGTGGCGACGATGCAGGAGAACCTGGCCGACAATTTCGCCCGGCAACCGGTGCAGGTGTGGAATTTCGGGCATGTCATCGATGATCGGGCGGCCTGCGCGGCCGGTTGGACGGCGGGATTGCAGCAGGGTTCGGAGGCCTCGGTGGTGTCCGGACTCCGTGGGTGCGGCGATATGGCGGCCTATCACGCGGCGATGAATCCGAGTATGGGCCAGGTCGGTTCGGGTCTGGTCATGCTGCTCTGCGCCGGGGTTCTGCTCGCCTTCGGGGCCTACCTTTCGGTGAAGATCATCTGGTCGGCCCTCGATTCCGTTTTCCACGGTTTCGCGGCGATCTTCGGTTTCGCGGCCGGTGGTTTCGTCTACGGTCCGACACAGACCTTCCTGGTGCGCAATCTCGTGGACAGTTTCTACGGCGCTGTGGTGATGGCGGTCTACATCATCTATCTCGGGGTGTACGTACTGTTCCTGGACAATCTCTTCGACCAGGCGGAAGGCCAGGCCACCGTGGTGCTGATCCTCGGCGCCGTGGTGGAGATCGTCGGGTTGTTGCAGTTCCGGCGACTGGCCGCCGCCCTGCGCCAGGGCAACGAGTGGATCGTCAATCGGTTCGCGCTCGCCCTGCAGCAGGGACCGGGCGGCGGTGGTGGTGCGGGAGGCGGCGGGGGGACGGCGCTCGGTATGGGGTCCAGCGGTCTCGGGAATTCCGGGGTCCCGGGACTCGGCCTGATCGCTGGTGCCGCCGCGCTCAGCACCCTGAACAACAACCCGGCTTCGGCCTGGTTGTTCAACCGGGTGTCGCCGCTGGAACCGCATTCGATGAAGCGGCAGAGCGCGATGCTCGACCAGTGGGGTGTGTGGAACGCCCGATGGAACGGCGAGAAGGCCGGTGGCCCGGACGGGTTCGCCACCCATGCCTACCTCGATCGACTACATCTCACGCACGCTGCCCGCGATGCGACCGCCGTCGCCGGGGCGGCCGGTCGCGGTGGGGTGAATACCGCGCGCGGTGCGGCCGCCGCGGTCGACGGGGTACTGGTCGGCGGCGGTGCGTTTCTCGGCCAGGTGGCCGCCTCGCTGCGCGGTGCGGGGTTCACCGACGAGGATATGATCCAGCGCGCCGTGGAAGCGCGAGGATACATATACAAGCACGCGGGGGATGTGTCACTGACCGATAAGAATCTGGCCGAAGTCGTCGCAGCCTCCAACTACGCCGCGGCGATGAACACTCCGGCAGCCGACGCGGAACTGGAGCGGGCTGTCCTCTCCTATGCGTTCGGCCGGGGCGGAGTCGAGTTGACAGGTCCGGCGCGCCGGGTGGGCGCGGAGTATCTGGCCGCACCGAGCCGGGCAGGGTTGAACCGGATCCAAAAAGTCGCGTCCGGGGAGGAGGCGGCGGAGTACTCCGCCGACGACGCCGCTCAACTACTGCGCTGGATCGGCGACGAACATGCCGCCGATGTCTCTGCGGCCATGTCCGATTACATCGCCGATCCTTCGAACGCGGAGCGCCGACGCCGCTATTTCGCCGCGCAGAACGCGGCTATCGACACCGACTACTGGGCGGCCGAGGCGACCCGGTCGCCCGCCTCGGCCATGGCGCCCGCCCGCTGAGCGGCGGCGCGGGCCCCTACTCCGGTGTTCCTCGGCGGACGGCCCCAGCGGCAGGGGGGCGCCCCTGCTCTCCGGCTCGCCCGCGGTGACTCGGGTCGCTATCGGGTGGCACCGCGGCTCAGGCCCGCGTGGCGACCGGCTCGGCAACGGCCGCGGGCTCGGTTTCGGTGACGACGGGTCGGGGCCGCGGCGTGCCGGTACGCGCGTGGGTGGCGTAGAGCGTGAGGCCGACGAAGGCCAGACCGCCTACCAGATTTCCGATCACGGTGGGTATCTCGTTCCAGATCAGATAATCACCGATCGAGAAATCGCCGCCCAGCAGCAGTCCTGAGGGGAACAGGAACATATTGACGATCGAATGCTCGAACCCCATGTAGAAGAACAGCATGATCGGCATCCACATGGCGATCACTTTGCCCGATACCGAGGTCGACATCATCGCCGCGACCACTCCCGTGGAGACCATCCAATTGCACAGCACACCGCGAACGAAGAGGGTGAGCATTCCCGCCGCACCGTGGTCGGCATAGCCGACTGTGCGTGATACACCGATTTCGCCGAGTCGCTGGCCGACTTCGTTGGGATCCATCGAGAAACCCATGGTCACGATGATCGCCATCATGATCGCGACGGTGAACGCGCCCAGGAAGTTCCCGGCGAAGACCAGACCCCAGTTGCGTAACAGGGCCCGCCAGGTGACCCCGGGCCGGCGATCCAGCCAGGCCAGCGGAACAAGTGTGAAAACACCTGTGAGCAGGTCGAATCCGAGTAAGTAGAGCATGCAGAAGCCGACCGGGAACAGTACTGCGCCGAGTAGCGCCTCACCGGTCTGCACCGTGACGGTGACCGCGAATGCCGCGGCGAGTGCCAGGATCGCCCCGGCCATATAGGCGCGGATCACCGTATCGCGGGTGGACATGAATGCCTTTGTTTCGCCGGCGTCGATCATTTCTCCGACGAAATCCGCTGGTTTGAGATAAGACATGACACGCCCTTCGGTTGTGGTCTTTCGTGCCGAAGTGTGCGGTGCCGAGATTTCCTGCCGGTGTCGACCCGAGCGCACCCGTGTTACCGGGCCCTCACCGGATTCCCTCCGGTGTACTGCCGTCGCTGCGCGACCTCGTGCAACAGTCACCGGTGTACGCGATTTCGCGAAGGTGAACATTGTGATACCGATTCGGTTCACTGCGCCCGGTGATGGGAGGCTTTCGATGTTTCCCGATGCTAGGAGTCTCGTATGGAACCGATCATGAGCAAGCGCGCGGCCGCCGATCTCGTCGTCGCCGCTCGTATCCGTCAGGGGATCTCCTGGGCCGATATCGCCGAGGCGCTCGGTGCTCCGCTGGTGTGGACCACCGCCGCGTTGCTGGGACAGCATCCGATGACTCCGGAGCAGGCCGGTAGGGTCTGCGGGCTCCTGGGACTGGACGATGCGGTGGCCGAGAGCCTGGCGTTGCAGCCGGCCCGCGGTATCGATCCGGCCCTGATGAGCGACCCCACCATCTACCGCCTGGTGGAGGCGGTCTCGGTGTACGGACCGGCCTTGAAGGAGCTCATCCACGAGGAGTTCGGCGACGGAATCATGAGTGCGATCAACTTCAAGGTCGATTTCGCGCGTCGCTCCGACCCCGACGGTGATCGTGTCGTCATCACCCTCGACGGGAAGTTCCTCGACTACCGGTGGTGAGGCGGGCCGTCGACCGGTCGTATCTCAGCCGTTGTGGGGCAGTTCGTCGGCCAGGCGCTGGAGGTATCCGGCGAGCCGGCGCCGGTCGGCCGGGGACCAGTCGTCGGTGAGCCGGTCGAAGATCCGGCGTTGCCAATCGTGGGCGTCGGACAACAGCCGGTCGCCGGCCGGAGTGAGGTGTAGTGCGGTGCGCCGCCGGTCGAGGTCGGATTCGCGGCGGGTCAGATAGCCGGCCGCGGTGGCGTCGCGGACCATCCGGCTGGCGCCGGAGTGGTCGAGACCGAGCTGATGGGCGACCGCGGTGATGGTGGCCTCGGCCGGTGCTTCGGCGGCCCCGGCCACCGCTTCCACCACCTGGACATACGCGGCATTGCGCAGTTCGGTGCCGTGCTCGCCGGAACCGCGCTGTATCCAGCGCCGGGACCAGAACCGAACAAGCCGGAACAGGGCGGGCCCGCCGTCTGCGGGAGTGGAGCTGCCGCTCATGTAGACCAATCTATCCTCTTCGGGAAATAGCGTGTCTTCCGCATGTATATTATATGCGTATCGCATGCAAATGATCGGAGGGATGATGGCTGCCGAATCGGATGTGCCACGGCCGGAGCCGGGCATCGTGCTGAACCACACCATCGTGCCCGCGCACGATCGCGCGACGGGTGCGGCGTTCTTCGCCGGGCTCCTGGGCCTGTCGGTGGGTGATTCGGCCGGCCCGTTCGTCCCGGTGCGGGTGAATCGTGAGCTGACCTTCGATTTCGACGACCGGGGGCGGGTCGAGCCGGGTCACTACGGCTTTCTGGTGGACGACCCGACCTTCGATGCGGTGCTGCGATGGCTGGCTCGGCGGCCCGGGGTGCAGTTCGGTTCGGGCCCGGAGCGCGGCTGGGATCGGGATATCAACCGTCTGGGCGGCGGTCGCGGCGTGTACGTCCGATCGCCCGAGGGGCACAGCTACGAGCTGTTCACAGTTGCCGGTTGACATCCGGTTCGTGCCGTTCAATACTGAACTAGATGGTTCAGTATGAGTTCTTGGACGCCTCCTTCGGAGCTCTCGCGGACCCCACTCGCCGGGGCATCCTCGAGCGGCTCGGTCGTGGTCCCGCCACCGTCAGCGAGCTGGCGGATGACTTCTCGATGACCCTCACCGGCATCAAGAAGCACATCCGGCTGCTCGAGGACGCGGGCATGGTGGTCACGGAGAAACGTGGCCGGGTCCGGTACTGCCGGATCGGTCCCGATGTGTTCGAACGGGAGATGGCCTGGCTCCAGAGCTACCGGCAGATGCTGGAGGCGCGCATGGACCGTCTCGGCGAATTCCTGCAACGAACGGAGCACGAACAATGAGCACTGCCACCGAACAAGCCGTTGTCACACCGGCCGCGGATCGCGAAATCCGCATCGAACGGGTTTTCAACGCGCCCCGCGAGCGGGTCTGGGACGCCTACACCCGGCTCGAACAGCTCACCCAGTGGTGGGGCCGGGGTAATCGGATCGATGTGGAACGCTGGGAGTTCCGGGTCGGCGGGCACTGGCGCTTCGTCGAACACGCCGACGGACAGTCGCACGGGTTCGAGGGGCGCATCCGGGAGATAGTGCCGCAGGAGCGGATCGTGCAGTCCTTCGAATGGGACGGTATGCCCGCCCATGTCGCCATCGACGCGGCGACCTTCGAGGATCTCGGCGACGGGCGTACCCGGGTGGTCACCGTGAGTCAGTTCCACACTCCGGAGGAGCGGGACGGCATGCTGCAGTCGGGTATGGCGGACGGGCTCAACGCCAGCTACCGGGCACTGGACGCACTGCTGGGGAACTAGCTGTCGGTACCGGAAGCCGGACCGGGCCCCGAATGTGTCGGGACCCGGTCCGGCGAAAACGGACGGGCCGATTGCCGCTCCCGGGAGCCGGCGGCGACAGGTGGCGGTGGTGGCACTGCCGGATCGTCCGGACCCGGTCCGGTCTCAGCGCTCGCTGTCCAACGCGCCCATCTGGGACTGCGCATATCGGCTACCCGCCACGCTCGCGGCAGGGACGGCGGCTTCGACGGCCGCGATATCCGCGTCGGTGAGCGAGACGTCGAGCGCGCCGAGCGCCTCCGACCAGCGGGGCCGGGTGCGCGCGCCGATCACCGGAACGATATCGCCGCCCCGGCTGAGCACCCAGGCGATGGCGAGCTGGGCAGTGGACACGCCCTTACGCTGTGCGAGCGCGGCCAAGGCGTCGACCAGTCTCAGGTTGGCAGTGAGATTGTCACCTTGGAAACGGGGCGTGTGCGGCCGGTAGTCCGACTGCCCGAATCCGGTGGTGCGACCGAGAGCCGTATCGCTGAGCAGGCCGCGGGAGAGCACACCGTAGGCGGTGATACCGATGCCGAGCTCGCGGCACACGGGCAGGATCTCGGTTTCGATCCCGCGCGAGAACAGCGAGTACTCGATCTGTAGATCGGCGATCGGATGTACCGCGGCGGCCCGGCGCAGTGTTTCCGCGCCCACTTCGGACAGGCCGATATGCCGCACATATCCCGCTTCGACCAATTCGGCGAGGGCGCCGACGGTGTCCTCGATCGGCACCGCCGGGTCCAGCCGTGCCGGGCGGTAGATATCGACATGATCCACCCCGAGCCGACGCAGGCTGTAGCTCAGGAAGTTGCGCAAGGCGGCCGGTCGGCTGTCGAACCCCTGCCAGGTCCCGTCCGGGCCGATCATCGCGCCGAACTTCACACTGAGAATCGTCTCCTCGCGCGGCCGGTCGGCGATGGCCCGGCCGACCAGCAGTTCGTTGTGGCCCATCCCGTAGAAATCGCCGGTGTCGATCAGCCGGGCGCCGGAATCGAGCGCGGAATGGACGGTGGCCACCGATTCGGTGTCGTCGGCCGGGCCGTAGGAACCCGACATTCCCATCGCGCCGAGCCCGACCCGTCCGACTGCCGGTCCGGTGCTGCCCAGTTGTGCGGCTGCGATCTGTGTATTCGTCATGGCGTCCACGGTGGCGCAGCGTCCGCGGCCGCGGCAGAGACGCTTTATCGGGGGAGCGGCGATCCCTGGCTGACCGCGCGGCGGTGCGCGACAGTGGAGATATGGATCGCAGCGAACTCGCCGACTTCCTCCGCCGCCGCCGGGAACAGCTCACCACCGAGGCGGTCGGGCTGCCGCCGGGCACCCGGCGGCGCACCCCGGGCCTGCGCCGGGACGAGGTGGCGCAGCTGGCGGGTATCTCCACCGACTACTACACGCGGTTGGAGCAGGCCCGCGGTCCACGGCCGTCCACCCAGGTACTCGCGTCGCTCACCCGTGCGCTGCGATGCACCGGCGACGAACGTGATCACGTCTATCTGCTCTGCGATCACGCGCCGCCCGGTGGCAGCCGGACCGATAGACATGTGGGTCCGGGACTGATGCACGTACTGGCGAAACTGGACGATATCCCGGCGGCGGTGATCACCGACCTCGGCGAATGCCTGGTGCAGAACCGGATGCACATCCTGTTGTTCGGCGACCAGGCCCAGCAGCAGGGCCGGGGGCGGTTCGTCGCCTGGCGGTGGTTCACCGATCCGGAGGCCCGGGTGAACGCCGCGGCGGGGGACGTGGACCGGCTGTCCCGGCGGCAGGTGGCCGATCTGCGGGCCACCGCGGCGCGGCGGCCGAAGGATCCCGATGTCGTCGAGTTCATCGGTGCGCTGCGCGGCGCGAGCACGGAGTTCGACCGGCTCTGGAACGAACACGAGGTGTCGGTCCGGCTCTCCGACACCAAATCCGCCGTCCATCCGGAACTGGGCGTGATCGATATCTTCTGCGAAACCCTGCTCACGCCCAATGCCACCCAGCGACTGCTCATCTACTGGCCGCTGCCGGGTACCGATGCCGCGGAGAAGATGGAACTGCTCCGCGTCATCGGCACCCAGCGGCTGGATACGCCCGAACCGCCGTCCTACTCGCGGCCCGCCGATGTCAGCGACATATCCGGGTAACGCTGCCCGGCCACCTGCCCGGCGATCGGCTCCAGCTGGTCCAGTTCCGCGGCGGTCAAGGTGACGGTCGCGGCCCCGGCATTCTCCGCGAGCCGGGTCCGGCGCCGGGTACCCGGAATGGGGACCACCGGCAATCCGTGCACCTGCGCCCGGGCCTGTACCCAGGCCAGCGCGATCTGCGCGGAGGTGAGCCCACGGTCCCGCGCGATGGTGTGCAGAGGTGCCAGCAGCGCGGCATTGTGCGCGGCGTTGTCGCCGGTGAAGCGGGGCATGTTCCGCCGGAAATCGCCTTCGGCCAGATCGTTCGCGCTGGGCAGAGCGCCGGTGAGGAAGCCGCGGCCCAACGGTGAGTAGGGCACGAAGGCGACGCCCAGCTCGGCGGCGGCGGGTACGGCCGTGCGCTCGACATCACGGGAGAACAGCGACCACTCCGACTGCACCGCCGCGATCGGATGGACCGCGTGCGCCGCGCGCAGCTCGTCGCCGGTGACCTCGGAGAGGCCGAGCGCGCGTACCTTGCCCGCCCGTACCAGTTCGGCCATGGCGCCCACACTGTCCGCGAGCGGTACCCGGGGATCACGCCGGTGCATGTAGTACAGGTCGATGGTGTCGACGCCGAGCCTGCGGAGGCTGGCGTCCACGGCCGCGCGGATGTACTCCGGTGAATTGTCGACACCGCGATAGGTCGGGTCGTCGGCTTTGCGGACAAGTGCGAATTTCGTGGCCAGGACGATCCGGTCCCGATTGGCGCGCACGAAATCGCTCAGGAATTCCTCGTTGTCACCGGAACCGTAGATATCGGCGGTATCGAACAGGGTGATCCCGAGTTCGAGGGCCCGCTCCAGGGTCGCGCGGGATTCCGCGCGATCGGTGGGGCCGTAGAACTCGCTCATCCCCATACAACCCAGCCCCTGTACACCGACCCGGATTCCATCGGTGCCCAGTGTGGTGGTCGGCAGTACTGCGGAGTCGGTCATGGTCTCGGGTATCCCTTCACGAAGCGGCGTTGTCGGTGGACCGGACGGTGTCACTGAGGGTGTGCTGTTCGTAGATCGAGATCTTGTGATCCAGCACCGCCACGGTCTGCTCCAGTTCGGCGATACGTTCGAGGACATCGGCGCGGGTCTTGCGGAACATCGCGAGCCGTTCGGGGATCGTGCTCGCGCCGGCGCGGACCAGCTCGGCGTACCTGATCATGTCCGCCACCGTCATACCGGTGGTACGCAATCGGGTGATCAGGGTCAGCCAATCCAGGTCCCGGTCGCTGAACCGGCGTTTGCCGGTGTGATCGCGGCCGATATGGGCCAGCAGACCGATGCGCTCGTACCAGCGCAGGGTGTCCTGGCTCAGCCCGCAGTGCCGGGCGGCGGCCCCGATCGAATGCCGGGGGAGCTCCCGTGCCGGGTCGGTAACGTCCAGGCTGGGTCCGGAAATGCTCACGGGGCTACCTTTCTTGCCGAAAGTCGTTGCGCCACAGTGTTTTATCTGTTGCGCCCGATATCCTCTCGTCGAACAGGGACAACGTTATCCACCTGGAGTGCACTCCAGGCAAGCGCTGATCCGGATCAGCTGATGCGTGGCCGCCGAGCCCGGGGTTTCAACTGGCCGCCGGGCAGCGGCGGCGCCGGAATACGCTGGTCGGGCGTGTGGCCGGCGATATCACCGAAGCGTTCGGCGTCGTGCGACTCCCAATCCGTGCGGGCCGCCACGATCTCCGCGTGGTTGCGGGCGACGAAGTTCCACCACATGACCAGCTCCTCCGCGAGCGGCTCCCCGCCGATCAGGGCGAACCGGCCGCCGGAGTCGCTGGACAGTTCCAGACTGTCGCGGCCGGTCCCCAGATACAGCAGCGGTCCGGGGGTGAGCTCGATCCCGGCGGCGGTCACCGTGCCCTCGACGACCAGCAAGGCGTATTCGAACTCGGGATTCGCCGGCAGCGTCACCGCCGTGACCGGATCGATCTCGATATCGGCCCCCACCAGCGGGGTGTAGGTGATCGCGGGCGAGGTGATCCCGGCGAGTGAGCCCAGCAGTACCGTCGCCCGTAATCCCGGGGCGGTGTACACGGGCAGCTCTCGGTGCTGTTCGAAATGCGGCGCGATCTCACGGTGGTCGTCGGGCAGCGCGATCCACAGCTGCAATCCGCGCCCGGCCGGGGCGTCGGGGACCGTGTACTCCGAATGGGCGATACCGCGGCCGGAGGTCATCAGGTTGAGCTGGCCCGGTTCGATCCGTACATCCGAACGCACCGAATCCCGGTGCCGGATCATCCCCTCGAACGGCCAGGTGACGGTCTGCAGGCCGATATGCGGATGCGGATCGATATCGGGCGGTGCGCCGGTGACGGTGACCGTGGGCGCGCCGAAGTAGTCCAGGAAGCACCAGGCCCCGACCGTCGGCAGGTCCCGTTGCGGCAGGGTCCGTTCCACGTAGGTGCCGCGCACCCCGCCCAGCGGAACCTCACGCGCCGGATACAACCGGGCTACCGGCCCGGGCCCGACGCCCGGTTCGCAGAGGGTCTCGGCCGGATGCGGATCGAGATCACTCACCGAGGCCGACCACATGGTCGTTGTACTGCGGATGCTTCTCCAGGTAGGCGCGGATGAACGGGCATTCCGGCCGGATCCTGCGCCCGCGCTCCACGGTGTCGGTGATCGCGAATTCGGCGAGCCGGCTGCCCAGCCCCTTCCCGCCGAATTCCGGGTCGATCTCGGTGTGGGTGAAGACGGTTTCGGAGCCCTGCTCGGTGTACTCCGCGAATCCGGCCAGTTCGGCGCCGTACCACACCTCATAACGGTTCTCGCCGGGGTTGCGCAGTACCTTGCTCTGTTCGGTCGCCTCGGTCATCGCCGCAGCTCCTCTCCGCATCCGGATATCTCTGAACACGTATCTCTGAACACGACGGCCGGTGGCCGTGCCGCCGAGCGCCAGCGTACTCAGGCCGGACCGGTCGGCGCCGGGCCGGCCGGGCAGCCGGAGCCGCACTGTCCAGGGGGCTCGCCACCACGTACCCGCGTGTCCCGGCACAGCCGGGATCGGCCACGTAACCTGGGAACATGGCCAAGGAAATCGACCGGGTCCGGGCACGTTCGGCGTGGGCCACGGTCAAGGAGAGCCCGGTGATCACCGCCATCGCGGTGGCGCCGATCGTGGTGGTGTTCGGTCTGGTCTGGTGGCTGATCGGCGGCTGGGCGGCCTTCCTGCTGCTCGTCGTGCTCGGCGCCGGAGCGGTGTTCGGCGGCAAACTGCTGCGCTGAGCGTCAGCGCGGGACGTGGAAGGTCACCAGGTCGCCCGACCCCGGGCCGACCCGGTCCCATTCGCCGGTGAATCGCAGCACCGCCAGTGCCGATGTCGGGAATTTGCGGCTCAACCGCAGGGCGTCTTCGGTATCGTGCGCGGTCGCGAGATCCCAGGCCGTCCAGGGCATGCCCGGGGCGTGGCCGATTATCAGCAGGGTCGAGATCGCCGGGTCGGTGAGGCCCACGAGTTCCACCAGATAGTCGGTTTCCGCCTCGTAGATCCCCGACTCGAACTCGACCGGTGCGTCCACGCCGGTAGCGGTGAGCGTTTCCCGGGTACGGGTCGCGGTGGAGCAGCGGACCGCGTCGATCGGCGGCTGGGTCGCCCGCAGCCACGCACCGGCCAGCGCCGCTTCACGGTGCCCGCGCGGCGCCAGCGGGCGCTCATGGTCGTCGACTCCGGCCGGATACGCCGACTTCCCATGCCGCATCAAGATCAGAGTTCGAGCCATGTGACCACCGTAGGCACCCTCGGTGCGGAGATCCATAACACACTCGAGGCAAACTGAAAGCGGCGTCACAATGGAGGGTGGGCCGGCGACCCCGGTCCACGCTCAGTCGTCACGCCCTGCCAACCGCGACCCGGACGGCACCAGCCCGCACATAAGTCTCGAGGATCTGCACAAATATGGCCTACGTAATCACGCAGCGTTGCTGCAACGACGCGAGCTGCGTTTCCGAGTGCCCGGTCGACTGCATCCGCCCGACTCCGGATCAGCCGGAATTCGCCACGACCGAAATGCTCTACATCGACCCCGACACCTGTATCGACTGTGGCGCCTGTGTCGACGCGTGCCCGGTGGAGGCCATCTTCTCCGAGGACGATCTGTCCGCGTCGCTGGCCCGCTTCCGGGATATCAACGCGGCCTGGTTCGAGCGGCATCCGCTGGAATCGAACCTGGATCCCATCTCGACCCCGGTGCGCCCGCCCAAGGAATTGGGCACACTACGGGTCGCGATCGTCGGTGCCGGCCCGGCGGCCGCCTACGCGGCCGACGAATTGCTGCGGCGCTGCGATGTGCAGGTGGAGATGTTCGACCGGCTGCCCACCCCGTGGGGGCTCGTCCGCGCGGGCGTGGCACCCGACCATCCGGGTACGAAAACGGTCGCGGGCATGTTCGAATCGGCGTTCCGCCGCGACACCCTGCAGTACTACCTGAACGTCGAGGTCGGCAAACACATCACCCATGAGGAACTGCTGGCACATCATCACGCCGTCCTCTACGCGGTGGGTGCCTCCTCGGACCGGCGCATGGGTATCCCGGGCGAGGACCTGTCCGGTAGCCACTCCGCCACCGAGTTCGTGGCCTGGTACAACGGGCACCCCGACTACGCGGACCGCACTTTCGACCTCTCCGGTGAACGAGCCGTCATCGTCGGCAACGGCAATGTCGCGCTCGATATCGCCCGGGTGCTGACCGTGCATCCCGACGAACTCGCGAAAACCGATATCGCCGATCACGCCCTCGCCGCGTTGCGGAGCAGCAACATCCGCGAGGTCGTGGTGCTCGGCCGGCGTGGACCGCTCCAGGCGGCCTACACCTCACCGGAGTTCCTGGCGCTGGCGCATCTGTCCGGTGTCGATATCGTGATCGACCCGGCCGAACTGGAACTCGACCCGGCATCTCAGGCACTGCTCGACCACCCGGACGTCGAACCCTCGCTGAAGCTGAAGTACGCGCTCGCCGAGGAATTCGCCGCGAAACCGGCCACCGACGGCAACAAGCGGATCGTGTTCAAGTACCTGGCCGCCCCCACCGCGGTCACCGGTACGGACAAGGTCGAGGGACTCGAATACGCCCGCAACGAGCTGGTGGAAGAGGACGGAATCCTCAACGCCCGCCCCACCAGCGAGTCCGGGAGCCTGCCCGCATCCCTGGTCCTGCGGTCGATCGGCTATCGCGGACAGCCGATTCCGGATCTGCCGTTCGACGACCGGCGCGCGGTCGTCCCCAACGAACACGGCCGGGTGACCGGCGCGGACGGCCAACCGGTAACCGGTGTGTACGTCAGCGGCTGGATCAAACGCGGCCCGCGCGGGGTCATCGGTTCGAACCGGGTCGATTCCGAGGAAACGGTGGAAGGACTGATCGCCGACTTCATCGCCGGCAAACTGGTCGCCCCCACGGCCGACCGGGACGCGCTGCGGGCCCTGGTCCAGGAGCGCCAGCCCGATCTGGTGGACCGCGTCGGCTGGAAGGCCATCGACCAGGCCGAACGTGGCGCCGGTAAGGATTCGGGTCGCCCCCGGGTCAAGTTCACCACCCTCGCGGACCTCCTGCAGGCGGCCAAAGGCGGTAGCTGACCGGCGGGTGTGCCGATAGCCGATGATGGGCCGTGCCGCGGAGTCGTCCGAGGCGCGGCCCATAGTCGTCGGCAGAGGCCCCGTCCAGATGCGGCCCCGGCCCCCCACACCCATCTCCGGGCTCGCAGGCCTCAACCCCGCGCCGCCGCAGGCGGCGCCGAAAACACAGCGCCTTCACAAGCAGGTCGCGTGCGTTGTGACACGGCATGCGTTGTGACACGGCATGCGCCCGACACCACGAGCGCCCGGTCGCACAGCACGCTCATAGCTCGGTTGCGTGCCCGGAGGGGCTGGTGAGTGTGGTTTTGCGCCGACGCAGCAGCACGCGGCGGCCGATTGTCGTATCGGTGGCCACGATGCCCCCGACACCGAGTTCCACGGCTACCACCGGTCGATCTCCGGCGTGCCGCACACGGGCCGGTGATCGCCGAGTACCGCCGATTTCAGCCGGTTCTTGCGGGCCTAAAGGGGTGCGACGCGGACGATGGTGGTGGTGATCCCGTCGGCCACGAACCACATGCGCAGCGTGGGGCGGCCGGTTGTCCGGTCGCCGGGTTCGTATCGGCTGCGGACGCTGATGTGCTGGCGGGCCAGTACCGGTGCGACGTACTCGATGACCGCGCGATGCGGGCCGCTGACCAGTTTCGGGTAGTCGACCAGATACTGCTCGACAGCCTGCCAGTAGCAGGTGTTGTTCACATGGTTGTACTGGTCGATATCGGTGGCCCGCAGCGGGAACGGCAGGTCGGTTTCGGATTCCGGTGGGGCAGTGTCGGTCAGCCAGGGCCGCCAGCGCAGCCGTTGTTCGGCGGTGGTCTGCGCGAGGTAGGCCAGGCCCGCGTCGCTGATGCGGGCGGGCATATTGTTCGACTCGTTGATATTGATCCAGAAACCTTCGGTTTCGATCAGGCCGCCGCGATCGCTGGTGATCCGGACCCGCATATTCGCCCAGCGGGTGGACATGCTCGAACACCAGCGACGCAGCTGGACGCGGTCGGGCCAGAGCACCGGCCGGACCACGTCGATGACGGTGCGCCGGATGATCCAGCTCGGGTCGCTGCGCTCCAGGACCGATTGCTGGAGGTGTTCCCAGGCGATGTCCTGCAGGTAGCGGGCGACGCCGTCGAGGCGTAGACGGTTGTACGGGTCCACGTCGCCGGCTCGCACCGGCCACGCCGTAACGAACCCCATGCCCTCCTGGGGAAGCGGGGCGAGCGGCTGATCGAGTGACACTTGTGCTCCTCGCGCGGCGGGCTGGGCCGCGGTACTTCTGCGTGTTTCCTGTGAGACGACTTTACGGGGCCTGTGTCACCGCGCCACGCCGAGCCGCCTGTTCGCCGTGTTCGGCGTGTGCCGGTGGTCAGTATCCGACGTAGCCGGAGCCGTCGGAGACCCCGACCACCCCGGGGACGTTGCCGAGCGAACCGTACCGCTCGATGGCATATCGGGTACCGGCGATGATGTTGTCCACCGGGTTCCAGATATCGCCGTGGCCGGGCAGCGAGTAGGAGTTGAAGGTGGGGTCGATGGTCTGCATGAGACCCTTCGACGGGATGCCCGCTGCGGCGTTGCTGTCCCAGAGGTTGATCGCGTTCGGGTTGCCGCCGGATTCGCGTTCGATGATCAGGGCGATGGTGGCGGCCTCGGAATCATCGATATCGTAGCCGTTCTCGCGCAGTACCCGGATGGCCTCTTTTATCCATTCCGCCTGGTCGCCGGTGGGCATGGGGGCCGCCGCGCCGGCGGACAGTGCGGGGTTGCCGGAATCGCTGTCGGTCGAGGTCCCGCCCATCAGGGATGCAGTCGGGGAGCCGCCGGTGGCGGGGTATCCGGACTTGCTCGGCGGAGTGTCTCCGGCTGCCGGGTTTCCGGTGGCCGCGGGCGCCGTCGGCGCGGCGGCGGGAGCGGTTCCGGGATCACCCAGTACGCCGTAGGCGTGTTCCAGTTCGGTGACCGCCTGCTGGATCTGGGTGGTCGCCCGGGTCGCCGTGTCCTCGGCGGTTTTCAAGGCGTTGACGATATGCCACTGGTAGGAGGCCGCCACCAGTCGCTGCCCCAGCTCGGTCCGCTGCATCTCGGGGGAGTCGGCGGTATCTCCGGCGGATCGGCGCAAATAGTCGATCCGCGCCTGTGCCGTAACGGTGCCGTCGTCGGCCACGTCGAAGGCGGGCAGGGGCGGTTGCGCTGTATTGCGCGCGTTGTCCCGCATCAGCAGGACTTTGTTCTTCGCCTCGATCAGGTTGGCCACTTCGGCGCGCAGAGCGGTGTCGAGTTTCAACAGGGCCGCGCTCACCGTTCCGGTCCGCGTACGTTCGGTGTCCATCCGGGTGCCGGCGGCGGCGCTCGCGGGCCCGGCCCAGTCCATCGCCCGGGTATCGGTGGCCGCGGTTCCGGTGAGCTGGTCGAGCCGGCCTGCCATCGTGTTCGCGTGGTCGGCGGCCGCGGTGAGATGGTCGGCCTGCCACTGTTCGACATCGCCGATGGTGAGGGTCATACCGCGGTCTCCAGTCCGACGGTGGTGAGCGCCGCGGTGACTTCCGCTTCGGTCATTTCGTAGTCGCCCGCGCTGGTGCGCAGCGTGGCGGCGACGGTCGTCAACCGGTCGGCGATCCGGTGCAGGCAGGATGCGGTGAGGTCGGTGGCGCGCTGAGCGGCCGGGCCGAAACCGGTGCCGGGTAGCGCGGTCGCAGCCGCGGCCAGCACTCCCGCGGTATCGAGTCCGGTGACCGCGGCTGCCTCGCTGTCGAGCCGGCCGGTGAAACCGCGCAGCAGACCGGGGTCGACCCGTACGGTTGTGCCGGGTGTGTTCGTCTCTTCGTTCATTTGTGTCCCCCGGAGATTCCCGCCCGTTCCTTCGCGGCCGAGCCTAACAAAACGGCCTGTTCCCCGAGGTGTGCTCGACCAGCGGCGATCGGCCGGACAGCGGGGTGGGTGCGGATCGACCGGCCCCGGGCGGGGGATGGACTTCGGCCGGTCGTGCCCATTAGGTTGATGAGGACGGGTGGATTGGTACATATCGACTGGTGCGTCTCTATAACCGCCGGTCGGCGAAACAGAGAGGTCGGCATATGCGTGCAGCTCAGGTCAGCAAACTCGAAGGGCCGGAAGCGATCGAGATCGTCGATATCCCGGAACCGCGGCCGCTGCCGGGAGGTGTGGTGATCGACGTACACGCCGCCGGCGTCGCCTTCCCCGACGTACTGATGACCCGTGGGCTCTATCAGATGAAACCGCCGATGCCTTTCGTGGTCGGCGGTGAGGTCGCCGGCGTGGTGCGCGAAGCCCCCGAGGGGTCGCATGTGAAACCCGGTGACCGGGTCTGCGCCCTGACCATGCTCGGCAATGCCATGGCCGAGGTCGCCACGACCACCGCCGAGATGGTTTTCCGGCTTCCGGACAACATCTCCTTCGAGGCCGGCGCCGGAATCCTGTTCAACGACCTCACGGTGCACTTCTGCCTGCGCAACCGAGGTCGCCTCGCCGAAGGAGAAACCGTGCTGGTGCACGGCGCGGCGGGCGGTATCGGTACCTCCACCCTCCGGCTGGCCGGGGCGCTCGGCGCGGGCCGGGTGATCGCGGTGGTGAGCACCGAGGAGAAGGCCGAGATCGCCCGCGCGCACGGCGCCACCGACGTCGTACTCACCGACGGCTGGCTGGACCGGGTCAGGGAACTCACCGACAACCGCGGTGTGGATATCGTGCTCGACCCGGTGGGCGGTGACCGGTTCACCGACAGCATCCGATCGCTCGCCCGCGGCGGGCGCCTGCTGGTGGTGGGTTTCACCGGCGGCGATATCCCGACCGTGAAGGTGAACCGGCTGCTGCTGAAGAACGTCGAGGTCGTCGGCGCCGGCTGGGGTGAGTGGGTGCTGTCGCATCCGGGTTACCTCCTCGAACAGTGGGCGGAGGTGGAGCCGCTGCTCGCCTCCGGCAAGATCCCCGCGCCGCAACCGGTGCTGTTCCCGCTGGAGCAGGCCGCGGACGCGGTCGCGTCGCTGGAAACCCGTGCCGCCACCGGCAAGGTCGTGGTGACGGTCCGCTGATTCATCCGGCCCACAGCGCGGAGCGGCTGTGGGCCGGATGTCCTCGTCAGCGGTGGTTGTAGTCCAAGTTGGCCGGGCCCGCGTAGTTGCTCGGATCGACCGGATAGCAGCCGTACTTACCGGGGATGCCCTCGATGCTCTCTATCCGCTCCAGCTCCGTCATGCAGGCTTCGCTGGTGGGGAACCAATGCGGAAGATAGGGGGCCTCGGTGGCCGCGGCCGTTCCGGCGGTACCCAGAAGTGCGATTCCGATCGTCGCGGCGACGAGCACCGACTGAGCGATTCTCTTCATATTTTGTTTCTCCATGCGTTCGTCCGGTAGTTCGAAGGTCGTGCCGAACAGGCGGGTCGGGCCGCCTGTTCGATCCGGGCGCGTATGCGGCGGTAATGTTCGTGCGGCCGCGATCCCGTCATGTGAGTTCATGAACCCCCCTGTGCGCGAATCGAATCGACCGGAACGCGAATTCCTCGCCGCGACTGCCGGAACCTTCGATCGTCGGGCGTTTCCCGCCCGATTTTTCTTCCACCTCTACCGACGGGCCCGAGACGGGAACGGTTCCGCCGGAGTTCGCCTTTTCTCGGCCGATACCGTTCGCGGAGGTCGGTGACGGTCCGGCCGCGCCGAACCCCCTGCCGCCGCGCGGTACTCACCACGGTTCGGCCCGGTCGCCGACCGGCGGTGCGAGAACCCGGGGCGACCTGCACCGCCGCCGGGAGCGGTCTTTCGTCGGTATTGTGCACGGCATGCGGATCAGGTCGGCGATAGTCCTCGGGTTAACCGCGGCGTTTGCCCTGACGGGGTGCGGATCCGACGAAGGGGCCGGCGGAGACGCCGACGGTCCGCGGGGGCCGGCGCCGAAGGTGGCGGCGCTCGGTCCGTTCGTAGGGGAATGCGGGCACGTGACCGACAACGAGGTACGTGATGTCGGGGGGCTCGGCCAGATCTCGCAGTCCTTCAAGAACGCGGTCGGCTGCAATTGGCAGGGCGGTGGCCTGGGCGGGAACTCCATCACCTTCGCGTCGTACCGGGGCAGCCCGCTGGAACGGGAAAAGGCCTGGGTCACGACTCACGGCCGGCCGCCGGAACCGATCACGGTGGGTGGCCGCAACGGGTTCGCGGCACTCGATCCCACCGGGCGGATCTGCGATCTCGCGGTACAACTCGACGACGATTTCTTCGAGTGGTCCACCGCGCTGAGCATCCCCGGCGGTAGCCCGTGCGACCGCAGCCGGGCACTCGCCGAACTGACGATCGAGCGGCTGGGATGAAGGCGATGACGGCATTCGGGGACGGCCGCGCGGGTGGACGGCGGCTACGCAGGGCGTCCGTCGCGGCGGCGCTGCTGATGACCGCGGTGTTCGGGGCCGGCTGCGGCAGCACCGTGGCGGGGACCGCGCAACCGGTCGGTGGTGGCGAATCGGTGGATACCGCCCAGATCGACAAACTGTTACGTGAATGCGAAGTGGTCACCGACCAGCAGATCGTCGACGCGCTCGGTGGCAACGCCTACATCAGCGACTCGTTCTTCGGCGCGGTCTGCATGTGGGATGTCGGCGGTGGCTCCGGAATGCTCACTTTGAACTGGTACGAGAACGGGTCGCTGCGCAACGAGCAGGCCACGAACGACAAGCTGGGTTACACCAGCACCAAGACCACCGTGCAGGGCACGATCGCGCTGGAGGTCCGGCGGCCGAACGATCCGAACTCGTGCGGGATGACCGCCAGCGCCGCCGACTCCGGAGTGATCGGCTGGTGGGTCAACGCGGGAACGCCCGACCCGTGCGCCGCCGCGAAGAAACTGCTCGAACTCACGCTCAACATCGCGCGTTAGTCCGTACGCCGGCGCCGCGGCGCCACTCGTTTCGCGGGCTCCCGGGCCCGCCCGGCCTCGCCCGTGCTCGTGACAAACCGGGAACAAGCGGTCGATCGGGTCCGTTGAGTAGGAACGAGAGACTGCCCGGGAGGGGTCGAGAGCCGGAAATCGAGGGGCCGTTGTCGGCCCGCCATATCACAACATCACCCCGGTTTTGACCCTATTCACTACGCCCGAGTACAGTGGACCGCTGTGCCCGGAAGGATACGGGCAAGTTCGAGCGTAGACGTAGGCCAGCGAGAGCGGCCGACGATTCCAGCGTGCCTGTAAATCGGGCCCTGAACTGCGCGCGACACGCCCGACCTCGGGACGCGAGAAACGTGGTTGGACGTGCGGGTGAAAGCTCGATGAACAGCCCTGACACCGCCATAACCGATAAAAGGAAAGCCGGTATATGCCAACCATCAACCAGCTGGTCCGCAAGGGTCGCCGCGACAAGGTCTCCAAGACCAAGACCGCGGCCCTGAAGGGGAGCCCGCAGCGTCGTGGCGTGTGCACCCGCGTGTACACCACCACCCCCAAGAAGCCGAACTCCGCGCTGCGGAAGGTCGCGCGTGTGAAGCTGACCAGCGCGGTCGAGGTCACGGCTTACATCCCGGGCGAAGGCCACAACCTGCAGGAGCACTCGATGGTGCTCGTGCGTGGCGGTCGTGTGAAGGACCTTCCCGGTGTGCGTTACAAGATCATCCGCGGCTCGCTCGACACCCAGGGTGTGAAGAACCGCAAGCAGGCCCGCAGCCGTTACGGCGCCAAGAAGGAGAAGAGCTGATATGCCTCGCAAGGGCCCCGCTCCCAAGCGTCCGCTGATCAACGACCCGGTCTACGGGTCGCCGCTGGTGACGCAACTGGTCAACAAGATTCTTCTCGACGGCAAGAAGTCCACTGCCGAGCGCATCGTGTACGGCGCGCTGGAGCAGGCGCGCGACAAGACCGGCACCGATCCGGTCGTCACCCTCAAGCGCGCGCTGGACAACGTCAAGCCGGCGCTCGAGGTCAAGCCGCGTCGTGTCGGTGGCGCCACCTACCAGGTGCCGGTCGAGGTTCGTCCCGGCCGCTCCAATACCCTCGCGCTGCGCTGGCTGGTCAACTACTCGCGGGCTCGCCGTGAGAAGACCATGATCGAGCGCCTGGCCAACGAACTGCTCGACGCCAGCAACGGCCTGGGTGCTTCGGTCAAGCGTCGTGAGGACACCCACAAGATGGCCGAGTCCAACCGGGCCTTCGCGCACTACCGCTGGTGATGTCTGTCCGGCCCATCGCTGCGGGGTCGGGAGGCTTACGGAAGCACCGCTTCCGCTTTGACAGATATGACGGCCACACGGCCGTCGGCGAAAATCCCAACTAGCTACGAGCGGGGAAGATTTCCGTGGCACAGGACGTGCTCACCGACCTGAACAAGGTCCGCAACATCGGCATCATGGCCCACATCGATGCGGGCAAGACCACTACGACCGAACGCATCCTCTTCTACACCGGTGTGAACTACAAGATCGGCGAAACCCATGACGGGGCGTCGACCACCGACTGGATGGAGCAGGAGCAGGAGCGTGGTATCACCATCACCTCCGCCGCGGTGACCTGCTTCTGGAACCAGAACCAGATCAACATCATCGACACCCCCGGCCACGTCGACTTCACCGTCGAGGTGGAGCGCAGCCTGCGTGTGCTCGATGGCGCGGTCGCCGTCTTCGACGGCAAAGAGGGCGTGGAGCCGCAGTCCGAGCAGGTGTGGCGGCAGGCCGACAAGTACGACGTGCCCCGGATCTGCTTCGTCAACAAGATGGACAAGCTGGGTGCGGATTTCTACTTCACCGTGCAGACCATCAAGGACCGCCTCGGTGCCAAGCCGCTGGTCATCCAGCTGCCCATCGGCGCGGAGGACACCTTCGAGGGCATCGTCGACCTGGTCGAGATGAAGGCCAAGGTCTGGACCGGCGAGACCAAACTCGGCGAGAAGTACGAAGTCCAGGACATCCCGGCCGATCTGGTCGAGAAGGCCGAACAGTACCGGCAGGAACTGCTGGAGACCGTCGCCGAGTCCGACGAGGCGCTGCTGGACAAGTTCTTCGGCGGCGGTGAGCTCTCGATCGACGAGATCAAGGGCGCCATCCGCAAGATGACGGTCAACTCCGAGCTCTACCCGGTGCTGTGTGGTTCCGCGTTCAAGAACAAGGGCGTGCAGCCCATGCTCGACGCGGTGATCGACTACCTGCCCTCGCCGCTGGACGTCGAGTCCGTGCAGGGGCACGCGCCGAACCACGAGGACGAGGTTCTCACCCGTAAGCCGAGTGCCGACGAGCCGTTCGCGGCCCTGGCGTTCAAGATCGCGGTGCACCCGTTCTTCGGCAAGCTGACCTACGTCCGCGTCTACTCGGGCAAGGTCGACTCCGGTGCCCAGGTCATCAACGCGACCAAGGGCAAGAAGGAGCGTCTGGGCAAGCTCTTCCAGATGCACTCCAACAAGGAGAACCCGGTACCCCAGGTCAGTGCCGGCCATATCTACGCGGTCATCGGCCTGAAGGACACCACCACCGGTGACACCCTGTGCGATCCGAACAACCAGATCGTGCTCGAGTCGATGACCTTCCCGGACCCGGTCATCGAGGTCTCCATCGAGCCCAAGACCAAGTCCGACCAGGAGAAGCTGGGCACCGCGATCCAGAAGCTCGCCGAGGAGGACCCGACCTTCACGGTGAAGCTGGACCAGGAGACCGGCCAGACCGTCATCGGCGGTATGGGCGAGCTGCACCTGGACATCCTGGTCGACCGGATGAAGCGCGAGTTCAAGGTCGAGGCGAACGTCGGCAAGCCGCAGGTGGCCTACCGCGAGACCATCACCAAGAAGGTCGAGAAGCTCGAATTCACCCATAAGAAGCAGACGGGTGGTTCGGGTCAGTTCGCGAAGGTCATCATCGCGCTGGAGCCGTTCGTCGGTGAAGACGGCGCTACCTACGAATTCGAGAACAAGGTTTCCGGTGGTCGCGTGCCGAGGGAATACATCCCCTCGGTCGACGCTGGCGCACAGGACGCCATGCAGTACGGTGTCCTCGCCGGTTACCCGCTGGTCAACCTGAAGGTCACCCTGCTCGACGGTGCCTACCACGACGTCGACTCCTCGGAGATGGCGTTCAAGATCGCCGGCTCGCAGGCCCTCAAGGAAGCGGCCCGTAAGGCCGGTCCGGTGATCCTCGAACCGCTGATGGCGGTCGAGGTCACCACGCCCGAGGAGTACATGGGCGATGTGATCGGCGACCTGAACTCCCGCCGTGGCCAGATCCAGGCCATGGAGGAACGCAGTGGTGCCCGTGTCGTCAAGGCGCTGGTTCCGCTCTCGGAGATGTTCGGCTACATCGGTGACCTGCGGTCGAAGACCCAGGGCCGGGCGAACTACTCCATGGTGTTCGATTCGTACGCGGAGGTTCCGGCCAACGTGTCGAAGGAGATCATCGCCAAGGCGACCGGCGAGTAAGTGCCCCTCCGGGGCAGGTAGCGCACCTGCCCCGGATCTCCCGGGAGTTTGTACAACCCGTTAGTTCCCCACGTACGTGGGGATGACCCCCGCACTGCTGCAACTGCAAGCACCAACAAGTCCAGGAGGACCACACAGTGGCGAAGGCGAAGTTCGAGCGGACAAAGCCGCACGTCAACATCGGCACCATCGGTCACGTCGACCACGGCAAGACCACGCTGACCGCAGCGATCACCAAGGTGCTGGCGGAGAAGTACCCGGATCTGAACGAGAGCTTTGCCTTCGATCAGATCGACAAGGCGCCGGAGGAGAAGGCTCGTGGTATCACGATCAACATCTCCCACGTCGAGTACCAGACCGAGAAGCGCCACTACGCCCACGTCGACGCCCCGGGTCACGCCGACTACATCAAGAACATGATCACCGGTGCGGCGCAGATGGACGGCGCCATCCTGGTGGTCGCGGCCACCGACGGCCCGATGCCGCAGACCCGTGAGCACGTGCTGCTCGCCCGCCAGGTCGGCGTGCCCTACATCCTGGTCGCGCTGAACAAGTCGGACATGGTCGACGACGAGGAAATCCTCGAGCTCGTCGAGATGGAGGTCCGCGAGCTGCTGGCTTCGCAGGAGTTCGACGAGGATGCCCCCGTCGTGCGTGTCTCCGGCCTGAAGGCCCTCGAGGGTGACGCCAAGTGGGCCGAGTCCATCGTCGAGCTGATGAACGCTGTCGACGAGTCCATCCCGGACCCGGTGCGTGAGACCGACAAGCCGTTCCTGATGCCGATCGAGGACGTCTTCACCATCACCGGTCGTGGCACCGTCGTCACCGGTCGTGTGGAGCGCGGTGTGGTCAACCTCAACGAGGAAGTCGAGATCGTCGGCATCCGTCCGGAGAAGACCAAGACCACCATCACCGGTATCGAGATGTTCCGCAAGATGCTGGACACCGCTCAGGCCGGTGACAACGCGGGTCTGCTGATCCGTGGCATCAAGCGCGAGGACGTGGAGCGCGGCCAGGTCGTCATCAAGCCGGGCACCACCACCCCGCACACCGAGTTCGAGGGACAGGCCTACATCCTGTCGAAGGACGAGGGTGGCCGCCACACCCCGTTCTTCAACAACTACCGTCCGCAGTTCTACTTCCGTACGACTGACGTGACGGGCGTTGTGACCCTGCCCGAGGGCACCGAAATGGTTATGCCCGGCGACAACACCGAGATGTCGGTGAAGCTGATCCAGCCGGTCGCCATGGACGAGGGTCTGCGCTTCGCGATCCGCGAGGGTGGCCGTACCGTCGGCGCCGGTCGCGTCACGAAGATCATCAAGTGATTCCCTGAATCGCTGGAAACGGCGCCGCTCCTTCGAGGAGCGGCGCCGTTTTCGTTTCGCACGACAGACGCACGGTGGTCGGGGCCCGCAAGTAGCCCGATCCATATATTTCAGATAAGCATGAATTCATGGTGACAACGTCTGCGGCCGAGGCGTCACGCAACTTCTCGGCCGTGCTCAGCCGGGCGGAGCACGGTGAGACGATTCGTATCGTCCGGCATGGGCGGACGGTGGCAACCGTGGCCCCGCCCGCGACGAGTACGGGCCGTTCGTTGCGACTTGCGTTGGAGGAATCCGACATACCACCGTTCGACGACGATTACGCCACCGATATCGCGGCGGGGCTTGCCATGGTGTCGGACGACATGGATGACCCGTGGGCAGGCGCTTCAACGCTCCCGCCGGCTCGCCTTGCTGCTCGCCGACCTCGATATCCTCGAATACACCCATGCCACAGCCACTCGTCACGCCCAACTCCTGGCGCAGGTACGCCGATCGGGTAGACCCCGCGGCGCACACGATCTGATCATCGCCGCGCATGCCGCGGAAACCGGTCGTGCCGTCGTTTCTCTCGATACAAAAGCGAAGTTCGGCGATCTCGATGGCCTCACAGCGATAGCACCATGAAGCCGGGATGGGCGTGGGCCGAGTTCGAGGTGCCTGGTTCGGTACGGATTCGGTACGGTCAGCGTCTGCGCGCCAGTAGGTTGGCGGTAGCCAGGACCGGGGTCGCGAGTCCTGTTGCGGCCGCACCGAGGGGTGTGTCGGTGGCTCGCATCCACCGGACGGTTCGCATGGCCTGGACGAGGATTTCACTACCGCGCACGCGCATATCCGCTTCGAATTCGCTCACGGCGACGGCCAGGGTGCTCGTGCCCGAGACGACCGTACCCAGCCGGGCGACCAGGCTCGCCGCATCACGTATCGCGGCCCCGGCACCCATGCCCGCGGTGGGTGGAGTCGCGTGCACCGCGTCGCCCAGGGCGGTCACCGGGCCGGCGGCCCAGGGAGCGAGGTCTCGCGCTCGGGTCGAGGAAGCGTTGAAGCGGAAGGCCGCGATGCTGTCGGGCTCGGCTCGTTCGACGACCTCGAGGGTGGATCGGTGCCAGCCGCCGCGGGCGAACCGGGCCGCCAGCGCGGTACGCAGGGCGTCACCGCGCAGGGCGCGTAGAGAATCGGTCGCGGCCGACTCGGGGAACATGGCGCCCCAGATGTAGGTGGGGCCGTTCGTGATCGCCTCTCGCCGATCTGTCGCGCCGAGTACCGCGTTGCCTACCGGGTCGAGAAAGCCGATGTAGAGCGCGGTGGCACGCGGTCCGACCGCCATCCCCGAGCGGGTGCCGAGCCGGTGCCGCTCCCGGGCGCTGAGGCGTTCGGCGCCGGTCCGGCCGGAGAAGCCGACGATGCCGGTCGGTTCGCTGGTGGATCGACCGGCCAGGTGGCGGGCGACGAGGGAATGGGCGCCGTCCGCGCCGACCAGCAGATCGCCACGGCAGGAGGACCCGTCGGCGAAGACGGCCGTCGGCTCGCCCTGTGCCGTACGGGCGATATCGGTGACCGTCCGGCCCAGGTACAGGTCGGGGCCGGCCGCGTCGGCCAGGATCTTCCGCAGCGTGATGCGGTCGATGTCCACACTCGGACTGTCCCCGAGTCGCGGCCCGTAGCCGAGCAGCCGGCCGCGGCGGTCCCAGAGTGCGTCCCGGTCGCGTAGCCGCAGCGCCGAGGCCGATCCCAGCAGCCGTTCGAATATTTCCGGTGCGACGAGTTCCCGGAGGGCGGCCTGCGCCCGGCCGTCGAGCGTGATGTGGTATCCGCCGGTCTGGGCGACATCGCTGTCGCGATCGAATACCGATACGTCGAATCCGTGCCGGCGCAGACCGGCGGCCAGCGCCAAGCCGCCGATCCCACCCCCGACGATGATCGTGTGCATTGTGTTGTGACTCCCGTAGCCGATCGGACGATTCCGGCCGCGACAATGCCACCGATACCGGCCATCGAATGTCCACTACCGTTGGGCCGGTGGCCGATACCTCCCGGCGCGCCCTGCGCCTGCTGTCACTGCTCGCCACCCGGCGGCGCTGGTCGCTCGGTGAGCTCGCCGCCCGGCTCGAAGTCAGTGAGCGAACTGTCCGGCGTGATATCGAAACGCTGCGCCTGCTCGACTATCCGGTCCGGACACTGCGCGGACCGGCAGGCGGCTATTGTCTGGGGGCGGGTCACACGCTGCCGCCGCTGCTGTTCGACGAGGCCCAGGCGATGGCGGTCGCGGTGGCCCTGCAGACCGCTCCGAACACCGTCTTCGGTCTAGAGAGTGTCCTCAAAGTCTGGGCGGTTGAGGTGCCGGTTTGATTTGATGTGTGGTCGTGGTGGCACGTAGGCATGAATTGACCGAGGACCAG
>NZ_JBSFDZ010000050.1:0-31911 GCF_053594175.1 Nocardia sp. NPDC001965
CAACGTGGGTAGACTGAAAGTTACACCGCTCGACGTGTCGAGTCAACATACGTAGACTGAACTCATGGAATCCAGCACCAGCCGAGCCCAACAGCGCCGCAACACTGAGGAGCGAATCCTGGCGGCGGCGGGGCGGCTGTTCGCGGAGGTCGGCTACGACCGGACTACCATCCGCGCCGTAGCAGCGGAGGCGGACAGCGACCCTAGCCTGGTGATGCGCTACTTCGAGTCTAAAGAGAACTTGTTCGCTCGCGTTGCGGTCTTCGGTGACGATCACCCCATCACTGGAGCGCCGGAGCATGTGGCTGAACTCCTACTCGATGCGCTCGCGATCAAACTCGCCGACAAGCCAGTCAATGCACTGGCGGCGATCCGATCGATGCTCACGCACCCGGATGCCGCCGAAGAGGTTCGATCAGCCATGGCGGCCCGCCAGCGCGAAGCAGCCGAACATCTCACCGCCGATGAAGCGGGTTTGCGTGCCGGGCTACTGGGCGCGCTGACCATCGGCGTGGTGATAGGGCGCCACCTGCTTGAACTCGATGGCCTACGCGACGCCCCGCCGCAACGGATCATCGCGTTGCTGCACAATGCCTTCCACGACATCGCACGCGGCCCTTGCGAAGATTCCGATAACGCAGCCACCAAGGCGAAGCAGTGTCTCGAATCACGCGAATAGGTGACGAATAAGCGCAGCACCTGCCAAGAATCACCTTTCGGACTGCACACTGCGATTGGGTTGGAAAACGACCTATGCGGTAGATCGGTCATAGTCCGCTTGCATGCCGGGCGAGGGCTGTCGAATGTGCGCGTTGGGCCCGTATCCGTCGGCGTCGAGAATTCCTTCCACGATGGCCAGAGGCGGCGGGCTGAGCAGGTGGTGATGAGGAGTCCGATCACTTCCACGTTGAACGCGCCGGGGGTATCGGGTTCGCGCAGGATCGTTCTGCGAAGGTCGTCCCGTGCACGGTCGGCTCTCTGCCGCTGTGCTGCAGGCATATCAAACGGCGGCGAGCTGGCTCCGGCGCCGGCCGGGCCAGCTGGGTGGACGGTGTCGCCTGCCGTTGGGCACTGGTTGAGGGTGGCGGTGCGCCTGAAGAAAGCAGGCTGGTGCGATGTACTCCGAGGCTGTCCCCGGGCCTATCGTCTGATGCAGACCGCCTATCGGCCGTAGGTCGGTTTGCGGTTTCTTTTCTGTGCACCATGGCATGTTGTTCATTTGCGCTCGTCGACTGGATGCCAGGAAGTTCGATCACCGGCTACGGTGTCGCGAATGACGGCGACGGTGCGGGCGAGGTGAGGTTCGGTGCGGTCGCTGCGGTAGGCAATTGCTAGTTCGACAGTGGGGGAGAGAAGCGGGCGGTAGGTCACACCGGAGAGTGGCAGCGCAGTCACCGGATCCGGTACGACCGCCACACCGAGCCCGCCGGCGACCAGGGTGACCAAGGTGGAGGTTTCCCCGACTTCGTGTCTGACGCGAGGTTCCACTCCGGAGTCGCGGAGCAGGCGCAGCACGACATCGTACATCGCCGATCGCTGGTCGGCGGAATGAATGATCAAGTCGACATCGACCAGGTCGGCAGGCGACAGTTGCTTCCACTGCGCGAGGTGGTGGCCTGTGGGGATCGCGACGACCAAGCTGTCCTGGCGGAGCACGGTGACGGTGAGCGATAGGTCGGCCACTGGCGGACGTAGCAGCGCCACGTCGATCTGTCCGGATCGAAGTGCGTCGATCTGGTCCGGGACGAGCATTTCGCCGCGAAAGGAGAAGTCGATGCCGGGCAGTTCGGCGGAGAGAACGCGGGACAGTTCCGGTAGCAGGCTGTAGGTCGCCGAACCGACACATCCCAGGGCGAGGTGGCCGATCGAGCCCGCTGCGATTCTGCGCGCCTCGTGCGCCGCCGCATCGATATCGGCGAGTACGGTGCGGGCCCGGGTCAGGAAGCTGGCTCCGGCCTCGGTCAGCTGTACGCGCCGGGTCGTGCGGTGCAACAGCTCGGCACCCACTTCCTTCTCCAGCTGTTGTATCTGTTGCGACAGCGGCGGCTGGGCCATGTGCAGACGTTCGGCGGCCCTGCCGAAATGTCGTTCCTCGGCCACGGCGACGAAGTAACGCAGATGTCGGAGCTCCATGCCGCCTCATATCTCACAAGTCTCAATAATGCTGGATATAGATATTTAACTATATCAATCGGCGGCCCTAGTGTCGGGCTGTGAACGCTTTTGTCTACAGCTCGATCCGGACTCCGTTCGGGCGCTTCAACGGCGGGCTGGCCGGTATCCGGCCGGACGATCTCGCCGCAACTGCGATCTCCGCGGTGCTGGCCGCCGCCCCGGAGCTCGACGCTGCCGCGATCGATGAGGTGGTGTGGGGTAACGCCAACGGGGCCGGCGAAGAGAACCGAAATATCGGCCGGATGGCGACACTGCTGGCCGGACTCCCGACCTCGATTCCCGGCACCACCGTCAACCGGCTCTGCGGGTCGGGTCTCGACGCAGCGATCATCGGCTCGCGCCAGATCGAGACCGGCGATGCGGATATCGTCCTCGTCGGTGGTACTGAGTCGATGACGCGTGCTCCGTGGGTGATGACCAAACCGGACCGGGCACATCCTCCGGGGGACGCGGCGCTCGTATCCACCACGCTCGGCTGGCGGCTGGTAAACCCCCGGATGCCGGACGAGTGGACCGTGGGTCTCGGCGAGGCCAATGAACAACTCCGGGAAAAGTTCGGGGTTCCTCGTGAGCGGCAGGACGCGTTCGCGGCAAGGTCGCATGAGCTCGCTGCCGCCGCGTGGGACCAGGGGTTCTATGACGAGCTGGTGATACCCGTCGCAGGCATGGAAAGAGATGAAGGTATCCGGCCCGATACCTCGGCGGAGAAACTCGCCGGTCTTCGGCCCAGCTTCCGTGTCGACGGCACCATCACTGCGGGTAACGCCTCACCGCTGAGCGACGGAGCCTCGGCCGTACTGCTAGGAGGTGCGGGTGCTGCCGACCGGATCGGTCTCGCCCCCAAGGCTCGGATCGCTGGACGTGGTGCCTTCGCCACCGACCCGCCGGCCTTCGGCTACGCGCCGGTCGAAGCGGCCAACCGGGCCCTGCGGCGGGCAGGTATCGGCTGGAAGCAGGTGGGGGCGGTGGAGCTCAACGAAGCCTTCGCGGTGCAGTCGCTGGTGTGTATCGACGCCTGGGGTATCGATCCGGAGATCGTCAATTCCAAAGGTGGCGCGATCGCGATCGGCCATCCGCTCGGTGCGAGCGGTGGCCGTATCCTCGGAACTCTCGTGGGCGTGCTGCGGGAGCGGAACGAGCGCTGGGGCGTCGCCACCATCTGTATCGGCGTCGGTCAAGGTCTGGCTGTCGTGCTGGAGAATACGGAGGTCTCGAAATGAGCCGGACCCGGATCCTGGACACCGTCGACGAAGCGGTGGCCGGTGTCCAGGACGGTGCCACCGTCCTGGTCGGCGGCTTCGGGATGGCGGGAATGCCGTTCGATCTCATCGACGGACTCATCCGGCAGGGTGCGAAAGAACTGACCATCGTGTCCAACAACGCAGGCAACGGTGAGGTCGGCCTGGCGGCACTGCTGCAGGCCGGTCGGGTCGCGAAGGTGATCTGTTCTTTTCCCCGCCAGGCCGATTCCTACGTCTTCGATTCCCTCTACCGCGCCGGTGAGATCGAACTCGAGGTCGTCCCGCAGGGCAATCTGGCCGAGCGGATCCGCGCCGCCGGCGCGGGCATCGGGGCGTTCTTCTGCCCGACCGGAGTCGGCACACCACTGGCCGAAGGCAAGGAGACGCGCGAAATCGACGGGCGCAGCTACGTTCTGGAGTATCCGATCAAAGCCGATATCGCGTTGATCAGCGCTCACATCTCCGATGCCGTGGGCAACCTGGTCTACCGCAAGACAGCGCGCAACTTCGGCCCGGTCATGGCGACAGCCGCCGCCACCACCGTCGTCCAGGTCGGCGAGGTCGTCCCTGCTGGGGCGCTCGATCCCGAATCTGTCGTGACGCCCGCGATCTACGTCGACCGAGTCGTTCGCGTCGACACCCGCCACTACACGGTTCAAGGAGCTCGATGATGACTCTCACCCCGGACGAACTCGCCGCGCACGTGGCTCGCGATATCCCGGCGGGTGCCTACGTCAATCTCGGAATCGGATTGCCGACCAAGGTCGCCGACCATCTTCCCCCGGACGCCGGAATCGTCCTGCACACCGAGAACGGGATGCTCGGCATGGGGCCGACGGCAACCGGTGACCAGATCGACCCGGACCGCACGAACGCCGGCAAGGTCCCGGTGACCGAACTGCCCGGGGCCTCCTACTTCCACCACGCCGACTCCTTCGCGATGATGCGTGGCGGTCATCTGGACGTCTGCGTCCTCGGCGCACTCCAGGTGTCGGTCACCGGCGATCTGGCCAACTGGCACACCGGCGCGCCGGACGCAATTCCCGCGGTCGGTGGCGCCATGGACCTCGCGATCGGCGCCGAGCAGGTCTTCGTCATGATGACCCTCTTCGACAAACGCGGGCAATCCAAGCTCGTCTCGGCCTGCACCTACCCGCTCACCGGCATCGGCTGTGTGAGTCGCGTCTACACTGAGGCGGCGATTCTGGATCTGGGTCCGGGCGGTGCCGTCGTACGCGAAACCTTCGGTATCTCGATCGAAGAGCTGCAAGAGCGCGTCGGTGCGCCCCTGATCGCCTGAACGCTCGCGGATTCGTTGTTTCGGAAAAGCGTCTGGCTATCGGTCAGGAAATGCTGGTGGGACTCACGGCGCCGCGTCGGTGCTGCGGCTGATCTCCTCGAATCGATCGACATCTCGGGCGATATCGGCGACTGCTGCGCGGATCCCACCGAGCGCGTCGGTAACTAGGATCAGCAGATTTGGCGGCTCATCGGCCTCGGTGGCCTGCAAGATCGCGGCCGCTGCCCGGACCGGCATACCGCGCTGTGGACCGATAGTCGAGTCACCGGACTGTCCGAGTGCCCGATCGTGGGCGCCGATCCGGATATCGGACTGGTCCGCGGAGCGCCCGCAAAACTCGGTGCGCATCGATCCGGACTCGACGACCATGACGCCAGCCTCAGCGGCTCTACCTCCTTGCGCAGCGACCCGGACAGCCCTTCCAAGGCAGCCTTCGCGGCGGAAGCAGTAGCCACCGCCCGCGAATGCGATGCGCGCACAAACAGAGGAGTTATTTACGATCAGGCGGCTGCCGCGGCGGCGGATTCCGGGCAGGGCCGCCTTGAACAGGTCGACAGGGCCGAAGAAGTTCGTGGCGAAAAGGCTTGGAACGGCTTCGTCCTCGCCTTCTTCGATCGCTGCGGTGTATCCGTACCTGCCGTTGTTCACCAACACGTCGGCGTGCAACAACCGATCAAGGATACGACGTCAAAATTTGCCGATACGAACTCTTCCGAGCCCGACTCGCCAGCGGTCACCGGCGAGTGACGTCACAGATGTCCCGATACAGCGCAGTCGGCCGCGGTGGCAGCCCTCGGGCGGCCGCGTTGCGGTCTGAGGAGCTCGCGACCCGGATTGTCGCCCGACGGTAACCGACTCGGCAACCGTGCGGGCGTCTGAGTTCGTGCGCTCGGCGCCGGGCCGGGGCTGTTCTCGGTGATCTACGCGACGGTACTTGACCCGAACGTGGTGTCGAGGCGTTGTGTGCGCCGGGTTTCCGAGGGCCAGTAGATGGTGTAGTAGAGCCGTGCGAGGGCGGGAAGGGAGGGGCGGTTGCGGATGTCGTGGTCGACCATAGCGTCCACGACCTCTCGCCCCATCACCTCGGCCACCTTTTGATCAACGCGGTAGCCGATGTGTCGGAGGCGTAGCCCGACGGTCAGTAGATGCCAGATCACATGACACTGGCCCGCCGCCCGAACGCTCCCGCACTCAACTGCGGGATCAACCAGTCCGCGACCGGCTCGACCCGTCGGGACAGGAGTTCGAAATCCGCCCGGCGCGGCAACAATCGGCCATGCCACCGAAGCTCCTCACCGACCGCACGGCGCACATCCCCGCGATCCAAGAATTCACGATCGATCCCCACCAACCACCAGCTCCTGATCCACACCGAGCTCGGCCCATCCACCACAGGCGTCCCATGACCTTCAGCCGAGGACCGCCCGTTGTCCCGTTTCTTCGAGCAGCCGCTCCCAACCGTTACAACCCCAGGATCCGTGCACCAGAGAAAACGACGGGCACGCTGTCGTCGGCTGCTTGTACGCTCACCTGTTCACATACATGAGGAGGTCCGGCCGTGGCCGTCGCAGGTGAAGACTCCGCGCAGGTACCGGCAGACGCCGAGGGCTCGCCGGACGACGTGGCCGGTGGTGACGAGCGAGAACAGCAGGTGGGCTCTGCGAAACTGTTCCATCTCGGGGCTCACGGAACCCAGCTGCCGGCCCCTAGGATCGACGAGCTCGGCGTCGAGTGGATTCACGACGTCTGCGACCGGTTGTGGAACTATCGAAGTGCTGACTTCGAACCCGATATCACCGTTCCCCTCGCAGAAAGCCAGTGGCGCGAAACCTGCGCGCTCGCGGGATCGATCGCGGAATCACTGATGCTCGGGGTGGCAACCCTGGTCGAGATCCGCTGGCACGAAGACGCAATCCGCGCAAATACCGAGCCGACCGGAATGGGTCTCGCACAGCGGTACCTCGCCGACGCCGTGTGCGAGAGCACGATCGGCGTAGGCCACCGATTGATCAACCTGGTCGCCCGGGTGACGCGCAACGACCCCGCCGTCCTTCAGCTCATCGACACCAGCGGCAAGAACCTCAAGGACCTGAAACCGCTGGGCACCGTATACACGCCCTTCCGCACCGACACGCGGAAGGCATGGCTCTCGCTCAACAACGCCACCCTCTCCCAACTGCGAGCGGTCATCGAGCCGGGAAAAGCCAGCCTGGTCGCACTGCTGGACCGACTCGACACCCTTGCCGCCGCACCACAGTGGAACAACGCCTTCGACCACCGCGCGGAGAATTTCCACCGCTGGCGCCGTGAACACGAATATGTCTCCGGCGTCGACCAAACCACCGGTAACGCACGCGACGTGCTGGATTACCGAGGCAGAGTCACAGGAAAAAGCTTCGGCTCCTACAACACCCGATACACCGCAGCCGACGGCCTCGGCGCCCAAGCCGCCATTCACGCCCGCGAAGGCCTGGAAGCGACCGCCAAAGCCGCCGACGACATTCTCGATCTGATCCTGTCCGCGCTTCCCGATCTCGCCGAAGGAACCACCCTCGAGGTGACTACCAGTGATTATCGACTACACAGGGCGATGCCCTGGACCGGGCGGCGCTGAACCCACCGCCAATGCCCAGCAACCCGAGGTAGACAAGCCGACTTGCCTCAGCTCGGTCCGAGCTGGCATCGCATGATAACGGCCGCACAGCGACAACGCGCACCGCACACGACACACGACATGCCCGCGGATGTGTCCTGCAACCAGTAGTCGGCGATCGTGCCCACCGCGGCGAACCCGTTGCGGGCCAATACCCCTGCGGACTGATAGCGGGTTCCCGACACCCAGGGCGCGGCATACAGGGCGCTCCAGCTACGGCGGCGACCGAACTGCACGCACTTTTCGACCACATCGTTGCCGACCCCGTGGCCACGCGCCGCCGGAATGACCACGACCGACTGCAGGCAGCCGACGACCGGGCCATCGGCCTCCGCGCCGGTGAACCCGAGCGAGGCGAACGACTGCGCGAAGCGCTCCCGCGCCTCGCGGTCGGTGTACGACACGATCGACACTCCGGCCAGTATCGACTCGTCGCGGTGCGCGAGAAACACTGCCGACTCGGGCGACGCCGCCAGGTGGTGCAGTTCGGCCTCATCGACATACCCGGCACCGAACTCGGCGTCGAACAACCGCACCGTAGGCGCCACCCACCACAGCCGGTCCGGCGACGCGCGGTTGACACGAACCGGAATGGTCGGCGCACCATAGCCGGCGAGCACCGTCGCCTCGTCTGCCGTAGTGGATCGATTCTGCCCATGTGACATCACAATGGACAGTATCCAGCCGCGAGTGCGACGACGGTGCGGGGAAGAACTCGCCGATGCCGAGATCGGCCAGATCATCGTCGAAGACGGCCGACAGGTCCGGCCGTCAGTTCACGCCGCAGGATCCTCGGCAGCGATCACCCGCACACCTTGGTGAGCCGCCATGACCTTGCCCGTGCATATCAAGCCGCCGACCGGCTAAAAGAGGCGATAGTGCTGGATGAGGCGGCGCTCGTCGACCGTGAGCGTGTCCTCGGCCATGAGCATCCAAACACCCTGCTCTCACGCACGGACACGGCCCGGGCGTACGACGCAGTTGGTCGAACCGAAGAGGCACTGGCCTTATTCGAGCGCGTCCTTGACGAACGAGAACGAACGCTCGGAGTTGAGCATCCCGACACCAATGCCGTACGTGACTATCTCCTGCGCGCGCGAGCGCGTCTGCAACAGTCAGGGTGACCCCCACTGGGGGCTGCTGCAAGATCAGATGAGTCCAAGGACCGGAAAGAGGTGCGACTTCCCGCTCGACGAGCATTCGATGAGTTCCTCTCGGCCGTGCGCGAGGACCTGCGCCTCACAGCGGTGTCGGTGCGTTCTTCCCGGAGGCCACCGCACAGGCCCTCCTACGGCCTGACCGACCACCGGTTCCGCAGACTGAGTGGCTGTCGCCATCCAAGCAAGGGCGTAGCCATCCAACGGGTGTAAGCAGATTCAGCGGGCCGAAGACCCCGTGCCGTCGTTGCATGCCGCCTCAAATCAGGCACGCGCCGGCGGCGGGCACCTCCTGCGTCAAGGGCGCCAGGAATGCATGGGGCACGCGGGAGGGTCCAATCGAGGCCCTGCGCGCTGCGACGATATACCGAGCAGACCGCACGCCGTCGTGTGGCTACGGTAACGGGCGCATCGGGATGCAGCAGCCCGAGAACCGGAGCAAGTCCGAACGCTGGCGGCCCATATTCGGCCGTGGCCCCGGTTGCTTCGGCGGGTGGTATCCGGTCGCAGAGGAGGCGCCGGCCTTCGTGACTGAGGGCGAGGATGTCGGGCTCATGGTTTGGGCATGGCCACAGACCATCGGCGGACCCGGTCACCGTAGGTCCCCCACTCGTCGCCAGCATCGCCGGCACTGAAGCTGTCCAGCGGTAGCTCCTCAGCGAGAATCCCCGGCCGATCGACTTCGAGCGGCTGGTATTCGGATCGCTTCAGCTCCGGGCACCATCGCTTCGCCGTGGCCAGGCAGTCACGGTGTAGTGCCGTGTCACTCATGAAGGCGCCTTCGTGAGTGATGACAACCCAAAGTGGTGAAAGAGGCGTATTCCAACCATCGCTATCCTCACGGAGTCGACGACCTGACCGACGCTGGCCTGCGGTCGCAGAGGGGGACGCGCCCGCCCGCGCGGCTGTGGGATCGTAGTTGCATGAAGTTGAGTCGATGGACCTTGGTGGTCACACTCCTCGTGGTCGCCGGTCTTGGGTTCTGGTTCTTCGTGGCGCGATGGGACGACGCGAGCAAGATCGCCTCGATTTTCTCGGCGCTGGCTGGTGTCGCGGCCGTTGGTATCGCGGTGTGGGCGGCGCTGCGCGGCGCCGCGTCATCATCCAAGATCACCGTCAAGAACAGCGGGAATGCGTCGAGTGACTCCGGCGACGCCAACACAGGAGTGAGAGGCAAGGCGAACTCTGCAGGGCTCTCAGTCAAGATCAAGAATAGCGGCGATGCCGAGTCGAAGGACGGGAACTCCAACACCGGTCTACACCTCGGTCCGTGAAATGCCCAAGCCGACAACATCCATCGACGTATCAGACACGGGCGCCGCGACAGCACCCCGAGGGTACGCAAACACGGGTGTACACATCGGCGAGGTCAACCTCCGAACCGGGGCGCCAGTCAAGACCCGCTACCAGTATCAGGTCCAACGCATCGCGCCCGACGCGCTAGCCGGGCGGGACGCCGAGATCGCGACGATGGCGGAGTTCGCCCGCAGTGCGGACACCGCAGGTGAATACTGGTGCTGGGAGGCCGGGCCCTGGTCCGGGAAGTCCGCCCTGATGTCCTGGTTCGTTTTGCACCCGCCAGAGTCGGTCCGGATCGTGTCGTTCTTCGTAACGGCCCGTCTGGCAGCACAGAACAACCGGACCGCGTTCGTGGCCAACGTCCTGGAGCAGCTCTTGGCGTTATTGGGCGAGGATCTTCCTCCGCTGCTCAACGACACCACCCAGGATGCGCACCTCCTGGGCCTCCTCGAAGACGCAGCCGACGCCTGCCAAGAACGCGGTGAGTCGCTGGTGTTGGTTGTGGACGGACTCGACGAGGATCGAGGTGTGACCGTCGGTGCCGAGGCACACAGCATCGCAGCATTGTTGCCGGAGCGATTGCCCGCCACGATGAGAGTCATCGTGGCGCGGAGACCGAACCCGCCGATCCCAGCGGATGTCAGCATGCGCCATCCGCTGCGCGATCCCACGACAGTACGGGTGCTCAAGCCGTCGCCAGCCGCGCAGATAGTCCGCGGCGACATGGAGCGTGAGCTGGATAGTCTCCTGCTCGGCTCGTCTGAAGAGCGGGACCTCCTCGGGACGCTGGTCGCCGCCGGAGGAGGCCTGACGGCGAGCGATCTATCGTCGTTGACTGGACTCTCGAAAGCCAGGGTGGAACGGCAGCTGAGCGTTGTCAGCGGGCGGAGCTTCTCGCGCCGAGAGAGCCACTTTCCTCCGAGCATGCCGACGCTGGAGATCTTCATCCTTGCCCACGAGGAGCTCCAGGAGACAGCAAGGCGGACGCTAGGCCCCGACGGTCTACAGCCTTACCGGAATCGGCTTGCCGAGTGGGCTGGCGGCTACACGCACAGGCGCTGGGCGGAACCCGTCCCCGACTACCTCCTTTTCGGCTACCACAGCCTACTGTTGGCTGAAGGGGACCTTCAGGCGGCAACCGACCTTGTCACGAACCCGAGCCGTTACAACCGCATGCTCGGCCGGTCTGGCAGCGACGCCGAGGCGCTAAGCCAGATCAACAGTGCCTTGCGAGCCGCGACCATCGATGGACAGAACCTGCCCATGGCCGCGAGGCTCGCCGTGCACCGCGATCATCTGCTCGATCGGAACAGTGCGATGACGATCAAGCTGCCGCTCGCCTGGGCGAAGATCGGGCACTTCTCCAGGGCAGAACGTCTGGTTCGATCAATGGTCCAGCCGGAATCCGAATGCTTCGTGCTCGCCCTACTCAGCGCCGAGCTGCACCACCGCGGCCAGACGGATCGAGCCGAGGCACTGCTAATGGAGGCCTCGGCGGCGTCCGCCTCCTTTTTCGACTCTCAGCGGCGGAACTGGACTCGGAGTGCAGTGGTGCGCGCGCTCGCCACCACCGGCCGGCTGGACGACGCCGAGAGGCTTGCCATGTCGGACGCTGCGGATACCGGAGGCCGCAGTCGGGTGATCCGGGTGGTCGTGGAGGAAGCTGCTCGGGCGTCCGACATCGCGCGTTGCGAGCGGCTCATTCCCCTCATCACGGCGCCGTTCCAACAGGTTGAGGCCTTAATCGCAACCGCCGACGCGGATAGATCCGATGACATCTTTGTCTACCTCGACAAGGCTCTGGCCGTGCACCGATCGCTGGAAGCAGGGGAGCCCAAGATCCGCGCTGGCATGCTTCTCGTGAAGGCGTTGATACGGAAGGAACGACGTGATCGAGCGGCCGAGTTGCTCAATGATCTGGAGACCGAATCCCGCGACCTGCAGAAGGCATTGACTAGGGCAGAGGCCACGGTCTCGGTAGCCCGCGCGGCGATCGAGCTGGGTTCCAACGACCAGGCCAAGGCCTTCATTGAAGAGGCTGTAGGCCTGCTCCTTAAATCCGTTGGCGACGCCGAGACACGGCTCCGCCTGGTCGCGGCCATTACGTACGCGTACGTGGAGATCGGTGGTTTGGAAGAGGCACGGAACTTCTCGGACTCGCTAGAAGACCCATTCCTGCGGAGCGAATCCCTAGTGGCACTCGGTGGGAGCGCCGCTTTGAAAGGGGAGGAAGCGCTTGCCTACACCTGGCTACAGATGGCCGAGAAAATATCTCGTTTCGCCTTCGGTCCGGATCGGGTAGATCGAACGAAGGCTGCCTCGGCGTTGATCTCGGCAACGCGGGGGAATCTTCGCGAAGCGACCAAAATCGCCAATTCGATAACGTCCACAGCCAGCCGAGGTAAGGCTTTCGCCGCTGTGGCTCACGCGGGTGGCGCACATGTGAAGCACTGGCCCAACGACTTTTTGACAGATCCATCCCTGGATGTGCCCGACTTTCGGCGGGTGCGCCATGCTCTCATTAAGGGAGTCGCATCGGCCGGGGCAACAGGTCTCGCTGTCAAGATGGCTACGGAGATAACCAACAAGACTCAGCGGCGACGGGCGATGACCGTGATCACCGAGGCGGTGGCCATCCGTGGGGAACTCGACGAGGCGACCGCCATGGCGCAGACCATCCGTAACAACGACGCTGTTGTCGCTGCGGTGGCCGATGCCGCGGCGACACAGGGACAACTGGCTCGCGTCGAGGAGCTCTACTACACCATCAAGGCGCGTGGACCACTGAATCGTGCCCGGCGTGCCTTGGCTGAGGCCGCGGCTCGTACGGGTGACCTGGATCGTGCGCTGTCGATCGTCGCCGACGTGAGCCCCCAGGCGCTCCAGGACCAGGTGCGAGGGGCGGTGGTGATCGGCCTCGCCGGAGCCGGAAGGATCGCCGACGCCGAGCGGGTGGCTAGGACTCTGCAAGGCGCCGCGACGCGGAACCGCGTGATGGCCGCCCTGGCGGTCGCGGAGGCGGAGGCCGGGAACCTGGAAAGGTCGGCCGTGGCCGCTGACCGGGTCGCCAACCCCGGCTTGATCATCGAATCCTTCGCTACTGCGGCCATCTCTCGCGGCGCGGGTGCCGGCAGATGCCGTCTGGCCCGCGCATTGCTTCATGGCTCCTGGGTAGGATGCGTCATTGCGCTACAACACCTTGCTCCTGAGGCACTGGACATGGCGGAGTCCGCACTGATTGAGACAACAAGACATGCGGAGATCAGAGCACCACAGTAACTCGTTCCGCCAGGCCCGGGTCCGCCCAGGCAAAGCGCGTGCAAGCCGACGCGAGCCTGTCGAATGCTGTTGCCCTTGCCGGACGTACGGATCGGTATCGAGACAAGCCGCGGTTCAAAGAGGACTGGCGCGACAAGCTGGACTCGTTCCTATTGACCGCTGTGGAGCTGGAGGCACGCCGCCACGCTGCTAATACGCTTCATCATCCGCGTGCCAGGCGGTGGATGAATGTTGCATCAAACGCAGTTTAATGTTCCCCCGGTTTCATGGAGTCGAGATACTGGACTTCAGGCCACGGGTTGGATGGGCGGTTGCATCGTCTCGTACTCGATCGGGGTCCGCATACCGAGCGCTGAGTGACGACGGCGTCGGTTGTGGAAGATCTCGAGGTGCTCGAAGATCGCGTTCGCCAGCTCGATCCGGGTTTTCCGGCGTTGCCGGTTCAAGAGTTCGGTTTGCGTTCTGCCCCAGAATGATTCGATGACGGCGTTGTCGTAGCAGTAACCGATCGAGCCCATCTACGGGGCCAGCCCAGATTTGCGGGCCCGGTCGGTGTAGGCCCAGGAGGTGAATGGGACGCCGTGGTCGGAGTGAATGATCGTGCCCGGCTCCGGTGTTCGGTTCGATATCGCCATCCCGAGGGCGTTGGTGACCAGTGCCGCGGTCTGGGTCGAGTCGATGGACCAGCCGACAACTCGCAGTGAGTGGGTGTCGAGCACGACCGCGCAGTAGACTTTTCCTTCCCTGGTGTAGTGCTCGGTGATGTCGGTGACCCACAGCTGGTTCGGCCGTGACCGGGTGAAAGCCCGGTCGACCAGGTCACCGGCGGTCGGGGTCTGATGCCGGGACCGGGCCCGTTTGACCCCGGGCAGGCCCATGATCCCAGCGCGGGCCATCAACAGCTCGACCTGGTTGTAACCGACCCCGATACCGAGACCAAGGGTGAGTTCGGCGTGCACCCGCGGAGCACCGTAAGTCCCCGAGAGGCGGCGTGGACCGCGCGGATCTGGTCGGTGAGCCAGGCGTGGCGGATCGCTCGTTGCGAAGGCGGACGTGATCTCCAGTGGTAGAAACCGGACTCGGAGGCGTCCAACAGCCGGCACGCGAGCTGCACCGGCAACCCTCGCTTGAGATCGTGGCGATGGCCGCGTAACGCCTTTTGGGTCGCTGGCCTGTTTTTTCAGCAGCTCACGAGCCCGTTTCAGGATGGCGACCTCATTCGAGTTCCCGGATGCGGCGCTTGGCTGCGATCAGTTCGGACTGCTCGGCGCTGGTGGCCCCTGGGATCTGGCCGGTGTCTATCAGTTCTTGTTTGCGCCAGACATAGATTGTCTGGTCGCTGATGCCTAGATCCGTGGCTACCTGCGCGACCGGCCGACCGGCAGCGACCAGATCCAGGACCTTACGACGGAACTCTTCGGGATAGCGCCTTGGCACGAACAAGTCTCCTTCGATGACTTCGTGACCAAGAGTCAAGCAAACCAACTCCGGAAGACCGGGGGAACATCAAGTTTGTGGTCGTCCCAGAATCCCGGTGCGCGGACGCGCTCGACGTCTCCGACCGCCACCACCGCAGCGACCCCCACCGGTGGTCGAGGGCGAAGAGCAGCGGTAAGCGGTCACCGATCGCTAACGGCGGAACTCTCCGGTTCTGATATCGACCCATCGTCGTACGCTGGGCGGCGATGACTATTCGAGGCGTAGAGGGTGCGTATCAGGGGGCTCTTCGGGCGTTCCGGGCCCCGATGCTCGATTTGCTTCACCAGACGTATGCGCCATTCGTGGTGACCATGCTGGCGACGGTGTTCACTGCCGAGCGGTCCGCGGTCGCGGTGGCAGATGCGCATGCGGAGATCGGTGATGCGTTGAATCGGTTGCGGGCCGCTGGGTACGGAGAGGATGGTCAGTTGCCGTTACCGGCAGGGAACGCACGGGATCTGTGTCGCCAGTGGGTGAACGCTGGGTGGCTCATGCGGCAGGTGCTGGACAACGAGGTCGAGGTGTATCGATTGTCCGCGCACGGGGTGGGCGCGTTGGAAATCGCGGGCCGGGTAGGCGGTTCCCGGACGCGGGTGTCGGAGTCGCGGGTGCGGACTCTACTGGAGGCGGTGGAGCGGCTGGCTCAGGATGCCGATCCGGATGTGATGGCGCGTATCGCCCGCTTGGAGTCTGAGATTCGGGAGCGGCAGCAGGAGCTGCGGCGGCTCGAACGTGGGGGCGCACTCGAGGCCGTTGGGGACGATCGGCTGGTGGAGGAGGCTGAGAACGTGCTGCATCTGGCGCGGGAGCTGCCGGCGGATTTTGCCCGGGTGGCCGAGTCGATCAAGGCCATGCAGCGCGATGTCGTCGCTGATCTCCGGCAGGATGTGCGGCCGACAGGTGAGGTGTTGCGGGAGTATCTGGAGCGGGGGCAGCAGATCATGGATGCAACTCCGGAGGGGCGGGCGTTCGCGGGAGCGTTGCGGTTGATCGGTGACCCGGAGCAGATCGATGATCTGTCGGGCAGGCTGCGGACGGTGCTGCGGCATCAGTTCGCCGCGCAGTTGAGCGAGCCGCAACGGCGGGAATTCGCCGATGTCGCACGTCGGATCGAAAGGGGTGTGAAGGAGGTGCTGACCGCGCAGCGGCTGGCGTCGCACGTGATCACGACACAGGTGCGCAACCACGACCCGATGCGGGATCGGCAGGTGGACGAGCTCCTGCGGGAGGTGATGACCGGTTTACACCGATGGATGCCCAGCTCGCGACAGGGCCAGCAGATCGAGCCGCTGCGCCGCCTGCCGACCGCCCGCATCAAGTATCTGCGCCGATCGTTGAGTGATCCCCGCCCACCGCAGCCTCCGGCACCGTTGGTCGAGTGGAACGAGGAGATGGTGCCGGACACCGACACCCGGGCGTGGGGTGGACCGAATTATGCTGCGCTGGAGGATCATCTGGCGCAGCTCACGACCGGGGTGGGCAGTGTCGAGATCGCGGACGTTTTCGGTGCGGCGGCCGAAGAGATCCGTCGTCCGGTCGATCTGCTCGGTCTGCTCGAACTCGCGCATCGCTCTGGTATGACTGAAACCGAGACTGTTGTCACCGTCGAGGCGGTCCGGCCGGATCGGACTCGCCGACGATTCGCGCTCGGTGGGGTTACCGTGATGCCCAAGGAGGAGGGGGCTGGCGATGAGTGTGACAGATAGGCATGATGGGTGGGAAGAGATCGACAACGCTGGCTTCATCGACCCGGTATCGATGGAGGAAGATCCGACCGAATTGTTTGCCGGTGATGCGGGGACGCTGGACTCCGATGTGCGGCGGGTGCTTGTGCGGCTGCTACAGAATCGGTTCCTGCTGGCCGACAAGAACTCCTCGCAGTGGCGGACGCTTTTGGAAAACCAGCAGATTATCGAGTCGCGGCTGCACGATCTGTTCGTGCGGCTGGTGGTCGATCACGATCGCGGTATCGCCTACAAACAGCAGGTGCGGTCGGCAGAGCTCGAGGTGCCGATCCTGTTGAAGGACGATCCATACAACCGGGCCGAGACGCTGGTGCTGGTGCATCTGCGCACGGTGTTCCAACAGGAGCGCATCGCGGGTGAAACGTCGGCGCGGGTCGATATCGAGGAGCTCGAGCAGACGGTGCTGACCTACTTCGACCCCGACGACACCAATGTGGCAAAGGGACAGCAGGAGATTCGCGGCGCCGTAGCGCGGTTGACCCGGGAGGGGTTCATCGAGGAGGAAACCGCAGGCCGGTAACCGATCACGCCGCTGGTTGAGGTCGTGATGAGCACAGAGAAGCTGGCCGAGCTGACCCGCTGGCTGCGGGACCGCAACGCCGGCACGACGGACCTCGCAGGAGATGGTGACGCGGAGGCCGCGCGATGACCATGATCGATACGCTGTTCGGGCTGATTCCCGAGGCGTCCCGCGGACAGCAGTGGGTGGCGCAGGATCTGCAATTGGTCAATTGGGGCGGGTACGACGGACAACACCGGGTACGGTTCGCTCCCGGGGCGACCCTGCTGTGCGGAGAGTCCGGGTCGGGCAAGTCGACCCTGATGGATTCCTATATCGCGTTGATCATGCCGCACACGATGCCTTTCAACGGAGCTTCCAACGGTGGGGTCGTCGGCCGCCCGCGCGGCAAGGACCAGCGCAACATCCTGTCGTATGCGCGGGGAAAGCTCGACGAATCCCGCACCGGGGGTGAGACGAAAGCCCGGGTGCTGCGCGGCGACGGCCGCGATACCTGGTCCGCCATCGCGATGACATGGGCTGATCGGTCCGGTGCACGGTTCACCGCGGTCCGGGCCTGGTACGTGCCATCCGCCGCCAGGTCGGTCGAGGACCTCGTCCAAATACGAGCCACCTGCGATGAGCCGTTCGACCTGAGCACGCTGGCAGGACCCGCTAACAAACGGCTCGCCGTGCCCGCGGTCGAAGCACTCGGGCTGAAGTGCTTCCCCACCGATCGGGAGTACACGGCGCGGTTGCATACCGCGCTCGGGATCGGTGCCGCCGGTGACGGGAACAAGGCGGTCGCACTACTGGGCCGGATCCAGGCCGGACAGCAGATCACCACGGTCGACGCGCTGTACAAGACGATGGTGCTCGAGGAACCCTCCACGCTGACCACCGCCGACGAAGTAGTCAAGCAGTTCGACGAGCTGTCCAGCACACGCAAACAGATGACCACCGCCCGCCAGCAGGTCAGGACACTATCTCCGATCCGAGAGCACCGCCGCACGATCCACGACGCGATCGAACGCTTGCAGATGATCGAGAGCCTCGGTGCGTTCACCGACCCGTCATCTCCAGCAGGATTGTGGCGGCACGAACAACGTGTCGCCTTGCTCCTCACAGCCGAGGAGGACCTGTCACGACAACGAAAGCAGGTGAACACAACCCTCACCGCAGCGACAGCTGTGGCCGAGGGGGCGAGAGTCGAACTGGAAGGGATAGCGGAGACGCTGCGCGCATCCGGCGGCGACAGGCTGGACCGGGCCCGCGGAGCGCTCCGGGAGGCAGAACAAAAGCTTGACGCGGTCGCACGGACGAGGGTGCGCCTCGATGAGGCGCTGGAGGTCATAGGAGCGACAGTCGCCAGTGGCGAGGATTTCGCCGGTCTGGTCGAGATGGCACACCGGGTGCTCGGAGACACGAAGGCCCGGGAGAACGCACAAAACCTCTTCGCCGAGGCTAAAGCGCACCAGAACACCGTAATGCGTGAGCTGCAGGAATTGCGCGCCGAGCGTAAGACCGTCGCCGCCCGACGGGACAATATCCCCACCGAACTGCATCGAGCACGTGCTGCCCTCGCGGAAGCCGCCGGGCTCACCCCGGAGCAGCTTCCATTTGTCGGCGAACTGATCGAGGTGCGTACCGAATTCGAACCCTGGCGCGAAGCGTTCAACCTCGCCCTGGGCGGATTCGCCACCAAGATCCTCATCGACACCGCGCACCTGAACACCTTCCGCGAAAAAATCAACACCGTGCGCACCACGCGGCGCATCCAGTTCGAGGGCGTACGGACCGGCCTACGCGATGAGACCGGGCTCGACAGCCGCAGACTTCCCGGCCGCCTCGACTACCGCCCCTCACCATTCACCGCCTGGCTCAAAGACGAACTCGTCAGGCAGTTCGACTACGTCTGCGTCGAGAATCCCCGTCTTCTACCGCAACATCCCAAGGCCCTCACCATCACCGGTCAAACCTCTAACGGCGCGCGTGGCGCACACGGAGGTCAAGGACGGGCCAACGTCCTCGGCTTCACCAACAGTCGGCTGCTGGCACGCCTCGACGAACAGATCCGCAACGCAGAAAAACGCAAAACAGACACCGATGCACGGGTTGATGAGGCACAGGCCGCCCTCGGCTCCTTCGAAGACCGACGCAGCGCCTACCGAACCGTCACCGAACTGACCTGGGACCAAGTAAACATCGACGCCGTCTCGGCCGAACGGGACCAATGGGCGCAGATCATCGACAAGGTCCACTCCGACAACCCCGAGATAGACCGGCTGCAGACGAAAGTGAATGAGCTGCAGACCAAGGTCAAAGACCTCACCGAGAAGGCGATCCGGGCCAAACTAGCGAAAGAAGCCCTCGACGACGACTGGGAACGCATCACCACTCAGGCGGCTCACGCCCAACAAGAACTCGATACCGCCCGGCAGTCCGGACGCGAGGTCACCATCGAACACCGCGAATACCTCACCGCACGATTCGGCGAAGAGCACACCGGCAATTTCCCTGCAGGCAAGGCCCTCGAGCTCTTCGATGCCAGCACCCAGCGTGTGGCTGGTCGCCTCACCACCGATCGGCAGGCCGCGGAAAACTCGATCAGCTACGCCAGAAACGCGCTGACCACGACATTTTCTACATTCGTCGAACGCTGGCCCAACCCGAACCTCGGCACCGACCCCGACGCTTCCTACGACGATTTCGAACGCCTGCCACCGACCTCGAGACCAGCCGGCTGCACGAGCTGGAAACCCAATGGCGCGACAGCCTGCTGAAACTGTCCGGCAACGACCTCACCAGCCTCGACAGCGAACTCTCCTCCGCCATCCGCGAGATCCGCGACCGAATCGAACCGGTCAACCGCATCCTCGCCGAACTACCCTTCTCCGACGACGAGCACCGGTTGCAGATCGACCCGCAGGAAAGCCACTCCACGGTCCGCGCCCGCTTCCGCAAGGAATTGCGTGACGTCCGCACACTGATCGACCGAGCAAGTACCGACACCGAGCGGGAACGCGCCTACAGCCGGATGGCCAAGGTGATCGACCGCATCCGCCGCACCGCCGCCGACTTCGCGGACCTGGTAGACGTACGTAATCACATCCGTATCAGCGCCGAAAAACTAGACGCCGCAGGTCAACACGTCGCGCTCTACGACCACATCGGCGAGAAATCCGGCGGCGAATCCCAAGAACTCGTTGCCTTCATCGTCGGTTCGGCGCTGCGCTACCAACTCGGCGACGCCGGCGCCGAACGACCCCGCTACGCCCCGGTCTTCCTCGACGAAGCACTCATCAAAGCCGACGCCCGCTACACCGGTCGCGCCATCGGCGCCTGGCGCGGACTCGGCTTCCAGCTCATCATCGGTGCCCCCAACGACAAGAACAGCGCCATAGAACCCCATGTCGACGCCGAATACCTCGTGCTCAAGAGCACCCAGAACCGCTCCTGGGCCAAACCCATCGTTGGCCTTACCGGAGGGGACGAGTGACCGGCAGACTCGTCACCCCGATGGAGGCGATCGAGACAATCCGCCGAAGGATCGACCAGAGATGGGCCGAAATCGTCTGCGCGGAACATGATGTCGGCAGCCCCATCTCATTCTCCATCCCACTCCGTCCCGGCCTGTCGACCGGGAAGGCGGTCGAACGATTCGGGTACGGACGCTGGCACGACTGGCACACAGCTTGGCGCACGTTCGACATGCAGTACCTCGGAGACGCCAATGACATTCGGATCATCCGCAAACCGATGACCATCCGCGGTGTGAGCGACGACTTCCCCGCAGCGCTCGTGTCAGAAAAGCCTAGCGCCGCTATCGAACTCGTGTCCCGTACCCAAGGGAAGCCACTGACAGTCGACATCGAACGAGCCCGAACCCTCGCGGCATCACTCGACGCCGTCGGCGCGACCCTTACGTCAGCCACCCTGAAAGCCGCCTACCGGCTGGCCGATCCCGACATCACAGCCCTGCTCGCGGCTACTGCCTGGTTGCGCGACCACCCCGACGTGAGCGCCTGGACCGCCCGCCAGCTCCCGGTTCCCGGCATGCATTCCAAATGGCTTGAGACCCACGGCGCTCTCCTGGAAGCTGTGGCCGGGCGCGCTGTGCGCGCCCAAGTCCGGCCTCGACTCGCCGTCGCCCACCTGACCTACACCGACCCCGACTACCTCGCCTCAGGCAGACGGCGGCACGACGCGTGGACCACCGGCGATACACACGATCTCGCCTACTCACCACGCATAGTCCTCATCGTCGAAAACCGCGACTGTCGCCTGTGGTTCCCACCCACCGCGAACACGATCATCGTCGAAGGCAGCGGCAAAGCCGCCGCGTCCCTGCTCGCCGGCATCAGGTGGATACGCGCAGCCGACCACATCGTCTACTGGGGCGACATCGACGCCGACGGCTACGCGATCCTCAACCGATTCCGCGACGCGATGGCCACCCCCACCCCCGACGGTCTACCCGCCAAAACCGTCCACTCCCTCCTCATGGACGCTCCCGACCTACACCGATACGCCGACCACGGAGTCAACCACGACAAGACCAGCCGTCCCATCAACCCCTCCGCGACCCGACTCACCCACCTCACTCAGGCCGAAGCAACAGCCTACGACGCCCTCGCGACCGCCGGCCCCGCACCGTTTCGCCGCATCGAGCAGGAAGCTATACCACTCCCTCACGCCGCGACACGACTCAAATCCTTGATCGATTCACTCACAATTAGGTCGCGGTCCTGACATTCAAGATCGTAACGACCGTGAACGCCTATGCCGTTCGTCGTTAGGCGCGACGCGGGGGTAACAGTCACATTCGGAAAGCGAGCCTCGCCAGATGCCTGGCGAGGCCGACCGCCCGGAGCATCCAGTGGTTCGGCCGCGGCGCCCCCGTTGACCTCCTATCCGTCCGGGAACTTCGCCGGAACCGAATGCAGCGCCGCGCCAGCGGTGGCGTCGGTGAGCGAAGTGGCGGCCGGAGGTCAACGCCTAGACCAGATCCGGCCGGACCTCGCCGGTCACCTGCAACGACAGGCCGGCTGCAAATCCTTGAAGCTGAGAGATGTCGCTGGCCTGGGTTACGGCGATCCAGGCGTCCAGGTGGTGGTGGCCGCGCCGGTGGCGCAGCATCCCGGCGAAGTCGCTGGCCAGCTGATCGACGGCACGCAGGACCGGGCAGCGGTCCAGAATCCGGGCCAGTCGGCGGGCAGTAACGTGGCCGGCATGACGCCTGACGAAGAGCCGGAGCCCTGGATCCTCCGGCTGCCCGACGCGGTGTTCTTCCTCCAGGAGGTTCTAGCCCGACAGGAGCGCCTCCAACTGGACTTCTCGCCCGGGTCGTTGGCCGGGCTGGAGCGGTATCTCGCCCGGTTCGAGGCGCCCGCGGAGTTCCGGGACGTCGAGGACGCCGAATGGATCGTCGAGGGCGCCGCGGGCTACGTGGGCGAGACGCTGCTGCGGCTGGCCGGCGGGGGCTGGGCGGAGCAGGAGCGGCCGGAGCTGTTCGTCGTGCCGTCGATCCACGCCGACCCGGCGCTGGGGCTCGAGCCGATCAACCCGCTCGACCTGGTGGACGCGGCGACGCTCGGCGGGGATCCGCTGCGGCGGCAGTACGCGGCGTGGGCTGAAGCAGCATGCCCAGCCGCCCAGGTCGATGAAGAGACCTTAATAGAGTTGGACGACCCGTCCGCGGACGAGTCGTGAAAGTGCTGAGGTGGGTATCCGCACCCCGCCATGAGGTATTCGGTGGAGTTCGGTTCGACCTCAGAGGAGAACGGGTCCAGCGCGGTCGAGGGCACTGTGGGTTCGGTTGTCTAACCGTACTGTGCCCGAACCACATGCGAACCGATTGTGGTGGAATGACATTCGACATTCTGTCCGGGATCGGCGCGCTAGTTGTCGGCCTCCGGGCGGCTGCTCAGATTCCCGCTGCGATCGCCGCTGTGCTTCGCGCCTGTCGACCGGTGATCGATGCAGCACGTGACCTTCGCATAGCGAGCACGCGACCCCAGCGCGACGGCGACGAGGACTTGTGAGCACCTCCGTCCGCCTCACCGCGATGAGCAGATGCCGACGGCGGGAGATCGTACTGTATTCAACGGCACCGGCTTCGCAGATCTCGACTGCGCCGAGCCGGACAAGGAGGTGAGTTGATGGTCGCGATTGATCGAGTCCAAACGCCCGCACAATGGCGTGCTGCATTAGACGAGCTGATCAAGAGCAAGCACCTGACCCTCGACGAGATAGAACGCCGCGGGGTTGCGCGAGCAACACTCAGCAATATTCGCACCGGTACGAGTGCGCGCCCTCGCTGGAGCACGGCTGAGAAGATCCTGCGCGCCTGCGCCCTTGCAGATGGTGACATCGAAGCGTGGGATCTCGCGTTTCAGCGTGCTTACGGCCCGGCTCTGGGTGTGCCGCTCACTGCTGAGTTGAATCCGTTCGAGTTGGGTATCCACAAGGCAATCACCGCCGATCGGCCCGACGTACCTGAAAGCCTGACGGTGTACGTCCCGCGCCCCCATGACGCCGAGCTGAACGAGATCGTTGACGCGGCGGCGGGCGGGCACAGTGCGATGGTCGTGCTGGTCGGCGACGCCTCTACCGGAAAGACCCGCGCTCTGTGGGAAGCGGTGGCTCGGCTACGAGAGCTGGGTGGATGGCGCATTTGGCACCCGACCAACCCGAATCGCCGCACGGCTCTTAGGGAACTGAAGTCGGCGCATCCCCGAACAGTGGTGTGGCTCAACGAAACCCAGGAATACCTCGGCGGCGATGACCGGGCTCCTGATGACGACACCGCCGTTGAGCTTCGTAACCTCGTCGATAATATAGAACTGGCACCGATCCTTATCGTAGGAACTCTGTGGCCCGAATATTGCGACAAATTGCACCGCGCTCAATCCTCCCAGGTCAGACTACTCCTCGACGTCGCTGCCACATTAATAACGATGCCATCAACGTTCACCGACGCTAGTCCTATCGACTTGGAGGCAGCTGCCGCGTCCGACCCTAGAATTGCGATGGCACGCAATCGATGTGACGATGGCCGACTCACTCAGTACCTTGCAGGGGGTCCGGAAATGGTGCGCCGGTATGAATTTGAGTTCTCGCCGACTGCACGCGCAATTGTCGAAGCCGCATGGGATGCCCGGCGTATGGGTCATCGTAATTCGATACCCCTCAGTATGCTCGCGGACACAGCGCCTGCCTATATGACAACCGTTGACTGGAACCGCATGGCCGCCGATGCGGATTGGCTCGAAAAGGCCATCGCCGTTGCGGCGCGTCCGTGCAAGGGCGCGGAGGGGCCGTTGACTCGGATAATCCCTGTTCCGCGACCTTCCCGCAGAACCAGAGGTACGGCCGTCCAGGGCGGCGAGCAGGGCACCTGCGGGGAACCGGTCTACAAACTGGCCGACTATCTGTACCAGTACGGCCGATCACGTCGGCGTGACATCATCCCTCCAATTCCCTTCTGGGAGGTCGCCGCACACCACTCGTGCCTGTCGGACCTTCACGTCCTCGGCCGTGCCGCATGGGATCGGGGCCTGTACCGAGATGCTGCCCAGCTGTGGAAGAACGCCGCCAGCCACGGTGACGGTGGGCGGTCCGTTCTGTGCTTGTTGACAGAGGTATCAGCGGTGTTTCCCGGCGACTGTCGGCCAGAAACATGGGCGATAGACCAATTATCACTCGATGGCCCAGCCGAGATATCTGAGTTTCTGGCCGATTTAGGGGAGTGGACTGTTAACGGGTCTGCTGCTATCGCAGACGTCGCCATCGCGGAGTCGCGACTCAACAGACAGGCCGCTGCGATCGCAGACCAGGCCGTCAAAAAGTCGCGGTTGGACGACCCCATAGGTATCCAGATGCTATTGCGAGAATTGCGAGTGCGTGAACTGTACGAGCAGGTCGAGGCGATCATATGCCGTGCCGCTACGGAGGCCAACCTCGACCATATTGATGCCAGTATCCTACTGGGTGAATTTGGGCGATACGGTTTCTCGGAGCAGGCTAATGCTATCGCGAAACGGCTTCCGAGCGAAGCCCGACTCGGAGATGCCTGGGAAGTTGGAAGAATGATACGGGATTTGGTGGATCTCGGATTCACCGAAGAGGCGTCCGTAATCGCTGATCGAGCCACGGCTGAGACTCGCTTCGAGGACTGGGGAGGGCTCAATTCGGTACTGTTCTGGCTGCTGGAGGCTGGGATGACCAAGCAAGCCAATCTTATCGCCGACAGGGTTGCCACCGAGCTGGACCTAGATCAGATACTTCAGTTCGGAGCGTACCTGGAAACACTGATCGATCTGGGTCTGATCGAGCAAGCTAGGGTTCTCGCCGCCAGGGCCGTCGAGGACCCGCAACTGTCCAAAATTGGGTGGATTTTGGAAAGCTGCGAGGAGCTCGGGCTCTCAGAGCAGGTCGCCAAAATTTTCGAGCGCATCAGCTGGAAGGAAATATTCGTCGATCCAGGTGGCCTAGGAAGTTGCCTCGCATTGCGTGGATATCTTTGGCGCTTAGAAACGATTGACAAGTTTGCGGCTCCTGCGCCTCGAATCGGACGCACCAACCCAAGAGGCACCGCAAAATTCCTCGACTCGCTCCCCTGGGATCTCCGCATCGCTGAGTACGCCACCGGGATCGCCGAACGGGCTACTACTGAAACCGATCTCACCAACCCGGTGGGCGTCGCGGATCTCCTCGTCTCACTCCGTGGGCTTGAGTTGACTGAGTACACCACCAGGATCGCTGAACGGGCTACTACTGAAACCGATCTCACCAACCCGGTGGGCGTCGCGGATCTCCTCGTCTCACTCCGTGGGCTTGAGTTGACTGAGTACGCCACCAGGATCGCTGAACGGGCTACCACTGAAACCGATCTCGACTACCCGAAGGGTGTCGCGAAGCTCCTCGTCGCGCTCTGGAACCTTGAGTTGACTGAGCACGCCACCAGGATCGTCAACCGGGCAACCACCGAGATCGAAGAATCTACCGAGAGCGCAGTCACATTGCTGCGCTCCCTTCAGAATCTCGGGCTGGTCGAACAGGCTGCAACGCTAGTCCATCGACTGCCAGGTGCTGCGATGTTCTCTCAATTTCTGGATTGTATTGATGATCCGGAGATCTTCCGCTTCGGACGTGACTCCGACGGACGTCCGGCTGATCCGTGGAGTTGGAGCGACCTGGATTGAATCTTGAGAAGTCTTCGACGTCTGCGTTACCACAGACGTGCGGTAGTGGAAGTCTTGTCCGTTCGCGTGTGGGCAATTCTGCCCCAGAGTTTGCCTCAACACGAATGAGGGTGGACACGCGCCCGCCCTTACCACTTTCAAACCTGAGCCTAGACGCGAAGCCCTAATCGCTGGCTGTGGTCGCGGACATCGGTGCGCATACCCGCCGGAGGCTTCCACAACAGGTCACGAAGCATATCTCGGGCGAACCCGTTGTAACGGATAGTCTCGGGCGCAGTCTGTTCCGACTTCACCAGCATCGTCAGCGCCGCGATGTCCTCCTCACGTTGCATGCAGGCGCGGGCGACTTCGATGAGGTGACGGCCGCGACGTGGCACGGAGACGATGCAGTCAACGTCTATCGAGCGGGCCGCGCGCAGCGCTTTGCCTGGTTGGCGCAGTTCGACGCCGAGAGTTGTTGCGTGCGCCGCCATTACCGGCTGGGAGAAGCTGGTCTGTACATGCTGATAGGTCGGGCTGGCTGGTCCCCGATGATGCGACCAGTTGGATTCGCACGTATCGCGACAGCCCTGATGAATACCGACCCAGAGCAAGCAAATCAGCTCATTGACCACGCAGAAACCCTCACCAGCTTCATATCAGACCTGTGGGATCCGATGGGCACGGTCACCCGTATCGCCGCGGTGTTGGCGGGTATAGATCCCGACCGCGCCGAAACCCTCGCCCACACCATCACCGACCCGGCGGAGCGGGTGCTCGCAGTCATGCGAATCGCCGCGGTGGTAGCCGCCGTGGAACCGGAGCGTGCCCTGACATTCCAACAAACCCTCACCCGACACGCCCAGCGGCCACAAGCCACCGAGTTCAGCGAACCGGAAATGAACCGTCACGGATTCGGGACCGGCTTCAGGTTTCAGACCAGCGCCGGTCGGCGTGGCGATAGTTGAGCGTAGTAGTCGGCTTCATACTCGGCTGGGGCGAGGTAGCCGAGCCGGGAATGCAGGCGGGCGTTGTTGTACCAGTCGCACCATTCCATCAGCGCGTACTCGACCTCGGAGATGGCTTTGAAAGGGCCGTGTCGGCGCACGACCTCGGTCTTGAACAGGCCGATGATCGACTCGGCGAGTGCATTGTCGTAGGCATCCCCGACCGATCCGATCGACGGTGAAATACCTTGCAGTGCGAGCGATTCAGTGAAGTTCACCGAAACATATTGAGACCCCGCATCGGAATGGTGAATCAGTCCGGGCTCGACGGGATGCCCGTAATGGTCACGCCGCCACACGGCCATGTTGACCGCTTTGGACACCAAAGGTGTCGTTTTCGACGCCGAGATGTTCCAGCCGACGATCGCGCGGGAGTAGGCGTCGAACACGAACGCCACATACGCCCACCCCGTCCAGGTCGAGACGTAGGTGAAATCGGCCACCCATACCTGGTTCGGCGCGGTCGCGGTGAAGTCGCGGTTGAGCCGGTCACCGGCTCGGATCCCGTCTTTGGCGGGGATCGTGGTCCGGTGTCGCCGGCCTCTGACGGCTCCGTTGAGTCCCAGTTCGCGCATGATCCGGTCCACGGTGCAGAACGCCACGTCATGGCCCTGGCGACGCAGCCAGCGTGTCATCTTGCGGCGTCCGTAGAGCTGCTCGGGTGCACCGTCGAGCCCACGTAGGGTGTTCTCGACATAGGCGTCGGCGACGTCGCGCGCCGAGGCCGGCCGACGGCGGGCCTTGCGGTAGGTCCTGGGCGCGATCTGCACTCCATGCATCGACAGTGCACGGCAGATCGACTCGACGCCGAAGACCTCACGGTATTCGTCGATGAATCCGACGATCAGCGGTGTCGCGGGTCGAGTTCCCGCGCGAAAAAAGCTGATGCGAGCTTGAGGATCTCGTTGGTTTGCTTGAGGTCCCGGTTCTCTTTGCGCAACCTCGCGAGCTCGTCGCGCTCGGCGCTCGACAGGCCCGGCGAGGCCGTCACGGTCTCCGACGGCACCTGCTCGAGGGCCTTCTTGATCCACAACCGCAGCGTTTCGTGGTGCACGTCGACCATCGGGCCGATCGCACGCGCAGCGGCGTAGGCGGATCCGTACTCATCGAGCCGTTCCAGAGCCAGACGCACGGCCTTCTCACGAACCTCGGGCGGGTAACGCTTCGATATGATGGGAACCATCTTCCTCAAAGACGGAAGCGGCCCCAAATCCGTGACGGTTCAATGTGGGCCTGTTGCTGGGGGAGTGCTTTGTCGTAGTGGTCGTTGACGGAGATGATCTCAAGATCTGCTTCGGGTCCGATGGCTGGTCGAGATTGCCGATTGGTGGGCTGTGGCGCTGTCGGGTCTTCGTGGCTGTGCGACATGTTCGGGATTCTCGCGCGTAGGTTGGCCAGTTGTCTCCGACACACCGCGCAGCCGGTAATGTCGAAGCCGTGCGTTTCTGAACGCTCGGGTGGCCGACGCGCGTTCATGCCAGCACGACCGGTGGTCCACCGCTGTCAATCAGATAAGAGGCCGCCGCTCCGAAATCGGTGAGGCCAGCATGCCCGATCCACCTGACCCGATTGCGCAACAGGCACCTGGTCCCATTCAGGACCTTGGCGTCCATCGCCTAGCTTCAACGTGGCCGCTGCTCATGGAGACCAGAATCGGGAACGCGACCGAGTCCGATCCAGGTGCCATAGTTCCTGGTGTCATCGACGGTCTGCGCTCAGGCCAGGCCTGCGCCCAGGCGTTATCCGTCGACTTCCGCCCGTCGCCGCCACACTGCCAGTACAGGTTCGATCGCGTTGTTCTGGAGGGAGGTCTCGCGGACGGACCGCGAACCGAACTCCTCATCGAAGATGATTTTGCGGAATTGGCGATGGAAGTAGACACCACGATGGCGGCTTGACCCGTTCGCGGCTACGGCGAAGACCTCAAGCGCTTCCCGGCGGTCAGGCGCTTCGGCGGGTGGTATCAAGGTGCCGTCGGAGTTTGTGTGTAAGGAGGACTCCCACACCTCCGAAATTGTTATAACCGCGTTGATGGCTCGGGATGCAACGCGCAGAGCCAGGTCTTTGAAGTAGCGGTGCTTGCTAATCCGATCGTCGAAGATCGGTGCTTCGATCAGGATCTGTCCGGTCCCATCGACGAGAATGGTGATGAATTGGTGGTAACGATCAGCCTTGAGGACCCGCTTCGCCAGGTCGAACAGTGGGTCGACAGCGTCCAGAGTGAAGTCGCTGCAGCTAGCTAGCGCTCCCCTGAACTCGTCGAGACGATACTTCCTGTCAGCGCGCTTCTGCTCGCGCTCGCTGAGGGGGCGGGTTGGGTGGAGGACAGAGGAGACAGGAGAACCATCGTCGATTCGGTATTGGGCACTGCGCCGATTCAGAGTGGTGACCATGCAGGGGGGCCTGAGATAGTCCGATGGCCAGAGCTTATCGGCAGCATCGGGAAGCCGACCAGTCGCACGATGTGCATCCTTAAGCAGCCCTGACAGCACGCTGTAGCAATGCGCTAATGCCTCCAAGATCTCGGTGTCGGGTAGGGCCTTGTCGGCCCAGCGCCGCTCCACGACGAAACTACCGTCTTTAACGAGCTGGCGGGGCAGTGACCGCAGGTAGCGCAGGTACTCCGGAGGATCTGTCAGCGGCGATATCTGGCGCGTTACCGTTCCGTCTCGCCGGGCAGCTTGAGCGAGGCTGTCGTCGATAAGGTCGACAACGTCGGAATAGTCGAGCAGAACTCGAATTGTTGCTGTCGACTCGATTTCGAGGTCGCCCTGTTTCACGACTCGGTTGCGGGAATTGATCAGCCACCGCATGATCGGATCGTCACGCATCTTGTCTTGCCAAGCCGGATACCATTCGTTGAAACTATCGATGCGATGTTTCTCTTTTTGCAGCGCGAACGTGATATTGCGCAGTGACTGCAGACAGGCATTGAGATGTTGTTGAAAGGCTCGCGGGCTGTCGTAATGCTCCTGACAGCCATGCCACCATCGGTGTGCTTCATCGAGCCGCTTGTGCGCGGTGGGCGTGGGGCAGCCGACCTCGACTGTCTTCGCGTCCGAATGAGAGCCTTCCGGCACTGTTGTCATTGCGATGCACCTCCGTCACTCGCACGCCTCGACAATCGATCACGGTAGCGGCTGAATCGAGCTACTCGGGTGAGCCCGGGTAGCAGCAGTCATCTGACTGGTCGTACAGCCAGGACTGTGTCCTTTCGGCCGAGGTCCTACGGGAAGCCGCCGTGCGCTCGTTACAGAGGGGGTGCGTTCAGAATCTGTCGTTCCTACAGCGAGGCTGTAGCGGCGCTGAGGGTGAGTTTGGTATGCCAGTCAGCAGGTTTTGAATCGCTGAAAGTCGTTACTCAGCAATGAGTCCAGTGGACAGGACGAACGTTGCCCGGGGTGCGCATGACGGCCGAGTCTGTTCAGGCTCCTCGTACATCACCGTGGTCTTATCGCATAGTCGGTGTTCTCGCCGGAGGCTGTCCGCGATGTGGCGCGCCCAATTCGGCCGGCAGTGATCCGGAGGTGCGAGCTGCTGTCGTGGACCGAGGTCTGCATGGGCTGACGTCAATCGCCTCGGCAGATTGCTCGGCCGTGAAATGGCACCGGGCACTGTATGACCCGGTGCGCGTGCTCGTTCGATCGTGACTTCGGGCCAGGGGGTGTCACCCGCTTCTGTGAACGGCGGGGCGCAGAGTTAAATGGTGCGAATTCGGCTGACGTGGCCAGTTCTCGTCCTACAGCGCCTGCAGCGTCGAACTGGGCTGCTCGGCCTCTCGGCGTTGCGGACGCGCCGGATCCACTGGTCTTGGACCGGCTGCGCGCCACCGCGTCCGACTGCCGTTACCGCCACTCCGCTGTTCGACCTGCCGGAGGCGACGCGAACCGGCTAATCCCGTAGCTCTTCTCACTCTGAACGGCGGACGCGTGAACCCGTCGTGCCCGGCGAGAGCCGGAGATCTGTCCCGCAGTCTCGAGGTTCGTTGAGTGGAGTGCACGGTCGTACCGAAGGGTCGATACTGGCATCTCGGCGCCCGCGCTTCGCGGCTGTCATCAGGTGTCAGACGCATGTGCCGCGTTATTGCCCCGGCGATGGTGGCGGTTGCGCGCATTAAACAGGTTCCGAGCATTGCTCACCGGATGTCGGACAGCTGACCTACTATGCGGCGCTATGGGGACCTTCGTCGAACTCATTGACCACTTGGATGACGATCCTGTGCAACGAGGCAGGGAGTTCGAGCATCTCTGCAAGTGGTTCTTGACCAACGACCCGACCTACAGGGCCACGCTACGACGGGTGTGGCTATGGGATGACTGGCCGGGTCGCTGGGCTGCCGACGCTGGCATCGACCTAGTCGCCGAGGACCACAACAGGAAGCTCTGGGCCATCCAAGCCAAGGCTTACGCTCCGGATCACACGGTCACCAAGAACGACGTGAACAAGTTTCTGGCTGAGTCGTCGCGTGCGGTCTTCTCCTTCCGACTCCTGATTGCCACCACCGACAAGCTGCATCACATAGCTCGGCGAACAATCAACGACCAGGAAAAGCACACCAGCTTCTTAGGTTTGAGTGACTTGCTGACATCAGAGGTTGATTGGCCGAGCGAGCCGGCAAACCTCCGTCCATCGCCGCCGCCGAAGTCCGCCAAACCGCGTGACTACCAGCGTGAAGCGATACGCAACGTCATCAATGGCTTTCAGACCGCTGACCGTGGGCAGCTCATCATGGCCTGCGGTACTGGGAAGACCCTCACATCCTTGTTTATCACGGAGAAGCTCGATGCCAAGCGCACCCTAGAGAGTGTCCTCAAAGTCTGGGCGGTTGAGGTGCCGGTTTGATTTGATGTGTGGTCGTGGTGGCACGTAGGCATGAATTGACCGAGGACCAG
>NZ_JBSFDZ010000051.1:0-11138 GCF_053594175.1 Nocardia sp. NPDC001965
GAGACTCGAGCCTTCGGCTCATGCGCTTTCGAGGCCTGAACGGCGAGACGGGCCTCGACCCTTCGAGGTGTCTCGTAAAACTCGACTCGGGGGGTGCGGGGGGTGGGGGTGTGCGGGTTTGTTGCGGGCTTTTTCGGGTTGGGTGACTGATGTGTGGGTCAGAAGTACCAGGGGTAGGGGGTCCAGTCGGGGGCTCGTTTCTCCAGGAAGGAGTCACGGCCTTCGACAGCTTCGTCCGTCATGTATGCCAGGCGGGTCGCTTCACCGGCGAACAACTGCTGGCCCACCAGGCCGTCGTCGGCCAGGTTGAACGCGTATTTGAGCATGCGCTGGGCCTGCGGGGATTTTCCGTTGATCGCCGCCGTCCACTCCAGGGCGACGTTCTCCAGTTCGGCGTGGTCGACCACTTCGTTGACCGCGCCCATGGCGTGCATGTCCTCGGCGGTGTAGGTGCGGCCCAGGAAGAAGATCTCGCGGGCGAATTTCTGGCCGACCAGTTTGGCGAGGTAGGCGCTGCCGTAACCGCCGTCGAAGCTGCCCACGTCGGCGTCGGTCTGTTTGAAACGGGCGTGTTCGCGGCTGGCGAGGGTGAGGTCGCAGACGACGTGCAGGCTGTGGCCGCCGCCGGCGGCCCAGCCGTTGACCAGGGCGATCACGACCTTGGGCATGAATCGGATGAGCCGCTGGACCTCCAGGATGTGGAGCCGTCCGGCGCGGGCCTTGTCCACCGTTTCGGCGGTGTCGCCGCTGGCGTACTGGTAGCCGCTGCGGCCGCGGATGCGCTGGTCGCCGCCGGAGCAGAAGGCCCAGCCGCCGTCCTTCGGGCTGGGGCCGTTGCCGGTGAGCAGGACGGCGCCGACGTCGGCGGTCATCCGGGCGTGGTCGAGTACGGCGAAGAGTTCGTCGACGGTGTGCGGCCGGAAGGCATTGCGCACTTCGGGGCGGTCGAAAGCGATCCGGACGGTGCCCTGTTCGATGTGGCGGTGGTAGGTGATATCGGTCAGGTTCTCGAACCCGGCCACTTCGCGCCACAGCGTCGGATTGAACGTCATGGGGTGATTACATCAGGCGTGGCGCCGCCGCCGGTGGGCCGTTGAGTTCACCACATCTGAGCCGAAATGTTTGGACGGCGTATAACCCGGAGTTACGGTGCGTATATGAGTGAGCAGACCCAACCGACGATCGACGACAGCGCTGTCGACGAGGATCGGTACGAGCGGCACGGCGGGTTCCCGAAGATCACCCCGGCCCGGGTCGGGCCGGAGTTCGGCGAATTCGTCGAGGCCATGCGTACGCTCCAGGACCTCGCCGTCTCGGCCGACGCTCCCGACGAGGTGTTCGGTGCGGCCCGCGATCAGGTGAACGCGCTGATCGATCTGCTCGGGCCCTATCGCGCTCCGGAACAGCAGGGACCGGCGGGCCGGGCCGTCGAACTTCCCGGGCGCGGCAGCCTGCTGCTGCTGCCCTGGCGCACGGTTTCGGCCGGACCCGACGGCATCGTCATGAAGGGTGTGTTCCGCCGCTTCCATCTCGGTGGCAACTCCGCCGCGCACGGTGGTGTGCTGCCGCTGCTGTTCGACGACCTGTTCGGTATGACGGTGCACTACGCCGGACGCCCCATCAGCCGGACAGCTTTCCTGCACGTGAACTACCGCAAGGTCACTCCGCTGGATACGCCGTTGACGGTGCGCGGCCGGGTCGAGCGAATCGAAGGCCGCAAAACTTTCATCAGTGCCGAACTCGTCGATGAGGAAGGCGCGGTGCTGGCCGATAGTGAAGGGCTGATGGTTCAACTCCTGCCGTGGCAGCCGTGATCGGGTGGCCCGGCGGGATGCCGTTACATCGACCCTGACGGGACCGCTGTTTTCGCCGGGCCGGAGGATCGCACGTTTCTCCCGGTCGTGCCGCCGCAGGCGCTGTTCAACACGGTCCGGTGCGCCGAATGTCCGGGCCGCGCGACACTTCCGTCGTTGCGGAGGTGTCATCTCCGTCTGTTGCTTACCCATGCGGGGCGGAAAGTACTCCTGCGGGTGGTGCGTATAGTTGCGTTGCCCGTCCATACGAGTACTGATCCGGAGGATCCTTAAATTGGTTGCAGCACTGTCTGAATCACTGCTTGACGAGGCCACGCGCCCGGCCTTCCTCGCCGACGCCGTCCAGGTCCTGGACGCCGAGGTCTCCGATAAGGGTGGTGCGTCGGGTCTGGCCGTGAAGGGTGGGTACGCGGCGGTGAAGAAGATCAGCCCGTCCATCGTGCCCGATGCCCTGGAATCGTTGGCGCCCAAGCTGCTCGAGCAGCTCCAGCCGTACTGGGCCGAGTTCCAGGCCGGTGGCACCGGCACCTTCGGCGAGCTGCTCAGCTCCAAGGGTGACGAGGTCGCCGAGTCCCTGCTGACCGTCACCGACGCGCGCGCGGCGAGCTCCAGCCGTCCGGCCCTGCAGAAGGTCTACAACTCGATGCGTTCGTCGGCCAAGAAGAACGTCGTCGAGGCGCTGCCCCGGCTCGGCGATCTGGTGCAGAAGCACGCCGGCTGACCGACGTGCGATTCGGCCGCGCCGATGCGCGGCACCTGGGGGGCCTCGACGACGAGGTCCCCAACGGGGGGAAGTACACGGGGGTGTTCCGGATCCGGCGAGCGGCCCTTTCGGGTGGAACCGCCGGATTCGTTTCCGCGGAGTTCCGCGACGACTCATGGGTGTGAGCAGGCCGACGCAGACGCGGCGGCCGGGGTCTGACAGGCTGGAGGCGTGAATCCGTCAACAGCGCAGGCGCGGGTGGTCGTCGACGAACTCGCTCGCGGTGGGGTTCGGGAGGTCGTACTGTGCCCCGGCTCGCGTAACGCTCCGCTGGCGTTCGCCCTGCAGGCCGCCGACGCCGCGGGCCGGCTCCGCTTGCATATGCGAGTCGACGAGCGAACCGCCGGGTTCCTGGCGATCGGCCTGGCCATCTCTTCGGGTGCCCCGGTTCCGGTGGTGATGACCTCCGGAACGGCAGTGGCCAACCTGGGGCCCGCGGTACTGGAGGCCAACTACGCCCGGGTTCCGCTGATCGTACTCAGTGCCAACCGTCCGTACGAGATGCTGGGCACCGGTGCCAATCAGACGATCGAGCAGCTGGGTCTGTTCGGCAGCCAGGTGCGGGCCACTATAAATCTGGGTCTGGCCGAGGCCGAGCCCGCCGCCGATTACCCGCGGCAGAACAGTGTCTGGCGGTCATCGGTGTGCCGGGTGCTGGCCGCCGCACGCGGGACCCGGTCGGGCAATGCCGGGCCGGTTCATTTCGATATCCCGCTGCGCGAGCCACTGGTCCCGGATTCCCGGGAGGGCGAGACCATTCCCGCCGGGCGCGGCGCCGAGCAGCCCTGGACGGCAACGCAGTACGCCACACTCGATGTTCCGCTCGATATCGACCTCACTCCCGATACCGTCGTGATCTCCGGTCACGGCGCCGGCCTGCGCACCGAACTGGCTGCACTACCGACGGTCGCCGAGCCCACCGCGCCCGTGCACGGTCCGGCGCTGCACCCGCTGGCGCTGCCGTTGCTGAAACCCCGCCAGGCCGTCATCACCGGCCGGCCCACCCTGCACCGGCAGGTTTCCCGGGTGCTGGCCGACCCCGAGGTGACGGTGTACGCCCTGACCACCGGCCCGCGCTGGCCGGATGTTTCGGGCAATGTGGTGGGCACCGGTACCCGTGCGGTGACCAGCGGTGCGCCCAGCCCGGAATGGCTGGCCCGCTGTCGTGACCTCGACCAGCGAGCCCGCTCGGTCGTGCGCGAGGAACTGTCCAGGCATCCGAAACCCACCGGCCTGCATGTGGCCGCGGTCGTGATGGACGCGCTGCGCGAAGGCGACCAGCTGCTCCTGGGGGCGTCGAACCCGGTACGTGATGCCGCACTGGTCGCCGCGCCGCGGCCCGGCGTCCGTGTGTTGTCCAATCGCGGTGTGGCGGGGATAGACGGCACGGTGTCCTCCGCGGTCGGCGCGGCGCTGCACCACCCGGGCCGGACCGTTGCGCTCATCGGCGATCTCACCTTCCTCCACGATGCGTCCGGACTGCTGATCGGGCGCGGTGAACCCCGCCCCGAGGATCTGACCATCGTGGTCGCCAACGACGACGGCGGCGGTATCTTCGAACTCCTCGAACAAGGAGATCCCCAGTACGCCGGTGTTTTCGAGCGGGTCTTCGGTACGCCGCACGGTATGGATCTGTCGGCACTGTGCGCGGCGTATCGGATCCCGCACCGGCAGGTGGGCCTGGACGAGCTGGCGACCGAACTCGGCGGCTCGGCGACCGGATTGCGGGTGCTGGAGGTCGTCACGGATCGAGCCGGGCTGCGTGATCTGCACACCGCGGTCCGCACGAATGTCGGAGCCTCGGCGTAATTCCGCCTCTCGGGACGGGCGCGGCCGTAGTGATCGGTTCCGAGCACGGCTCGACCGGGTGTGCTCCCGGGCGGTCGCGGATCGGCATCGTTTTGCGCCGCGGCCGGTGAGTTCCACCGGCCGGATTCGTCGGTACAGGTGATCCACCGACCCGAGGAGCTCCGATGCATCCCGAATTCGACCTGTCGGCGGCGGCCGCCGCGCTCGCCGATACTGTTGCCGCGATCGGCGACGAACAGCTCGACGTCCGAACTCCCGCCGACCTCCCGGTTCGCGCGATTCTCGACCATGTCGGCGGGCTCGCCGAGGCGTTCCGCGCTGCGGCGACGAAGGAGGCGGCCGGGAAGTCCGCCGCACCCGAATTCGGTTCCGGCGCAACCCTGGCACCTGATTGGCGGATCCGGATCCCGGCGCAGTTGAAGGCACTCGCCGCGGCCTGGCAGCAGCCGGCGGCGTGGGAGGGCGATACCGAGGCCGGTGGGGTGGTCATGCCCGCCGCGATCACGGCCCGCGTCGCCTTGGACGAATTGGTCATCCATGCCTGGGATCTGGCTCGCGCCACCGGTCGCGGTGTCGAGGTGGCCGACAGTGATCTCGAGATCCTGCTGCAGTTCCTGCAGGACACGCCGCCGGCGGGGACCCCGGGACTCTTCGGGCCCGTGGTGCCGGTCGGGCCGGGTGCGCCACCGCTACACCGGGTTCTGGGCCTCACCGGGCGCGATCCGTTCTGGATTCCCAGCGCGCGGTGAGGCGGGCTCGCCCGTGGGTTCGCGACGCTACGGTCGGGCCGATGGTGCTCGATCGGTGGTGAAGATGCCCGCCGCCGCCGCTTGCGCCGCGCTTTCGGCGGCGGCGCGGGCGGCGGGCTCGTCGATGGGGTCGCCGCTGGCCAGCAGCCGGTAGTAGAGCGGACCGGATACCGCGGTCAGTACCGCACGGGGGTCGGTACCGGCCGGGACCTCGCCCCGTGCGACGGCATCGGTGATACAGGGTGACCATTCGGCGAGCCGGACGTCGTAGAACCGGCGCAGTGCGACGGCGGTGCTCTCGTCGCAGGTGGCGGCGGCGATGACGGCCCGGAAGAGGCGGCCCTGCCTCGGGTCGGCGAGGGTTTTCGCGACCAGTCGCGCATTGGCGGTCAGATCGCCGAGCAGGGAGCCGGTCTCGGCACGGGGCAGGGACTGTTCGGCCATGTCCACCAGGAGGTCGGCGATGAGTCCGGTCGGGGTGCGCCAGCGACGGTAGACCGTTGTCTTGCCGACCTCGGCGCGGGCTGCGACCTCGGCGAGGTCGAGGTGGGCGAAACCGTGTTCGGCGAGCAGGTCACCGGCGACCTCCAGTACCGCGGCCCGTACGCGGGCGGTGCGGCCGCCGGGGCGGACCGAGCCGGGTGTGGCCACATCTTCAGCCATAATGGAACTCCAGTTTCATTTAATGATCGAAGGGTGTATGTTCGAGTCGTTAACGAAACAATAGACCCTTTAGGAGTCGAGATGGAATACCGGCGGTTGGGTACCTCGGGTCTGGTCGTCCCCGCTCTGAGCTTCGGTGCGGGCACCTTCGGCGGCCGCGGCGAGCTGTTCGAGGCATGGGGTGATACCGATGCCGACCAGGCGCGCCGACTCGTCGACATCAGCCTCGACGCGGGCGTGACCATGTTCGATACAGCCGATGTCTACTCCGACGGCGCCTCCGAGGAGGTGCTCGGCGTCGCTATCCGCGGCCGCCGCGATCGGCTGCTGCTGTCCACGAAGGCCGGCCTGCCCACCGGGCCGGGCCCCTACGACGCCGGAACCGGCCGGAGCCGTCTGATCGCCGCGGTCGAGGCTTCGCTCACCCGGCTGGGCGTGGAACATATCGATCTGTTCCAGCTGCACGCATTCGATGCGCGAACCCCGGTGGAAGAGGTGTTGCACGCACTCGACGATCTCGTTCGCGCGGGCAAGATCCGCTATATCGGGGCGTCCAATTTCGCCGGCTGGCAGCTGATGAAATCGCTGGCCGCCGCGGATCGGCACGGCCTGACCCGCTACATCGCCCACCAGGTCTACTACTCGCTCGTCGGCCGTGATTACGAATGGGAACTGATGCCGCTGGGTCTGGCCGAGGGGGTGGGCGCGGTGGTGTGGAGTCCGCTCGGCTGGGGCCGGCTCACCGGCAAGATCCGTCGCGGACAGCCGCTACCCGCGGGCAGCCGGCTGCACCGGACCGCGGAGGCGGGCCCGCCGGTGGATCAGGAGCATCTCTACGACGTGGTCGACGTACTGGACGAAATCGCCGCCGAAACCGGCCGCTCCGTCCCGCAGATCGCGCTCAACTGGCTGCTCACCAGGCCCACCGTCGGTACGGTCATCGTCGGCGCGCGCAATGAGGAACAGTTGCGGCAGAACCTCGGAGCGATCGGCTGGACACTCACCGCCGACCAGCTCGACCGCCTCGACAAAGCGAGCGCGCTCACGCCGCCCTACCCGTACTACCCCTATTACCGCCTGCCCGATTTCGCCCGCCTCAACCCACCCGCCGCCTGAGGCCGGATCGCGGGCAGCGGTCAGTACACATCGCGGACGTAACGTTTCTCGGCGGTGAGTTGCTTCTTGAACGCGGCGGCGCCGTCCTCGTCGAGTTTGCCGTGGATGCGGGCGATCCGCAGTAGCGCGCCGTCCACATCCTTGGCCATCCGCGCCGCATCGCCGCAGACATAGAAATGGGCGCCGTCGCGCAGCCACGACCACAGCTCCGCGCCGTGTTCGATCATGCGGTGCTGCACATAGATCCGCTCCCGCTGATCCCGGGAGAAGGCCAGGTCCAGCCGGGAGAGGTGGCCGGTCCGGAACATATCCTCCAATTCGGTCCGGTAGTAGAAATTCTGGGCGGCATGCTGGTCGCCGAAGAACAGCCAGTTGCGGCCGGTGGCGCCCTGCGCGCGCCGTTCGTGCAGAAATCCCCGGAACGGGGCGATACCGGTGCCCGGGCCGACCATGATCATGGGGGTGCCGGGATCCAATGGCGGCCGGAAATGTGGTGCGCGCTGCAAGAATATCGGCACCCCGGCGCCCGCGGAACGATCCGCGAGAAAGGTCGAGCAGACGCCACCGCGCCGGACCGCCGACCCCGTGGCGGCCGGATCGCCGTAGCGGACGACCCCCACGGTGAGTTCCACCCGGTCCGGGCTCACCAGCGGACTCGACGAGATCGAATACTGGCGCGGCTGCAGTTTCTTCAGGACATCCAGCCATTCCACGAGATCGGCGTGGACCGGGAAATCGCGCAGGACATCGACCAGCTGGCGATCCCAGAGATAGGAGGCCAGCTCGTTGCGGTTGTCGCGGCGCAGCAGTTTGGCGAGGCGGTGACTCCGGTTGTGGCCCGCCACGAATTCCAGGAGATCCCGGGAGACCTTGGTGATGTCGTAGTGGGTGCGCAGCGCCTGTTCCAGCGTCATCCCGGCGCCACCGGCCTCGACCTCCCGCCGTCCGTCCAGACCGGTCGCGCCGAGCCATTCCCCGACCAGCGAAGGACAGTTCGTCGGCTGAACACCGAGCGAATCACCAACCTCGTACCGGGCCTCCAGCCCGCTCAGGTCGAAGCCGATCCGCCGGACCTCCTTGGCAGCGTGGGGTGCGGTCAGTACCTCGTTCCCGAGCAGCGGTGCGGTGAGCGGCGCGGTACGGGTGAACGGGGCGGGCGCGACCTGCCGCACCGGAAGCGGTGCGGGGGCGGTGCGTTCCAGGACTCCGATCGCGGTGCCGCCACCGGCCGGGGATCCGGTGCCCGGGCCGCTGCCGCCGGTCTCGTCACCGGCGCCGGGGCCGCCGGACTCGGACAACGCGGCGACCACCTCGTCCAGCCACTGTGCGCCGGGCTCGTCGAAATCGGGTTCGCAGTCCTGGCGGGGCAGGAGCCGCTGCGCGCCACGGTCGGCGAACAACATGTCGAGTTTGCGGCCGTGCCCGCAGAAATCGTCGTAGGAGGAGTCACCGAGTGCGAAGACCGCGTACCGCATACCGGTGAGCCGAATCGCGCTGTCGTCGAGCCGGGTCCAGAAATCGGCGCCGTTGTCCGGCGGTCCACCGTCGCCGAAGGTACTGGTGACCACCAGTACATCACCGGTCAGCACGTCGAGGTCGCAGGAATCCATATCGAGCAGCCGTGGGTGCAGCCCGGATTCGGTGAGCCGGGCGACCGCCGTGGCGGCGAAATCCTCGGCATTACCGGTCTGCGAAGCCCACAGCACTGTCACGGTGCGAGCGTGGGACTCGTGGGCCGGATCACCGGCAGGTGCCGGATCGGCCGCTGTACCGCGTGCGTACATACCGGCCAGGAGACCGTCGACCCACAGCCGGCTGCGTTCCGAGAGCGGCGCGGACGAAGGAAGTACCGGCTGTCCGGACACCGGCAGCGACTGCAGCGCCGCGAGATAACCACCCAGGTAGATCCGTTCGGTTTCACTCAGGGTCGGGGTGGCGGCCGTGTCCAGGCCGAGCATCGCGGCCAGCGGATGAGTACCGGTCGCCACGGGTTCCGGTGCGGTCGCGGGTGTTTCCGGGGTATGCGCCCGCATCATCGGCGCGACCCGGCGCAACGCCACCGCGCACGCCTTGTATTCCGGTTGCAGGGAATCGGCATCCACGGCGTCGTGGGTCACCGCGTTGATGGTCAGGTATTCGCCCTGTTCGTCGTTCCAGTGGAACGGCGCGAAACAGCCGCCCGGCCGGACCCGGTCACTGATCCGCGCGGGCAGGACCGCTCGCCCACGCCGCGAGGTGATCTCCAGCGGGTCACCCGGATCCAGTTCCAGGGCCCGGGCATCGTCGGGATGCACCTCCACGAACGGCTCGCCGTTCAGTTCGACGAGTTTGCCGACCCGGCCGGTCTTGGTCATCGAATGCCACTGGTGCTGTAGACGGCCCGTATTGAGCAGGAACGGGTAGTCGTCGTCGGGCATTTCGTCGGGCAGCATATGTGGGCGCGGCCAGAAGACAGCGCGGCGGCTCGCGGTCGGAAAGGCCAGGCGGGGCGCGTTACCCTCGGCATCGGTGTAGCGCGGTCCGCTCGTACCGTCGTTCACATACCGGATCGGATTGCGGCGCCGGTCCGGATCCGGGCAGGGCCACTGCATCGGGCCCGCGCGCAACCCGTCGTACGTTATCCCGCTCAGGTCGTAACCGGTGGCGGGATTCGCGAAACGGCGCAGTTCGTCGAATACCTCGGCGCTCGACGCGTAGTCGAAGCCGGGGAAACCCATGGCGGACGCCACCTGCGCGATCAATTGCCAGTCCGGCCGGGCCTCGCCCGCGGGTTCGACCGAACCGCTCAACAGGGTGACATTGCGCTCGGAGTTCACCATCACCGCGTCCGCCTCGGCCCACAGGGTCGCCGGCAGCAGGATATCGGCGTAGGTGTTGGTGGCGGTCTCGGTGTAGGCATCCTGTGCGATGACCAGTTCGGCCGCTTCCAGACCCGCGATCACCGTCTTCCGGTTGGCGACGGTCGCCACCGGGTTGGTGCAGACGATCCAGGCGGCCTTGATCGTCCCCGCCGCGAGTTCCCGGAACATCTCGATGGTGCCCGGCCCGGCTTCGGTACGCAGCGTCCCCGGCGGCAGCTCCCAGACGTCCTCCACGAACGCGCGGTCGGCCGGGTTCAGCAGACTGCGCTGCCCGGGCAGACCTGGCCCCATATAACCCATTTCGCGCCCGCCCATGGCATTCGGCTGCCCGGTCAGCGAGAACGGTCCACTGCCGGGACGGCAGATGGCGCCGGTGGCCAGATGCAGGTTGCACAGTGCGTTGGTGTTCCACGTTCCGTGTGTGGACTGGTTGAGCCCCATGGTCCACAGGCTCATCCATTCACCGGCCTCGCCGATCCAGCGGGCGGCGGTACGAATGGATTCTTCGGTCAGGCCGGTCAGTTCCGCGACTTTTGCCGGTGGGTAGTCGGCGAGGAACTCCGGCATGGCATCCCAGCCCTCGGTGTGCTCGGCGATGAATCCGGAATCGATATCACCGGCCTCGACCAGCAGGTACAGCAACCCGTTGAGCAGCGCCAGATCCGTCCCGGGCGCGATCTGCAGGAACAGATCGGCGCGCGCCGCGGTATCGGTGCGCCGCGGATCCACCACGATCAGTTTCGCGCCCGCCTTGAGCCGGTCGGCCATCCGCAGGAAGAGGATCGGATGGCAGTCGGCCATATTCGCGCCGATCACGAAGAACAGGTCGGCATGCTCGAAATCGTCGTAGGACCCCGGTGGGCCGTCGGCCCCCAGCGACTGTTTGTAGCCGGTGCCGGCGCTGGCCATGCACAGCCGCGAGTTCGCCTCCATGTGGATGGTCCGCAGATGACCCTTGGCGAGTTTCGTGGCCAGGTACTGGGCTTCCAGTGACATCTGCCCGGAGACGTACAGGGCGACGGCGTCGGGTCCGTGGTCGTCCACGATCCGGCGCAGCCGCGCCGCGGTCTCCCGCACGGCCTCGTCCACCCCGGCCGGTTGTGGTTCCACGCCGCGTTCGGGACGGCGGTAGGCAGTGGTCATCCGGCCCGGGGCCCGCATCATCGCCGGATGGGTGGCGCCCTTGGTACACAGCCGCCCGGAGTTCGACGGATGCAGTTTGTCTCCGCCGACCTTGGCGATGACCGGCGCACCGGCGGTATCCGCCTCGGTCGTGACCACGATTCCGCAGCCGACGCCGCAGTAGGAGCAGGCCGTCCTGGTCGTGCCCTGTACCTGGGGCACGGGTGGGGGCCCTGCGGGG